>JALSGQ010000057.1 GCA_026982665.1 Hyphomicrobiales bacterium | reverse complement strand
TGCCGCTGTAGGGCGCGGAGCCGATGTTGCGCACGCGGATGTGGAACATGCACTTCAGCATCTCGCCGTCGATGCGGCACTCCTTCAGCTCCTTGGTGCGCTCCAGCTTCGGCTTGCCCGGAGGCGGAGGCGGCGGCGTGTCCGTGCAGACGGTCTTGTCGCCATTCTCCTGCTTGAGGGTGGCGCAATTCGTGATCGTCGTGCTGAACGGGCCGGTGTGGCGCACGACGATGTCCAGCGTGCGGACATCACCGGGGTTGAGCGTTACCGGGCCGGTGCCCTGGCACTGGATGGGCGGGCCGGCCGCGCAGTTCCAGTCCGCCGCCGGGGCGTGGCCGACGTAAGTGCCATCGGCCGGCAGGTCGGCAACGTTCAGCACGCCGGTGTAGGCTTCCGTGCCATTGTTGCGCACGGTGATGCGCCAGATGCACTGCACGTCATGGGTACCCTCCAGCGGCATGCAGCGCAGGTTGGTCTTGCGGATGTCGAGGTCCGGCTTGCCGAGATCCACCGTAACGCAGGCATCTTCACCTTCACCACCCGCAACAGCCCCTTCAGCACCCTCGATGATGGCGCAGTCGGTGTGCGCTTCCGGCTTGTTCACCGGCACGGTTACGCGGATGTCCACGAAGGTGGCATCGCCGGGGTTGAGGGTAACAGGCGCATTGGTGTTGCAGGTGATGGGGTTGCCCGCACCGGCCTGGCTGCACGTCCAGTCCGCCGCCGGGGCGTGATCGACATAGGCCACGCCGGGGCCGACGAGGTCGGTTACGGTGGCAACGCCGTTGAACGGCGCATCGCCAACGTTGCGCACCGTCAGGCGGAAGGTGCAGATGGCCTTGTCATCGCCCGGCTCGCGCTTGATGCAGCGCAGGCTCTCCTTCTGAGGCACCAGCTTCGGCTTCTTCTCGTCGATGGTGGCGCAGTCGCGCAGCTCCTCGCCGTCATGCTCCATGATGGCGCAGTCGCGGCGGTTGTCGTCCAGCTTCTCGCCGGGGATGGACACCCGGAGATTGAGCGCGGTGCTGGCACCGGGCGCGAGCGTTACCGGGCCGGGGTTGGTGCAGGCGATGGGATCGCCGGGGTTCGGCTGGTTGCACGTCCAGTCCGCCGGATCGTGGCCGAAGTAGGCCGTGTCCGGGCCGACGTTGTCGGTTACGTTCAGCGGGCCAGTGTAGGTGCCCGCACCAACGTTGGTGATGGTGATGGTGTAGGAGCAGATGTATCCCGCCCCGTGCGGCTCGCACTTGCCGAACTCCTTGTCCAGCGTCAGCCGCGGCTTGTCGGGGATGGTGATGCAGACCTCCTCGCCATCCTTGTCCAGGCGCACGCAGTCCTTGCGCGCGGCTTCCTTCCCGGCATCGGGGATGCGCACGGTGATGTCCGCGCCGGAAGCATTGCCCGCGGGCAGCAGCACGTCCCAGGCGGTGTCGCAGGAGATGAGCGCGCCGGCGCCGCCGGGCTGGGTGCACGTCCAGCCATCGGCGGCGGGCACGCTGGTGGCATCAACCAGCTCCACGCCGGGGCCGACGGCATCTTCCAGGTGCAGCGGGCCGAGATAGTCCACCGGACCGGGGTTGGTTACACGCAGGCGCAGCTTGCACAGCAGGCCGTCGCCGTCCTCTTCCTTCTCGCAGCCGATGAACTCCTTGTGCGGTTTCAGCACCGGCGGCTCGTCCTTGATGCCGGTGCAGGCGTCAATCACGTTGCCGGCGAGGTCCACCTTCACGCAGTTGTCGAGCACGGCGTAGTTCGTCTTGATGATCTGCTGGCGCGGCACCAGCATCTCAAGGCCGAGGAAGACATAGGCATTGAGCCAGGCTTCCGCCTTCACGCCGCCGGAGAAGGAACACTTCACCTCGGTGCCGGGGCCGCCGGGCTGCGAGCATTCGAAGCC
The DNA here is from genome assembly GCA_026982665.1 of Hyphomicrobiales bacterium. GTDB lineage: Bacteria > Pseudomonadota > Alphaproteobacteria > Rhizobiales > Aestuariivirgaceae > Thermopetrobacter. Next base: position 18,329 of record JALSGQ010000057.1, on the reverse strand, counting down.
CAGCGAGGCCTCGATGATGCCGCCGAAGCCGATGCCCGCCGCCGGGGTGTCGATGATGGTGAAGCCGCCGGAAAGGGCTGTTGCGGGCACTTCCGTCAGCCAGATGCCGTAGGTGCAGCGCTGAAGTTCCGGATCCTCCGGATCGACGACGCATTGCAGCAGGCGCTTGTAAACGCCGGGGCCGCCACCGGGCTTGTCAACGGGCGGATACCACCAGCCGCCATCGAACCAGCCGGGCAGCCCCGGCGTGCCGCGGCAGTCGCGATAGACCTCCACGTCGCCGACGTGGCCGGATGCTTCCGGATTGTCCAGCCTGCCGTCATAATCGATGAAGATGCTGTTGAACGGCGGTGTGTTGAATGGGCGCACGTGGCGCACGTCATTGCCCTGCAGGCCGTGCACCACCGGCTGCGGCGCGCCCTCGGCGGCCAGCAGCAGCGGGTCGTTGCGCAGGTTGTCGCCGGTGCTCCACAGCACGCCGGCGCAGGACAGGCCGATGCCGCCGGAAGCGTAGGTGTGATCCGGCGTCAGGCCGATGGCGTAGGGTTCGGGCACCTGCGTCCACTGGCCGGTGCGCGGGTCGCGCCGGTAGCGGATGACCTGATCGGCGCCCTTGATGTGGAAATTGACAAAGGTGGAATCGCCATTGTGGAAGCCACGCTGGGCGACGATCATCCAGCCCCGCGGGGTGAAGAGGATGTCGGAGACGGGCATGCCACCGGGCACGCGCAGGATCTCCAGCCGGGCGTCGTTGGCGAAGCTGCCGTCGAAGTTGATGCCGACCGACCAGATCTGCGGGCCATCGGCAACGGCGTAATAGAGCCGCCCGCGGTGGTAGGCGAGGCCCCAGACGCGGCGGCGGGTGTCGGTGAGGCCCCAGGTGTTGGCGTTGTTGACATCGAAGTCGGGGCTTTCGATGCTGGCCACCTTGCCGTCATCGGCCACCGGCGGCAGGCCGGCTCCCTGGCGGCCCTGCACGCCGTGGTCAAAGGTGTCGATGATGTTGCCCGCCAGATCGATGCGGTAGATCAGGCCGCTGTCGAGATCGGAGGCGAAGAGCTGGAAATGCACCGGATCAACGGCGAGGTTGCCGATGCCGGCCACGGTATCCGGAATGGTGGCGAAGGGCGTGATCTCGCCGGTGGTGCCATCGACCCGCCAGATGGTGCCGGGGCCGCCACCGGGGCCGAACTGCCCCTCCATCCATTGCGCGCCGGGGCGGCCGTTCGTGATGGGTTCAGGCCTGCCGTCATTGTCGGTGTCGGCGACGATGTGCAGGCCATAAGCCGAGGTGGCGCCGAGATAGACGTTGGGGTTGGGGAAGCTGTCGAGCGCCACGCCGAACACCTGGCCGATGCGGCTGGCGGTGATCTCCAGCTTCGGGGCCGGGTTGGCCAGTTGCCCGGCCAGCGGGCGGGATGGCAGCGGCAGGATCTTCGCCGAGATGCCTTCCGTGTTGATGAAGCGACCCTTGTCGTTCTCCACGTGGCCGGAGAAGCCGGTGATGACGCCGTCGCCAGAGGCGAGGATGCCCGGTGGCAACGGCTCCTGGGCGCGGGCCACTCCGGCGAAGGCCAGCAGCAGCATGGCCAGCAATGCCATGCCAGCCTGCCACCACAGGAGCAGGAACAGCATCTGCCGCCGCTCTGCGGCACCATTCCGGAGCCGGCCGGCAGCGGCGGCCTGTGCATGATTCATCGCACGGGGAACAGGGCGCGGATGCATCGTTCTTCCCTTCCATAGCTCGTCATTGGCGCGGGAAGCGTCGGACCGCCATCCGGGCCAGCCCTTGAAGGACGGCTGCAGGGATGACAGACAGTCGCTTCCTTCCTCCCTCCTGCATCCGCAACCGCGATGATTGCGGATTGTTCATGACAAGCATGAAAGGTGGAACCTGAACGCAACCTGAATGGATATCCGACCGGCCGGATATGCCAAGGGCACGGCCTGCCGACCGTGCCCCCTTACGTGTGTCGGTGTGTGCCCGGCCTTGCATTCCGTGCCGCCAGCCGCGCATGACAGGCCGAACGGCACCACGTCGTGGCATCCATCATTTGCGCCGGCCGGAGGAGGCCCTGTCCGGATCGGACGGCACGGCGCGGATGTGGCGGCGGCCGTCGATCTTCTTCAGGCGGCGCTCCTCCTCGAACATGTAGTCGCGGGTGAGCGGCAGGGCCTCGTTGTGCTTCACCATCTGGATCTGGAAGTTGTTCATGAGGCCGGAGCGGAACATGGCCTCCGAGGCCGCCAGGTAGAACTCCCACATGCGCACGAAGCGGTCGTCATACAGCTCCGCCGCGCGCAGGGAGCGGGCCATGAAGCGCTCGCGCCAGTGCTTCAGCGTATCGGCATAGTGCCGGCGCAGGATTTCCACGTCAGAGACGATGAGGCCGGTCTTCTCGATGACGGGAATGACTTCCGACATGGCGGGGATGTAGCCGCCGGGGAAGATGTAGCGGTCTATCCAGCGGGAGGTTACGCCGGGGCCGTCGGCACGGTTGATGGAGTGCAGCACGGCAACACCATCGTCGGTCAGCAAGTCGCGCACCTTGCGGAAGAAGGCCGGGTAATGCGGCACGCCGACGTGCTCGAACATGCCCACGGAAACGATGCGGTCGAAACGCTCGGAGATGTCGCGATAGTCCTGCAGGCGGAACTCGACGCGATCAGCGAGCCCGAGGCGCTCGGCGCGGGCGGTGGCATGGGCATGCTGCTCGGTGGACAGCGTGATGCCGACCACGTGCACGTCGTCATGAACCTGCGCCAGATACAGCGCCAGCCCGCCCCAGCCGCAGCCGATGTCGAGAATGCGCATGCCCGGCTTCACGTAGAGCTTGGCGGCGAGGTGGCGCTTCTTGGCCAGTTGCGCCTCTTCCAGCCCGCAATCAGGACTGTCGAAGTAGGCACAGGAATACTGGCGGTCGGAATCGAGGAACAGGTCGTAGAGGCGGCCATCGAGGTCATAATGGTGCGCCACGTTGCGCCGCGCCCTGAGGCGGGAGTTGCGGTTGCGCAGATGGAAAAGGCGGCGGCGCAGCGCATCCACCCAGCGCAGGGCGAAGGGATAGTCGGCCTGGCGCACGTTGTGCATCAGCAATGTCATGAAGTCGGCAATGCTGCCCTGCTCCATGATGAGGCCGCCATCCATGTAGGCCTCGCCCAGCCAGCGGTCGGCATCCAGCAGCAGGCGGCGCAGCCACTTGCGGGAGGTAATGCGCGCACGCACCTGTGCCCCGCCACCATCGCCATAGGTCCTGAGGCTGCCGTCGGGAAAGATCAGCGACAACTGCCCATGCCGTATCCAACGGCGCAGCATGGCATCGATGATGGAAGTGCTGATCATCTCACCCCTCCCGCCGGGCCGTCATGCTGCGCCTCGCATGCCGGAACATGCCGTGCATCATGACACACCGTGCAGCCACGAGCGGCCCGATCCTGCTTGCTGTTGACTATCTCACTCCGTTCTCCCTGTTCGCCAAAACCCGTGCAGTGCCGCTATCGGCTGCTGCCTTGCGTCTCTGCCTTGGGCCATATCAAGCCAGACGCCAGCCATGTGCGCAAGTGAAGATATGGTTATCAGCCACATTGAATGCCAGTCTCGGAGTTTTTTCCGGCTGACGGTAACGCAAACGACAGATGAGGCAGGCATTTCAGATACGCATCACGCATCATAAGAAAATTCTAATATAATGGACTTCTTATAAGCCCATTTGCTGACATGTTTCATGAAATCTTCCTGATTCAACTGCCGCTTTATATTGCATGGTTTTCTTGCACATGCTACAGATTGCCTCACCCAAGGGAGGGGAGTGGCCGATCGATCAGGAACGGGAGGCTGGCACCATTGGCGGGCCGAATGCAGGCTGCAGCCAGCGCCAGCCGGAGTTCGACAACAAGAACGGCGCGAGGGAGACATGGCGAGGAAGAGCATCAGCAGGGCATGGACGGCAGCGCTGGCTTCGGTGGCGGCGCTGGGGCTGCTGACCCAGGGAGCAGCAGCCGAGGTAAAGAAGGTGCAGGAGAAAGGTCTCGTGCCCTACGAGATCAACATGGACACCTTCACCATCGACAAGCCACTGACGAACAAGCCCGGCGACCCGAAGCGCGGTGCGAAGCTCGTTACTGCGCGCAAGAAGGGCAACTGCCTGGCGTGCCACCGCATCCAGCAGCTTGACGAATTCCCCTTCCACGGAAACGTCGGGCCGGAAATCTCCGACCTCGCCACGCGCATGAGCGAGGGCGAGATGCGCCTGCGGCTGGTGAACCCGAAGATCGTCAACCCGGAAACCATCATGCCGGCGTTCTATCGCACGGAAGGGCTGCACCGGGTGATGGACAAGTTCAAGGGCAAGCCGGTGCTGGAAGCACAGGAGATCGAGGACATCATCGCCTTCCTGAAAACACTGAAGGCAACGCAATGAAACCGATGCGTGCATGGCTGCTTCGCCGGAATGGCGCTTGTGCCTGTGGTGCCCGTGGAAATGGCGATGATGGGATCATCGCTGAAGACGACGGACATCCTGCCGGCACCGCTGGCATCGATGGCGCAGTGGCACAGGAGCGAGAGGGTGCAGGCCTGCATCATGCCGAAGACAACGCAGGACTGCGCCATGCCAGGTGAAGCGGGATGCACGAGTGCAGGCATGGCGGAATACAACAGCGAGAGCAGCTTCAGCTGCCAGAGAGCCGGAGGGAACGGCGTTTTCACCTGAGGAAGCGCCCTCGGGCAAGGGCCGCATCAGCAACAGAGCGGACAACAGAAGGAGCAACATTGCGATGAGCAAGGTTCGTATCGAGATGGTCGATCGCCGCGAGTTTCTCATCATCGGCGGCAGCGCCGCGGCGGCGCTGGCGGCGCTGAGCAGCGGCGCACTGGCCGAACTGAAACCTGATGACGAGGTCGGCCTGCTGAACAAGATCACCAAGGGTGCGGCGCCGGCGGAAGGCAAGGTGAAGCTGGAGATGCCGGAAATCGCCGAGAACGGTGCCACGGTGCCGCTGAAGGTGTCGGTGGACAGCCCGATGACGGCGGATGACTACTGCAAGAGCGTTACCATCATCGCCACCAAGAACCCGACGGCCTATGTCTGCAACTTCCAGTTCACGCCGGATTCCGGCAAGGCCTGGGCTTCCATCCGCATCCGCATGGCCACCACGCAGGAGGTGTGGGCCGTGGCGGAAATGTCCGATGGCAAGTTCTACATCGGCAAGACCACGGTGAAGGTTACCATCGGCGGCTGCGGCGGCTGAGAGCCAGGGCAGGCTGAAACGGAACATCCACTGATGCCGCGCAAGCTGACACGGCAGAGAAAGCGCGGCGCGGAGCAACGGAACACTGGAGGATCACGATCATGGCAAAGGCTCGCGTGAAGGTGCCGAAGAAGGCCAAGAAGGGTGAGGTGATCACCATCAAGACGCTGATCAAGCACAAGATGCAGCGCGCCACGAAGGACAAGAAGACGGGCGAACCGATCCCGCGCAACATCATCCATACCTTCGAGGCCACCTTCAACGGCAAGACCTTCTTCTCGTCGAAGTGGGATACCGGCGTTTCCGCCAACCCCTACTGCGCCTTCACCCACAAGGTGCAGGAGTCCGGCGAGTATGAATTCAAGTGGGTGGACGACAAGAACGAGACCTACACCGCCAAGGCGAAGATCGAGGTGGCGTGAGCCACCTCCCCGCCCCGGGCGGGACAGGTGATGCGAACCGGCGGGAGGGGAGGGCCGCCAGCATATCCGTGAAGCCCGTGCACAAACGGCACTTCAGGCCGCATGGTGCACGTCTTCAGGCAACAAGGTGCCGGTCGCGTGGAGGGCAACAACAAGAAAGGGTATGAGGAAGATGCCAGGGAGAAAGCATCGCATGGGCGGAGTGGCCGGCGGCCGGCGGGCTGCTGGCGGCTCGGCCGTGAAGGGATTGCTGGGCATTGCCGGCGCTGTCGGCATGCTGGCGCTGGCTGGTGGCGGCTGGATGGCCATCAATGCCAATGACGCACAGGCCTGCGAGGAATGCAAGGGCAAGTATCAGGTGGGCGACAAGAAGTCCGGCTACCTGTATTCCACTCCGGAAACGCAGGCCATGCAGGATGACGACTTCCAGAACCAGGGCATGCTGTGGGTGGAGCGTGGCCGCGCGCTGTTCACGCAGGTGGAGGGTGAGGCCGGAAAGTCCTGCGCCTCGTGCCACGAGAAGCCGGAGAAACTGCGCGGAGCCTACCCCGTCTACCCCAAGTATGACGAGAAGACCAAGCAGCTCATCAACATCGAGCAGCGCATCAATCGCTGCCGCACCGAGCAGATGAAGGCCAAGCCGTGGAAGTGGGAGTCCGACGAGCTGCTGTCGATGACGGCACTGGTGGGCTTCGTCTCGCGCGGCATGCCGGTGAACGTGAAGGTGGACGGCCCGGCCAAGCCGTTCTTCGAGAAGGGCAAGGCATTCTACTTCCAGCGCCGCGGCCAGCTCGACATGGCCTGCAAGAACTGCCACATCGACAATCCGGGCAAGATGATCCGCGCCGACCTGCTGTCCGAAGGGCGTGCCGGTGGCAACTTCCCCGTCTATCGCCTGAAGTGGCAGAAGCTCGGCTCGTTGCACCGGCGCTTCCGTGGCTGCAACAAGCAGGTGCGGGCAAAACCCTACAAGGCCGGCTCGCCGGAATACGTGAACCTGGAGCTTTACGTGAAATGGCGCTCCAACGGCCTGCCGGTGGAGGTGCCGGGCGTGCGGCGCTGAGGCAGGTTCATGGCTGCAGGTTCATGGCATCAGGCAGGTGGGCTGGCTTCAGGCCGGCCCACCGGTGATGCTCATGATGTCCGGCAGTTCCTGCGCAAGGCATGCAGGTGCCAGGTCGTGAACCAGACGCACACGGCACCGGGCCATCACAGCGCCTGCGGCACTGCTCTTCCCGACAATTGGCACCCGGTTCCCCTGCCCCCTGCCGGCGTATTGCAACCTGATGCCGGCAGCGGGCAGCGGAAGGGCCACGCTCACCATGACGGTGCCGCTGCCGCGGCGGCTCCGCCACACAACAGCAACAATCGAGGGAGTGTGATGCCGTGCTGAACCGACGCGACTTCATCCAGCTGACGCTGGCGACACTGGCCATCACCGGCAGCGTGGGCAACCTGCGCAAGGCGCTGGCCCAGCAGTCGCTGACACAGGAAGACCTCCTGCGCTTCGAGCCGAAGGGGCAGGTAACGCTCATTCACGTTACCGACATTCATGCGCAACTGGTGCCCATATACTTTCGCGAGCCGGACGTGAACCTCGGCGTGGGGCCGATGCAGGGGCTGCCGCCGCACCTCACCGGCGAGGACTTCCTGAAGCGTTACGGCATCCGCCCCGGCACGCCCGATGCCTACGCCCTGACCTATCTCGACTTTGCCGAGCTGGCGAAGAAATACGGCAAGGTGGGCGGCATGGATCGCGTCGCCACCATCGTCAAGGCCATTCGCGCCGAACGTGGCGATGACAAGTGCCTGGTGCTGGACGGCGGTGATACGTGGCAAGGCTCCTACACCTCGCTGGTTACCAGGGCGCAGGACATGGTGGACGTGATGAACCTGCTGGGCACCTCCGCCATGACGGCGCACTGGGAGTTCACCTTCGGCGAGGAGCGGGTGCTGGAGCTGATCGACCAGCTGAAGTTCCCGTGGCTGGCCGGCAACGTCATCAACACCGAGTGGGAAGAGCCGGTGTTCAAGGCATGGGAGATGTTCGAGAAGGGCGGCGTGAAGGTGGCTGTCATCGGCCAGGCCTTCCCCTACACGCCAGTGGCCAACCCGCGGCATCTCATCCCCAACTGGTCGTTCGGCATTCGCGATGACCTGGTGCAGAAGCACGTGGATGACGCCCGCGCTGCCGGGGCGGAGCTGGTGGTGCTGCTGTCGCACAACGGCTATGACGTTGACCGCAAGCTGGCCAGCCGGGTGAAGGGCATCGACGTGGTGCTGGTGGGGCACACGCATGACGCCACGCCGCAGGTGGAAAAGGTGGGCAACACCATTCTCGTCTCCTCGGGCTGCTCCGGCAAGTTCGTCTCGCGGCTGGACGTGGAGGTGAAGGACGGGCGCATGACCGGCTTCAATTACCGGCTCATCCCCGTGTTCTCCGATGTCATCGAGCCGGACCCGGAGATGGCGAAGCTCATCCACAGCATCCGCAAGCCGCACGAGAAGGTCATCAACGAGGTGCTGGGCACCACGGAGACCCCATTGTATCGACGTGGCAACCTGGCCGGCACCTTCGACACGCTCATCACCACGGCGCTGATGGAAGAGCGCGACGCGGAAATCGCCCTTTCGCCCGGCTTCCGCTGGGGGCCGTCGCTGATCCCGGGGCAGCAGATCACGGCGGATGACGTCTATTCGCAGACGGCCATCACCTACCCCAACGTCTATCGCACGGAGATGACCGGGGCGCAGCTGAAGGCCATCCTGGAAGACGTGTGCGACAACCTCTACAACCCCGACCCCTACTACCAGCAGGGGGGCGACATGGTGCGCACCGGCGGCCTGCTGTTCGACCTGCACCCATACGAGAAGATGGGCAACCGCATCCAGAACCTGCGGCTGAAGCGTACCGGGGAGCCGCTGGAAGCCGGGAAGAAATACGTGGTCAGCGGCTGGGCATCGGTGCGGCCGGGCACGGAAGGCCCGCCGGTGTGGGAGCTGGTGATGGACTGGATCCGCAAGCAGAAGACCATTCGCATTCCCGAGCAGCGCGACGTGCGGCTGGTAACCTGAGGCACTGGGCACGGAGCTGGCGTCGTGCGCCGAAGAGAAACACGCAGCCAACACGCGGCCATGCCTGTCCCTTCCCGGCGGGCATGGCTGAAAACGATGCTGGCCGGGGTGGCCGGGGCGCTGGCTGGCGGGGTGGCGGCGGTGCGCTCGGCCACCTCGGCATCAGCGGCAGATTCCGCTTCCACCGCGGCCAGTGCAGCTGCTGCCCGCGCCGCCAGGGGAACGAAGCTGGAGCATGCGCCGTTTCGCCCCGGCATGCCGGTGGGGGCACGTCCTTATGGCCTGCCGGCAGAGGCGCAGCAGCACGTGGTGCGGCGCTGGCTGAAGTGGATGCTGCCCTCACGCCTGACCAACGCCAGCTTCACGCCACTGGCGGAGCTGGAGGGCATCATCACCCCCAACGGGCTGGTGTTCGAGCGTCATCATGCCGGGGTGCCCGCCATTGACCCCGCACGCTTCTCGCTGGCCGTGCACGGGCTGGTGGAGCGGCCGCTGGCGCTGTCGCTGGATGACCTGAAGCGACTGCCGAGCGTCTCGCGCATCCATTTCCTCGAATGCGCGGGCAACAATTCGCTCAACTGGCAGCGGCCGGCGGTGAACGCGGTGCAATTTACCCACGGCCTGCTTTCCTGCTGCGAATGGACGGGCGTGCCGCTGATGGAGGTGTTGCGGCTGTGTGGCGTTTCCGACCGGGCGCAATGGCTGCTGGCGGAAGGAGCGGATGGCGCGGCCTATGCGCGCTCGGTGCCGCGGGCGCTGTGGGACGAAGCCATCATCGCCTTTGCCCAGAACGGCGAGGCGCTGCGGCCGGAGCAGGGTTTTCCGTTGCGGCTCATCGTGCCGGGCACGGAAGGTTCGCTGAACGTGAAGTGGCTGCACCGGCTGAAAACGGGTGATGAACCGTGGCTGACGCGGGAAGAGACGGCGCGCTACGCCGACCTGCAGGACGATGGCAGGGCGCGGTTGTTCACGCTGGTGCAGGAGGTGAACTCCGTCATCACCCTGCCCTGCCCCGAAAAGCCGCTGAAAGGCCACGGGCGGCAGCGGCTTTCCGGCATTGCATGGTCCGGGCATGGCCGCATCGCGGCCGTGGACGTGTCGTTCGATGGCGGCGTGAACTGGCAGCCGGCACGGCTGGAGGAGCCGGTGTTGCCCAAGTGCCTGACGCGCTTTTCGCTACCGTTCGAGTGGAAGGGAGAAGAGCTGCTGCTGCAATCGCGCGCGGTGGACGAAAAGGGCAACGTGCAGCCAACGCATGACGAAATGTTGAAGGTGAAATCTGCCCGGCAAGTGTATCATAACAACGCCATTACCACATGGCGGGTGCTGAACAGTGGCGAGGTGAGGCATGTGCGGCTCGCCTGAACATCAGCCAGCACAGCCGCGCCAGCAGGGGCGGCTGCGGACGTTGACGGCGGCATTCGCAGGCGCACTGTGGGCGTGGCTGGCAATGGCGCTGCTGCTGGCGGGGCTGGCATTCGTCATCGTCTCGGCGCAGGCCGCAAGGGCTGGCGAGCAGACAGGCGGCCCGCAAGCGCCGGACATCGGCCAAATGCTCACCCCCGCCGAGATTGCCGCGCTGGACCGTGATGCCCGGCCCGATGGCGCAGGCCTGCCGGCAGGTGCAGGCAACGTGGCGCAGGGAGAAGATCTTTACGCCACGCACTGCGCGGCCTGTCATGGCGAATTTGCCGAGGGACAGGGGCGCATTCCGGCCCTGCTGGGCGGCGAGGGCAGCCTGAACGGCGAAGCGCCGATGCGCACCATCGGCTCGTATTGGCCGCATGCACCGGGCGTGTTCGACTACATTCACCGCGCCATGCCGGAAGGGCATGCGTTTTCCCTGAAGGCGGAAGAGGTATATGCGCTGGTGGCCTACCTGCTGCACATCAACGGAATCGTCGAAGATGACTTCATTGCCTCCGCCCGCACCCTGCCGCGGGTGATGATGCCGAACCGCAACGGCTTCATCCGCCCGCCACACCCCGTTGCAAAGGGGAGGCGCTGCATGCGGAACTGCCGCCCGGCCCCGGACATCAGCGCCGAGGCGCCAGCACAAATGGAAGGCGTGATGATTGGAGAAGAGGAGCAGACACCATGAGCAGAATGTTGCGCTTGCTGTTGCCGGCACTGCTGCTGGCGGTTGCCGCCGTGATGCCGGGCACGCCGCGGGCAATGGCGGCGGAGCTGGTGATGTTCGACGACGAGGCCTGCCCGTGGTGCATACGCTTCAAGGAGGAAGTGGGGCGCATCTACGCCAACACACCGGAAGGCAAGGCGGCACCGCTGAAGATCATCGACGCTGCCGAAGTGCCGAAGGAATACGAGCACCTGGAGCCCATCATCTACACCCCCACCTTCGTGCTTCTGGATGATGAAAAACACATCATCGGCCGTATCGAGGGCTATCCGGGCTATGACTTTTTCTGGTTGCGTCTGGGCAAGTTGCTTGAGAAACTGAAGGAGCACAAGGCAAGGAAGGCGGCGCAGCAAAAACCTGCAGAAGCGCGCGCCGAACCGCGTGGCTGAGGCAGAACGATGAGCGCGCTGCGCCAGAAAGGCCCGAGAAGAAGGCCTGCAGACAACGTGCGCCAGGAGGAAACGCGAATCCCGTTGCAGGCAATGCATGGTGTGCAAGATGCACCACGAGAAGAACCAGGGGGCTTGAGCATGGGCAAGGCGGACATCACCACCGTCAAGGCAACGGAAATGGAGCGTGGGGTGCATGCGGCCACGGCGTTGCTGAAGGCGCTGGCCAACCCGCAGCGGCTGCGCATTCTCTGCCAGCTGGCAAGCGGCGAGAAGACTGTTGGTGCGCTGGTGGAGGACATCGGCATGCGGCAGGCGGCAGTCTCGCAACAGCTGCAGCGGCTGCGAGCAGAACACCTGGTGCAGGCCAGGCGTGAAGGGCGGCACGTTTACTATTCCCTCTCCGACCCGGCGGCGATGGAGATCATCAAGACGCTATACCGGCTGTATTGCCCGCGCTGAAACAAGTGCGGAGATGGAGGAAAAACAAGGCGTCCTGCCGGCTCAGGGCGCGGCCCGGTGCCAGCAGGATATCATTTCCGGTTCGGGCAAATTGCAAGGTTCCGGCAGCCTGCGGCCGGTTCTGCCCGCAAGCCTGTCCACGGCCCCTGTGCGCCATGCATGCCGGTTCGCATGCCCGCGCACTGCCGTTGTGGTCAGCCCGTGCCGCCCACGGTCAGCGCATCGATGCGCATGGTCGGCTGCCCCACGCCTACCGGCACGCCCTGGCCGGCCTTGCCACAGGTGCCGATGCCGGTATCGAGCTTCAGGTCATTGCCCACCATGCGCACGCGCATCAGGGCATCCTTGCCGTTGCCGATGAGCGTGGCATCCTTCACCGGCGCGGTGATGCGCCCGTCCTCGATGAGGTATGCCTCCGTGCAGGTGAAGACGAAGTTTCCGGAAGTGATGTCCACCTGCCCGCCGCCGAAGGAAACGGCATAAAGCCCCTTCTTCACCGAGCGGATGATCTCTTCCGGGTCATGGCTGCCGGCCTGCATGAAGGTGTTGGTCATGCGCGGCATCGGCGCATGGGCGTATGATTCGCGCCTGCCATTGCCGGTGGGCTGCATGTTCATCAGCCGCGCGTTCAGCCTGTCCTGCATGTAGCCCACCAGCTTGCCGTTCTCTATCAGCACCGTGGCCTCGGTGGGCGTGCCCTCGTCATCGATGCTCAACGAACCGCGCCGCTTCTCGATGCTGCCGTCGTCGATCACCGTAACGCCTTCCGCCGCCACCTGCTGGCCCATGAGGCCGGCAAAGGCCGATGTGCCCTTGCGGTTGAAGTCGCCTTCCAGCCCATGCCCCACCGCCTCGTGCAGCAGGATGCCCGGCCACCCCGGCCCCAGCACCACGTCCATTTCTCCCGCCGGTGCCGGCCGTGCATCCAGCGCCACCAGCGACTGGCGCAGTGCCTCTTCCACCGCCTGCCGCCATTGTTCCTCGTCCAGGTAATCGGTCATGTGGCCGCGCCCGCCCAGGCCATGAAAGCCGTTGCCGCGCCTTTCTCCATCCTCGGTGATGATGGAGACATCCAGCCGCGTCAGGGGGCGGAAGTCGGTGCGGATGATGCCATCGGCGCGCACGATGGCCACCGCCTGCCACGAGGAGGAAAGGGAGACGGAAACCTGCCGCACCTTGTCGTCGAGGCTGCGGGCATGGGCATCGATGCGCTCCAGCAGCGCCACCTTTTCGCCGAACGGCAGCGCCGCGGTGGGGTCATCGTCCGGATACAGCGCCCGGTTGGTGCCGCGTGGCGGCAATGCCATCTGTCCCGAATGCCCGCTGCGCACCGCCTGCACCGTTTCCGCCGCGCGCTTCAGCGCCGCTTCCGACACCTCGGAGGAATGCGCATAGCCGGTGCGCTCCTCCGCCACTGCCCGCAGGCCGAAGCCGGCACGCTCGTCATAGCTGGCGGACTTCAGCCGCCCGTCATCCCAGCTCAGCGCCTCGGAGCGCGATACTTCCACGAACAGCTCGCCATCATCACAACCTGCCAGCGCCTCCTCGGTAATGCGCGCTGCCTTTTCCCGCGTCAGCCCGGTGGTGGTGAAGATGAAATCCGAATCCGCCGCGCCAGTCTTGCTCATGGTCAGATCTCCGTGCATGCTGTTGCCGGATGGCATCCATAATGATTTTCATTGTCATTCGGGATGGATTATGGAGGCAGGCATGCGGCGGCGCAATGACATTTCCGTTCATCTTGCGGCATGGCCGGGGCGGCAGCAACCGTTCGCATGGCTGTTGCCGCAAGCCTTGGCGGTGCTGCCGATGCTGATCATCCTGCTGCTGGGCCTGCCTATGGTGGTGTGGTCGCCGGTAGTGCTGGCTGCCGATGCGCCTCCCTCCCGCGCCGGCGTCATCTGCACCCAGCAATATGCCCCCGTCTGCGCCGAGCGGCAGGGCCGGCACATCACCTATGCCAACGCCTGCTTTGCCCGTGCGGCCGGTGCGCGCATCATCGCCAGCGGCGTGTGCGAGCAGTTGCAGGGGGGCACAGGGCGCAGGAAGGGCTGTGCCACGGCCGGCAAGGGCGCTGCCGATGCGGCGGATCCGGCAGCAGATGCCACCTGCCGCAGCTGGACGGATGGCTGCAACATCTGCCGCCGCAGCGCTCCGGGCGCGCCTGCCGCATGCACGAGGATGGCCTGCGCGCGCAAGGCCGCGGCCCGTTGCCTGCTGCGGTTTGGCGAGAAGTGAGAGCAGCAGGTTGCAATTTTCGTTGCGTCCACGGCCCGAATGGCGCAAAAGAGCCGCACAGCATGCCCGCCCTGGCGGCATGCGGATGATTGACGTTTCCGATATATCGGAACAGGCAACAGGCAGGCACGAAGCAAGCAGGAAGAAGGAGCAGCATGCCCAAGGAAGAAGCACTGGAGTTCGAAGGCGTGGTAACGGAGCTGTTGCCCAGCGCCACCTTTCGCGTGAAACTGGACAACGGGCACGAGATCATCGCCACCATCTCCGGCCGCATGCGCAAGAATCGCATTCGCGTGCTGGCGGGCGACCGCGTGCTGGTGGAAATGACGCCCTACGACCTCACCAAGGGCCGCATCACCTATCGCTTCAAGTAGGAAATGGCATTTGTGCCACTTGCCGGGGTGAGGTTGATGAGCGACCAGCAGCAAGAGGATGGCAACAAGCCTGCAGACGAGATGCGCGAAGGCGTGGAAGGCAGCTCGCAGCCAAGGCAGGAAACGGAGCCAGCCGATGAAACCTTGCCGGCAGGTGAAGATGGCGGCCCGGTGCTCATCCTCGCCAGCGCTTCGCCGCGTCGGCTGGCGCTGCTGGAGCAGGTGGGGCTGAAGCCGGACCTGCTCACCCCCGTGGATATCGATGAAACGCCGCGCAAGCGCGAGCTCCCGCGCGATTACGTGCGCCGCATGGCGTTCGAGAAGCTCGAGGCGGCCAAGAACCTGCCGCAGGTAAAGGGCATTTACGCCCCGCGTTACCTGCTGGCGGCGGATACCACCGTGGCGGTGGGGCGGCGCATCCTTGGCAAGGTGGAGGAGCCGGAGGAGGCACGCGAGCATCTGCATCTGCTCTCCGGCCGGTCGCACCGTGTGTATACCGCCATCTGCCTGCTCACGCCGCAAGGCCGCCTGCGCCGCAAGCTGGTGGAAACGAAGGTGCGCTTCAAGCGCCTTTCGCGCGAGGAGGTGGAGGCCTACATCGCCAGCAACGAATGGCGCGGCAAGGCCGGGGCCTATGCCCTGCAGGGCCTGGCGGCTGCCTTCGTGCGTCAGCTCAACGGGTCGTGCAGCGGCGTCATCGGCCTGCCGGTGCACGAGGTGGTGCAGATGCTGGCCGGCAACGGCTTTCCCGTCCACACGCGCTGGCTGCTGAAGGAGCCGCCACCGCCGCTGCTGTAGGTGATCGGTGCGGGCATCGGGCGCGTTGCCGGAAGTCTCAGGTGATGTCATGAACGGCAATGACCATGATACCGACAGGAATGCCTCCCCGGCATGCATGCAGGACAACTCCGGCAGCAAGGGCGATGCGGGTGGCAGCACCGGCAAGGCGACAGCCGCCAGCAACGGGGATGAAAAGGTGATCCCCTTGCGCAAGCCGCGCCCGTGCCCCATCTGCAAGGCCCGCAGCCACCCGCGCTGGCATCCCTTCTGCTCCAGGCGCTGCGCTGACGTGGACCTGCACCGCTGGCTGTCCGGCTCCTATGTCATCTCCAACACCGCCGATGACGAGAGCGCTGCCGATGAGGATGCCGTGGCAAGGCATAACCCGGGCACGCCTGCGCATGTGCGGGATGAAGACTGAGATGAAGCCCGCAGAAGGCGTGAAACACTCTTGCAAGCCTTGCCGCAAAGGCGCACAATCTCTCCCCTGAAACGCACAGGCTGATGGAAGGTCATGGCCGACGACGGCAAACGCAAGGGTGGAGCAATGGCTGCCGTGGCAGGTGAGACAATACCTGCCGCCGGTGTGGCTGCATATGCCATCATCATCATCAGCCACGGCGCGCTGGCCGTGGAGATGAAGCGGGCACTGGAGCACCTGATGGGGCCGCAGCCGCTGGTTGCGGCTCTTGACATTCCGGCGGAAGAAACGCTCGCCCGCACCCGCCAGCGCCTGCAGGAGATCATCGAGGCATTGCCGCAGCCGTGCCGGCAGGGGCGGTCCCTGATATTCCTCAGCGACCTGTTCGGTGGCACGCCGGCCAACCTGGCGCTGGAGCTGCTGCGCCGCAGGCTGGGTGCGGCACTGATCACGGGGGTGAACCTGCCGCTGCTGGTGCGGCTGGTGGAGCTGCGCGGTGTGCAGCCATTGGCCGTGGCAGTGGAGCAGGCCGCAGCCGTGGGCAGGCGCTTCATCCGCACCGAGCACGCGCCCGAGGAGCTGGCGGCAGACATGGCAGGGGATGACACGCTGAGCAGTCGGCTGAGCGGCAAGGCGGGCGGAGCATGAGCAACACGGGCGAGAACGGCATCAGTTCCGGCAAGGCCGCAGCATCGGCTGGTGCGGTTGCTTCGGGTGTGGGGACGGGATCGGCCACCTCCTTGCGTGCTGCCCTGCTATGGTGGCTGCGCTGGCAGGCGGACATGGGCGCGGACGAGGCGCTGCTGCCCACGGCACCAGACCGCACCATCCGTCCGACAACATCGAGTGCGCAGGCCACGGCGGCTGCATCATCAGGCATCCGCACGCCCACCCGTTCTGCAGCAGCGCCAGCCGCGCGCATGTCTGCCGCTCCTGCCGGGATGCCAGCCGCTGCCGCAGCAGCTTCTCCGGCTGCAGCGGCTGCAACCGGCATGACTGCCAACGCCAGCGACGCTGCCGATGGCGATGCTGCCGGCACCATCAGTCCTGATGAATGCCATTCCCTGCAGGAGCTGCACGCGGCGCTGGATGCGCTGCATCACTTTCCGCTGCGCCGCATGGCGCGCCACACCGTGCTGCACGATGGCAACCCGCAGTCCCGCATTCTGCTGGTGGGCGAAGCGCCGGGGCGCGAGGAAGACCTGCACGGCAGGCCGTTTGTCGGCCGCGCCGGCCAACTCCTGGACAAAATGCTTGCCGCCATCGGCCTCGGCCGCCATGCCGAGGATCCGCAGCAGGCGGTGCTCATCACCAACGTGCTGTTCTGGCGTCCGCCCGGCAACCGCAAGCCCACGGATGCCGAGCTGGGCTTCTGTGCTCCATGGCTTCATCGCCTGATGCAGCTGACACGCCCGCAGGTCATCGTAACGCTGGGCGGCACGCCCACGCAGCGGCTCACCGGCCAGCCCGCCGGCATCCTGCGTCTGCGTGGCAAGTGGCAGGAGGCGCAAATCCCCGGCCTTGATGCTCCGGTGCCGCTGCTGCCGATGCTGCATCCGGCCTACCTGCTGCGCCAGCCGGCCCAGAAGCGCCTCGCCTGGCGCGACCTGCTGACCCTGCGCGCCTTTCTCGATGAACATGGCGCAGGCTCGTAGATCGATTTGCTCCGCCGTGCCTGCGCCCTTGTTGTCCGTTATTCCTGCAGTCAAACGTGAAGAAAAGTCTTGCAGCCTATCTTGCAGGCTGGAAATGCTTTTCTTCAGGAAAAACAAGGCGTCCTGCTGGTCCAGGGCACGGCCCGGTGCCAGCAGGACATCGTTTCTGGGGGGCCTGTTGCCGGGATGTCTCCAACCCCACCAGCTTCTCTCCGGGGATGCCCCGTGCAACCTGACAGGGGGCCGGGGGCGGAAGAGCAGCACGCCACAAACTCTCTGCGATGATGCCGGCAGGGGGCACATGCCGGCAACCTCCCTGGTGCCGGGCCGGAGCGTGATGGCGCTTCCGGTCCCTCTTCCACGAGCCGGCTTCATCTCGCGGATGCTTCACGCACTGCTTGCGTTTCCTTGCCCCCATCATGCGCCCGGCATGCGCATCTTGTGGAAAATTTTCTTCCCTGCGCCTGTTGAGGCTGGCACGCAGGACAAGAAGAGCGGTAAGATACCGCGCATGCAACAGGGGGCGGAACATTCATTGACGGCGGCCGCAAGGATCGGGGGCGCGGGCAGGCTGCTGATGGCAATGCTGCTGATGGGCCTGGTGCTCGTTGGCGGCATGCAGGAGCATGCGTGGACGCAAGCGCCTGATGCACCTGCTGCCGGCGTGCCCGTGCAACCACCCTTGATGACTGATGAGCCCCCGGAGGCGGCGGCGGATCCCAACGCGGGTTCTGCTGCCCCCCCTGCTGCCAGCAAGGAGGCTGCTCAACCACAACAGCCGCAGCCGAATCAGGCCGGACCCGGTGATCTGCCGATTTCCCTGCAACCGGTCATGAATGCTGCCGATGGCAATGCTCCGGCCACGGGCGATTCCCGCGCTGCCGCTCCTGAGGATCCGGCAGACGAACAGACGCCGCTGCAAGGGCTGAATGGCGAAACCCTGCACATGCAGCCCGCCATGCCGGCACAGACTCCTGCCATGCAGCCGCGCCCACAGGCCGCGGAACGGCAGCGGAGTGAGGCAAGGCGTTCGGCAGCCACACCACAAGCCCCTGCAGCAGCGATTGCACCAGCCAATTCCTCCCCTGCGGTGGCAGCAGCCGAGCCGGACGTGGCGCGCATG
>JALSGQ010000056.1 GCA_026982665.1 Hyphomicrobiales bacterium | reverse complement strand
TGGCCCACCGCCCGCGCCGCACGCGGGCTTCCCAGCCGCCGCGCCTGCTCCGCGTAGGAGATCGTCTCGCCGAAGGGAATGCCACGCAACACCGCCCAGCACCGCTGCTGAAAATCCGTGCCCTGCGGTGCCAGCGGCAGGTCGAAGCGCCGCAGCCGTCCATCGAAATAGGCATCGAGCTGCCGCCGCGCCTCGTCGAACACCGCATCCCGCCGCCGCCATTGCGCCGGCACTTCGAAACGCTCGGCGAAGCGCAATGCCGTCAGCGCGCCATCTTCCCGCGCTGCCAGCACCACGCGCCCCAGCGGCGTGTCATGTTCCGTCCACCACATGCGCCCAGCATGGCGCAGGCAGCGGCGCCGGGCAAGCTGCCGGGCAGGCCGCGCTGGTTGTGCCCCGTGCGGATGCAGGGGCGACGCCGCTGGAGAATGCATCACAGCTTGCGGCACAGCTCTGCCAGCGGCCGCCGCTTCTCCCAGCCCGCGCGCTCAAGCTCCGGCGTATAGGTGTGCGCTTCGCGCGGCCAGCCGATGCACAGCCACGCGATGAAGCGCCAGCCCGCCGGCACCTCGCAGATGCGCGCCACTTCTTCCGGCTCCAGGATGGAGACCCAGCCCATCCCCACGCCATGCGCCCGCAGCGCCAGCCACAGCGTGTGAATGGCGCATACGGTGGAATAGGCCCGCGTTTCCGGCATGGTGCGCGCTCCCAGCTTGCGCCCGGTATTGGTTTCCTCATCGCAGAAAACGGCCATCTGCACCGGTGCCTCGCGCAGGGCCTGCAGCTTCAGCCGCGCATACAGCGCCCGGTCTTCCTCCGCCGTGGCCGCCAATGCGGCAGCATTGGCCCGCTCGAAGGAGGCCGCCACCGCCGCCCGCCGTGCTGCATCTTCCACCAGCACGAAGCGCCACGGCTGCGAAAACCCCACCGACGGAGCCAGGTGCGCCAGCGTCAATGCTTCTTGCAGGATGGCCTCGGGTACCGGATCAGGCCGGAAATGCCGCACGTCGCGCCGCAGCCGCACCAGTTCGGCGAACTGCTCGCGAAAGCTGGCAGCAAAGGCATCAGCGTGCTGGCCGGAGGATGTCGAACCGGATGAAGACATGCCCCGGCCATAGCGCAAGGCCGCGCTATTTTCCACCGCGCAGATACATCAGCGGCTTGCGCACCATCGCCTTCAGCCCCGGCGGCAGGGCATGATACATCTGCCGCGCCATTGGCTCGCCATGCCGCATCCATGCCACGTATGCCCGCCCGGCAGTCGTCAGCGGCTTCATGAAATGCACCAATGGCCGTCTGCCGTTGGCCCATTCTTCCTTGTAGGGCGCGGGGTTGGCCAGCATGTCATAGGCGCGAATGCCATTTTCCATGCACCATTGCATCATCAGCCACAGGGCGATCTTGCCCGGTGAATGCTCGGAGAAGTCTGCATCATAGGCGGCAAACCAGGCATGGAAGCGCTTGCCGCACACCTTTCCGGCATCAATGGCAATGGGGTTGCCATCCAGCGCCAGCACCGCCACCCGCCATGCATCGTGCTTGTCCGGCGTGGCGAACAGCGCCTGCAACAGCTGCTCGAACGCCGGCTGATAGGGAAGCGCGCCATGCAGCCCCTGTGCATCCAGCCAGCCGCGCTTCCACTGAAGCGCCTGCTTCAGCACCGGTGCCAGATCCGGCCCTGCCGGATGCACCGTGAAGGTCAGCTCGCCGGTGCGCTTGAGCTTGTTCAGGCGCTTCTTGCGGGCGCGCCGGGCAGAGGGCTTCAGCGCCAGCTCGAAGGCCCGCCAGTCCTCGTATTGCGAGAAGTCGATGTGAAAGGCGGCATTTTCCGGCCCGCGCACACACTCTTCGTTCAGCAGTGTTGTCAGCACGTCATCTTCCGGCAGCAGCGGCAGGTCGATGAAATCCACGCGCTCCTGCAGGAGCACGGTCCACACGGCGTCCAGCACATTCTTGCGCTCAGGTTCCGAAAGGGCAGGGTGCAGCAGCATGCCACCATACTGCAGCCCACGCGCCGTCAGCCAGGTAAGGCAGGAAAGCCCTGCCACCTTCTCCCGCTGCAGCGGCAGCAGCGCCAGCGGCGTGCCGTCGGCTTTTCCATCGCCGGAAAACTCTGCCAGCAGTATCAGCGGCTCGGCGGCGCGGAAATGCTGCCGCCAGCCCTGCACCCAGCGCCATGACTGAAAGGGAGATGGACACCCGCCGGCATGCTCCAGCGCCAGCCACGCGGCTTCTGCCTGCGCCAGTGCATCAGCGCCGTGCAAAACGCTGATGATGATACCACCAGTCCCCGGCGCGGCGTGTGCCGATGCAATGTTCGTATCCTGCATTCACCAGCCCGCTTCGTTGATCATGCGTTCAGCCTTTGGCGGGATGATGCATCAAACCCCTTGCAATTTGGTCAACCGCAAAGGGTAAAATTTTCGGAAAACCACTTTTTCAGCTTTCCGTGAAAGGTGCCAACACCTTGGCCTGCATGCGAAAGTGCGCCACATGACACGATGCCATGTGGCGCATGCTCGACATGTCGGCAAGGGGTGGATGGTCTTGCGGGCCGTTCACTTCTCCAGGGCGATGACCTCGTCCCGCGGCAACCACCGCACGCCATCGGAAGCCGCCGTGTCCACCACGAACTCCATCGCCACCTTGCGCGGCTTCGGGCTGTGCAGGCGCAGTGCCTTGGCCAGCAGGCCGGGCACGGCCCTCAGCGACTCCTGCACTGCGCTCTCCGGCAAGTCGTTGCACACCTTCATCCCCAGCCTGCGCCGCGCCAGCCCCTGCGCATACAGGGCCAGGTAGCGCCGCATGGAGGCCGGGTAGTGATATTCCGTCTGCAAGGAGACATTCAGGTCGCCGAGATTTTCCACCATGTGCGGCCACATGTAGGGGAAGTTCATGCCCTCACCCGGTGCCAGCTCGGCGGCAAAACCGCGGTTGATCCACTCTTGCGGAATCTCGATGTCCTCCAGTTGCTCGCGCAGGATGATGCTCTCCCGCGCCGAGTCGGGGATGTTCACATCAGCAGGGTCCCACAGTGTCATGCGCTTGTGCCCGCGCAGGTGGAACAGGAACACCTCCGCCACGTCCATGTGCGGCGTAACCTTCGCGCGCGGGCCGGAGATCAACAGGTTGGAATAGAGGTTGAAATAGGTGAAGCCCGCCACCTTGCGCTTCAGCTCGTCATAGGCCTGCCGCGCCATGTGCTCCAGCTCCGGTGCCAGTTCCTTCAGGTGCTCCACCTGCAGCCACAGCCGTCCGGCCTTGATCATCTCCAGCACCGCGTGGCCGTCTGCCTGCTCGCCCTCGCGCGCCAGCAGCCCCTGCACCCAGCGCTCCTTGCCCGCTTCGTCGCGTTCGATCACCGAGAGGTTGTAGTGCATTGGCCCGGCCGTGGCCGCGCGCTCGATGATGCCAGCCAGGTAATCATCATCCGGCGTGATGACATCCAGCATGGCGTGCTGAAACACCACCGGCACCTTGTGAATGCCCTTGAGAACGTCCATGCCGCTATGGATCAGCTCCGAAACACCAGCATGCGCCAGTTGTGCCATTTTGAAACTCCCCGGTTGCCAATCGCTTCGTTCGCTCACGAAAATGCGAGCAGCATGCCAACCGCAGAAAATCGCCGGGAAGTGGCACGGTAAAAATGCCGTTGATGGTTAATCTGCCGCCTTGCCATATCCGCCGCCGCCCGGCGTGCGGATGATGATGGCATCACCCGGCTGCACCTGCACCGATGCGGTGGACCCGAGGCGCTCCGTGCGGCCATCGGCGCGGCGCAGCAGGTTCTCGCCGGGCCTGGCGTCGCCGCCGCCGTGCAGGCCGAAGGGCGCGGTCCTGCGCCGGTTGGTCAGCAGCGAGACGGTCATCGGCTCCAGGAAGCGGATGATGCGCTCCACCCCGTCGCCGCCATGCCAGCGCCCCCGCCCGCCGCTGCCGCGTCGCACGGCGAAGCGCTCCAGCAGGACAGGATAGCGGAACTCCAGCACCTCCGGGTCGGTCAGCCGCGTGTTGGTCATGTGGGTGTGAATGGCGCTCTCGCCGTGCCAGCCACGGCCCGCGTGCATGCCCGCCCCGGCGCCGCCGCAGATGGTTTCGTAATACTGGTGGTGCTCGTTGCCGAAGGTGAGGTTGTTCATGCTGCCCTGTGCTGCCGCCATCACCCCCATCGCCGCGAACAGCGCATCCACCACCACCTGCGAGGTCTCCACGTTGCCCGCCGCCACCGCCGCCGGCGGGCGCGGGTTCAGCAGCGAGCCTTCCGGCACGATGATGTCGATGGGCTTCAGGCAGCCGGCGTTCAGTGGAATGGC
>JALSGQ010000055.1 GCA_026982665.1 Hyphomicrobiales bacterium | reverse complement strand
CGGCCTCCACCGCCCTGTCCATGCTGCCCAGGTGCACTGGCATGTGCGGCGCATTGGCCACCAGCCCGCCGTGCGCGTCGAACACCGCGCAGGAGAAGTCCAGCCGCTCCTTGATGTTCACCGAGCTGGCCGTGGCCCGCAGCACCTCGCCCATCTGCTCGGCGATGTTCATGAACAGGTTGTTGAACACCTCCAGCAGCACCGGGTCGGGCCTGTCATGCCCTGCATCCCGAACGGATGCCTCTTCCCGTCTGGCTGCATGCATCCGCTCCAGCAGCAGGTGCCCGTAGGCATTCATCCGCGCCTGCCAGCCCGGTTCCACGACGATCTGCGAGTTCGGCTCGATGATCAGCGCCGGGCCGCTGACCGTCTGCCCCGGCTGCATGGCGGCACGGTCGAACAACGGCACCCGCTGCCACCTACCGTTCACGTAAAGGTCAACATGCTTCAGCGGCTGCGGCGCACCTTCCTGCTCCGCCCGCGGCTCTTCGGGAATACGCGCCCCGCCGCCCTCGGCGGCCACGTTCACTGCCTCGATGATCAGCCCCTTCTCCGGCTGCGTGAAGCCGAACAGCTTCAGGTGTTCTTGCTCGAAGGCCTCCCGCAGGGCAGCGGCATCATCCATCAGATGCAGTTCCTGCTCGGCAGAGGGCCGGTGCGAGGGCGCGCCAGCGCCCATGTCAATGGAAATGGCCGTATCGGTTCCCGCATAGCGCAGCAGCGCCTGCACCTGCACCCGTGCTTCCGCCCGCGCCACGCCCTTCTCCGCCAGCTCCGCCAATGCTTCCTCAGCCAACGCATCGGCCAGCTTGCGGGTGCTTTTCAACGTATCGTCATCCAGCGGCTGCTCCACG
This sequence comes from Hyphomicrobiales bacterium, assembly GCA_026982665.1. Taxonomy (GTDB): domain Bacteria; phylum Pseudomonadota; class Alphaproteobacteria; order Rhizobiales; family Aestuariivirgaceae; genus Thermopetrobacter. Next base: position 9,594 of record JALSGQ010000055.1, on the reverse strand, counting down.
CCGCGGGTGCGCTCCGCGCGGATGTGCGCCAGGCCGATGCCATAGGCCGACAGCACGCCCGCCAGCGGATGCACCAGCACGCTGCGCATGCCCAGCTCATCGGCAATACGACAGGCAAACTGCGCCCCCGCCCCGCCGAAGCAGTTGAGCAGGTATTCGGTTACGTCATGCCCGCGCTGGATGGAGATCTTCTTGATGGCATTGGCCATGTTCTCCACCGCGATGCGCAGGAAACCCTCCGCCACCTCTTCCGGCGAGCGCCCATCGCCCACCTCCGCCGCCAGCGTGGCGAAAGCTTCGCGCACCGCCTCCACGTCCAGCGGTTCATTGCCTTCAGGGCCGAACACGTGCGGAAAATGCGCCGGCTGGATGCGCCCCAGCAGCACGTTGGCGTCGGTAATGCACAACGGCCCGCCGCGCCGGTAGCTCCTCGGCCCCGGGTTGGCCCCCGCCGACTCCGGCCCCACCTGGAACCGCCCCTGCGCCAGCTTCAGGATGGAACCGCCGCCCGCCGCCACCGTGTGCACCCGCAGCATCGGCGCGCGCAGCCGCACACCCGCCACCTCCGTCTCGAAGGCGCGCTCGAAGCTGCCGTCGAAGTGCGCCACGTCGGTGCTGGTGCCGCCCATGTCGAAGCCGATGACCTTGTCAAACCCCGCCAGCCGTGCCGTTTCCACCATGCCCACCACGCCACCGGCGGGGCCGGACAGGATGGCATCCTTGCCGTTGAAGTGATCCGCCGAGGTCAGCCCGCCGGACGACATCATGAACAGCAGCCGCGGGGCAGGGTGGCTTGGCTGTTCCTCCGCACTTCCCGCCGCCCCCAGTGCCGCGGCGATGCGCGACACGTAGCGGCGCAGCACCGGCGTCAGGTAGGCATCCACCACCGTGGTGTCGCCGCGCGGCACCAGCTTCATCAAGGGCGAGACCTCGTGCGAGGCGGAGACGTGCGCAAAGCCCATCTCCCGCGCCAGCCCCGCCACCAGTTGCTCGTGCAGCGGCCAGCGGTCGGCATGCAGAAAGGCAATGGCCAGCGTCGTGAAGCCCTCATCCCGCAGCGCCTGAAGCTGCGCCCGCACGGCGGCCTCGTCCGGCTTCACCAGTTGCTGGCCGTTGAAGGAGATGCGCTCGCGCACTTCCACCACTTTCTCGTAGAGCGGTGGAATGTGCCGCGGCGCCAGTGCGAACAGGTCGGGCCGGTTCTGCGTTCCGATGAACAGGGCATCGCCGAAACCCTCGGTAATCAGCAGCGCCACCCGCTCGCCGGTGCGCTCCAGCAGGGCGTTGGTGGCCACCGTCGTGCCCATCTTCACTTCCGCGATGCGCTGAAACGGAATGGGCGCGTCGGACGCCACGCCAAGAAACCGCCGGATGCCCTCCAGCGCCGCATCCTCGTAGGCCTCCGGGTTGTCCGAGAGCAGCTTCAGCGTGCGCAGCTCCCCGTCCGGGGACAACGCCACCACGTCGGTGAACGTCCCGCCCCGGTCGATCCAGAACCGCCACCTGCCCCGTTCTTGTGCAGCCATGCCCGTGTGCTCTCATTCCTCCACGAAGTCGGCGCATTTCGGGGCGGGTTGATCTCCCCACGGCATGATCGGCACGGTGGAGATGGAGTTCTTCGGGCTGCCCTCGATGATCTTGTCGGAATAGACGAGATACACCAGCACGTTGCGCCGCTTGTCGCAGCCCCTGACCACCTGCATCTTCTTGAACAGGAAGGAGCGCCGCTCGCGGTAGAAGTCCTCGCCCTGCTCGAACTTGCCCTTGATGCGGATCGGCCCGATCTGCCGGCAGGCGATGGAGATCTCCGAGCGCTCTTCCGCCAGCCCGGCCCAGCCCTTCCAGCCGCCGACCTCCGGCACCGCCAGGTGGCAGGCCACGCCCTCCACCAGCGGATCATCGATGGCATGCACGCGGATGTAGGCATCCGGCGACAGCAGGCGGAACACCGTGCGCTTCTTGAAGATGAACTCCGGTTCTGCCTCCTGCGCCAGCGCCGTGTCAGCTCCGCCCGGCAAGCCCCCCGTTGCATTCGCCAGCACCAGCCCCACCACCAGCATCAGGCCTCCGAAAAAACGCCGCATCATGATCATGCTCCCGTCGAATCCACCTTCATGGTCAGGCAGCATGCATTTGCGCGAAGGCGGATTCAAGGTCGGCGATCAGGTCATCGGCATCTTCCAGCCCGACGGACAGGCGCACCAGCCACGGCGCATGCGGCCATTCCGTGCTGCGCAGCCTGCGCATGTCCTTCAGCATCACCAGGCTCTCGTAGCCGCCCCAGGAGGCACCGATGCCGAACAGTTGCAGGGAATCGACGAAGCGCCGCCCTTCCGCCTCGCCGTAATCCGGCTTCAGCACGAAGGAGAACAGCGCCGCTGCGCCGGAGAAGTCGCGCCTGAAGATCTCGTGCCCGTGGCAATGGGGCAGGGCAGGGTGCAGCACCACCTCCACCTCATCGCGCGTCATCAGCCATTCCGCCACCTTCAGGGCGTTCTTTTCCGCCTGCCGCATGCGCACGTCCATGCTGCGCAGGCCGCGCAACACCAGCCAGGCATCATCGGCGCCCACGCACTGCCCCATCGTCAGCGCCGCCGTGCGCACCCGCTCCGCCACCTCCGCCGAGCACAGCGCCGCGCCCATCAGCACGTCGGCATGGCCGGACTGGTATTTTGTCAACGCCTGGATGGACACGGAGCAGCCCGCCGAGATGGCATCGAACAGCCAGCCCGCCGACCACGTGTTGTCGATCACCGGGGTAATGCCACGCTCCCGCGCCGCCTGCGCAAGCGCCGGCACGTCCAGCACCTCCAGGCTGTCCGATGCCGGCGATTCGAGGAACAATACGCGGGTGTTGCCTTCCATCATGCCGATGATCTCGTCCACCCCGGCGCGCGGGCTGAAGTAGCTGGCCGAGACGCCAAAGCGCGCCATCAGCGTGTTCATCAGCCGCCGCGTGGGATAATATAGCCCGTCGGAGAGCAGCACGTGATCCCCTGTGCTGGTCAGCCCCAGCACCACCCCGGCGATGGCCGCCAGCCCGGAAGGGTAGAGCAGGCATTCTGCTGCCGGTTCGATTTCAAGCAACGCCTCGCACAGCGCCCGTGTCGTGTCCGTGCCCTTGGTGCCGTAGGGTGCCTTCGTTTCCAGCGTTTCCACGTCGCGCGTCAGGATGGTGCTGGCCCGCATCACCGGCGGGTTCACCGGCCCCGTCTCGTCTCGTGCCGGGTCGAAGCCGCGGCCTGCGTGCAGCAGCCGGGTGGTGCGCTGGCGCGCAGGCCGCGAATCGGAAAGCTTGCGAGAATCGTTCATCGATTGATCTCCTGAAGGCATTGGGACCCGAGCGGGAAAGAAGGGGCAGGCAGAACGCAACCACGTGCCCGCACGCCGGCAGGTGCAGGATACACCGCACAGGCCTGGGGCAGGCAGCCGCTGCATGGGCCAGCTTGCAGGCCGGTTTCGCCGGCGTCAAGCCATGCTTGGGCCGCCCTGTGCCAGGCTCTTCGTCATCGTGTTCAAGCAGCTGAATGTCGCACGCCTTTCACAAATTTCATGTTGTCCGGAACAGGTGGCGAGAAAAACGCTTGACGCGACTTTCATTTTGTTTTCCGATGCAGGAGGCGGGCACACGAAAACAATGCACCCGCCAACAGGGGAGAACGTCTGCAAAGGGAGAACTGGCAAGCCGTTTCCGTATCCGACATTGCGCACGAGATCGCGTTGCGATGCGTCGCATCGGTGCGAGTGCGCCGTTCGTGCCCCGATTGCCGTGGCAGGAAGGCAGTTTTTTCCGATGATCCTGCCTGATTCTGCCGGTGAGCAGGGGTTTCCGGCGTGGTTTCATGCATCAGGAGAGGCATCGCGACGGCAGGGGCGGCCATGTTTGGCTGTCCTGTCTTCCTCAGATGTCCGGCAGGCCGCGGCTTGCGGAAGGCCGGATGGTTTCCCACCCTTGCTGACCGCAGCAAGGCGGTCGCGCTGCCGTCGGGGGCTTTCCCGGCGAACGGATTACCCGCCAACGACAACCTGTCTTCAGGAGGATGGAAGCAATGAAAAAGATTGTCGCTCTAGCGCTTGGTGCGCTGATGACTGCCGGCGTGGCCACCGCCGCCAATGCCGGCACGCTGGAAGACGTGAAGAAGAAGGGCCACGTGCAGTGCGGTGTGTCGCAGGGCCTGCCCGGCTTCTCCAATCCTGATGACAAGGGCAACTGGACGGGGCTGGACGTGGACTTCTGCCGCGCCGTGGCCGCTGCCGTGTTCGGCGACCCGAACAAGGTGAAGTTCACCCCGCTCTCCGCCAAGGAGCGCTTTACCGCGCTGCGCTCCGGCGAGGTGGACCTGCTGGCCCGCAACACCACCTGGACCATGCAGCGCGACACCGAGCTGGGCCTGAACTTCGTCGGCGTCAACTACTACGACGGCCAGGGCTTCATGGTGCGCAAGAGCCTGGGCGTTACCTCTGCCCTGCAGCTCAACGGCGCCGCCGTGTGCACCAACACCGGCACCACCACGGAGCTGAACGTGGCCGACTACTTCCGCGCCAACAAGATGCAGTATGAGGTGGTGGCCTTCGAGAAGGCGGATGAGGTGGTGAAGGCCTACGACGAGGGCCGTTGCGACGTTTACACCACCGACCGCTCCGGCCTTGCCGCCCAGCGCCTGAAGCTGAAGAACCCGGACGAGCACGTGGTGCTGCCGGAGATCATCTCCAAGGAGCCGCTCGGCCCGGTGGTGCGCCACGGCGATGATCAGTGGTTCGACATTGTCAAGTGGACGCTGTTCGCCATGATCAATGCCGAGGAGCTGGGTGTAACCTCGCAGAACGTGGACGAGATGAAGAAGTCCACCAATCCCTCCATCCGCCGCCTGCTGGGCGTGGAAGGCAAGTTCGGCGAGAACATCGGCCTGACCAACGACTGGGCCTACAACATCATCAAGCACGTGGGCAACTACGGCGAGGTGTATGAGCGCAACGTCGGCCCCAAGACGCCGCTGGGCCTCGCCCGCGGGCTGAACGCGCTGTGGAACAAGGGCGGCATCATGTATGCCCCGCCCATCCGCTGATCAGTCGCCATATCAGACGGTCAACGCGTCAGCTTGCAGGCGGATTGGGTGCATGAACGCCTGAGTGAACACATCAACGGGCTTCCGGCATGGCACGCCAGTCGTGCCGGAAGCCTTTTTCGTGCATTGCATGCATTTTGTCATTTCCCGCTGTCATGTGAGTGCCGGTCATCAGGAGGGGGAGTGTCGGCATCATGAGCACCACCACGCTGCGCATGCAGGAAACCTCTGCCGAGCACGCTGCGCGCACCCGCCGCTTCTGGCTGGTGATGGCGCTCGGCGCGCTGTCCTTCCTGCTGTTCTTCCTTGCTGCCAGTTCCTTCTATTACAAGTCTCCCACCGGCATGTTTGCCGACCTTGCCGGCTGGCTGGCCGCCATCGGCGCTGCACTGGTGAATTTCCAGGGCGGCTTCCTGGTGTGGCTGGGGCGGCTGGTAACGGCGGTGGTCAACATCGCCCCCATGTTCAGCCTCATCTTCTTCATCGGCATGGGCTACCGCCTGTGGCGCTGGGTGCAGGAGGAGCATCCGCGCCCGGCCTCCGCCAATCCGCTGTTCGACCGGCACTTTCGCGGCATCTTCTCGGAGCTGGTGGTGTTCACCGCGCTGGCCGCCTTCATCTGGTGGATCGTCGGCAACACGGTGGACAACCTGCACCGCCTGGGCAAGCCGCCGGGCTTCGACTTCCTGGGGGCTACCGCCGGCTTTGGCATCAACCAGGTGCTGTTTCTGGAGTATGCGGAGACTTCCAGCTACGGCAAGGCCATCCTGGTGGGGCTCATCAACACCATCGTCCTGTCGCTGGCCGGCATCGTGCTGGCCACCGTGCTGGGCTTCATCATCGGCATCATGCGGCTGTCGAGCAACTGGGTGATCGCCCGCATTGCCGAGGCTTACGTGGAGTTCTTCCGCAACGTGCCGCTGCTGTTGCAGATCTTCATCTGGTACAATGCGGTGCTCAAGCCGTTGCCTGGCCCGCGGCAGTCGCTGGTGGTGGCCGATGCGGTGTTCATCAACAACCGCGGCGTCTATTCGCCGAAGCCCATCTTCACCGATGCATGGTGGATCGTGGTCGCCGCCTTTGTCATCGGCATCGTGGCAAGCTGGTTCATTGCCCGCTGGGCGCACCGCCGGCAGATGCAGACGGGCCAGCCCTTCCCGGTGCTGCGCACGGCGCTGCTGCTCATCTTCGGCCTGCCGCTGCTGGCCTATGGGCTTGTCTCCCTGTTTGCCGGGCCGCCGGTGAGCTTCGACTATCCGGAGCTGCGCGGCTTCAACTACCAGGGCGGCATGCGCATCATCCCGGAATTCATCGCCATGCTCATGGCCCTGTCCATCTACACCGCGGCCTTCATTGCCGAGATCGTGCGCGCCGGCATCCAGGCGGTGCCGCACGGGCAGACGGAGGCGGCGCTGGCACTGGGGCTCACCCGCGGGCAGAAGATGCGGCTGGTGGTGGTGCCGCAGGCCCTGCGCGTCATCATCCCGCCGCTCACCAGCCAGTATCTGAACCTGACGAAGAACTCCTCGCTGGCGGTGGCCATCGCCTATCCGGACCTCGTGGCGGTGGGTGGCATCGTGCTCAACCAGTCCGGCCGCGAGCTGGAGATCATCGCCCTGTGGATGCTCATCTACCTGAGCCTCAGCCTGGCCACCTCGGCCTTCATGAACTGGTACAACGCGAAAATGAAACTGGTGGAGAGATAGCACTTGGATCGCCCCGCTTCCCTGCCTGACCGCCTTGCTCACAATTCCTGGGCGGTCGGGCGGGGGAGCGGGGCGGTGAGCGGTGCGCCTCAGCGCAGGAATGATGAAACTGGTGGAGAGATAGCGCCTGGCTCTGAAAAGGACCTCTCCCCCTCCCAACCACCTTGGGTATGATTTCTGGGTGGTTGGGAGGGGGAGAGGGCCGGAGCGACGCGCTTCAGCGCAGGAATGATGAGATAAAGACCATGCCCGCCACCACGAAAAAGCTTCCCTGGCAGCCCTTTCATCGCAACGATATGCTGCCCCCCAAGCCACCGCCACCGGCCACCACCGGTGTGCTTGGCTGGTTGCGGCGCAACCTGTTCTCCAACTGGTGGAACACGCTGCTGACGCTGCTCGGCCTGTGGTTCATCTGGGTGGTGGCCAGCAGCCTCATCGAGTTCGCCCTGATCAAGGCCGTGTGGACGGGCGAGGACCGAAACGCCTGCCTGCCGAAGGACGGCGTGGAGGTAGGGGCCTGCTGGGCATACGTGAACGCCAAGTTCAACCAGTTCATGGACGGCTTCTACCCGGCCGACCAGGAGTGGCGCTACCTCACCGTGTATGCCGTGGGCATCGCCCTGCTGGTGCCGCTGCTGATACCGAAGGTGCCCTGGAAGGGGCTGAACGCCCTGCTGCTGTTTGGTGCCTACCCGGTGCTGGCCTACCTGCTGCTCTATGGCGCACCGTCGCTGGGCCTGCCCATCGTGGAGACCACGCAATGGGGCGGCCTGCTGCTGACCCTGGTGATTGCTTCCGTCGGCATAGTCATCTCGCTGCCGCTGGGCATCGTCTTTGCGCTGGGGCGGCGCTCGCAGTTGCCGGTCATCCGCTTCCTGTCCATCGCCTTCATCGAGTTCTGGCGCGGCGTGCCGCTTATCACCGTGCTGTTCATGTCATCGGTGATGCTGCCGCTGTTCCTGCCGGAGGATGTTACGCTGGACAAGGTCGTGCGCCCGCTCGTTGGCGTGGCGCTGTTCGCCGCCGCCTACATGGCCGAGGTGGTGCGTGGCGGCCTGCAGGCCATCCCCAAGGGGCAATACGAGGCAGCACAGGCGCTGGGGCTGACCTACTGGCAGATGATGGGCCTCATCATCCTGCCGCAGGCGCTGAAGCTGGTGATCCCCGGCATTGTCAACACCTTCATCGGCCTGTTCAAGGACACCTCGCTGGTGTCCATCATCGGCCTGTTCGACCTGCTGGGCATCGTGCAGACATCGCTGGCCGACGCCAAGTGGTCCACCCCCACCACCGCGCCCACCGCCTACCTGTTCCTGGCGCTGGTGTATTTCTTCTTCTGCTACGGCATGTCGCGCTACTCGCTGTTCATGGAGCGACACCTGCACACGGGACACAAACGCTGAGGACTTCCAACCATGAGCACCACGAGCAACAACACCTCCGCCATTGCTTCCGCCGCCAGCACCGACGAGCTGGCCGTGCAGATGATCGACGTCAACAAGTGGTATGGCGAATTCCACGTGCTGCGCGACATCAACCTGGAGGTCTTTCGCGGCGAACGCATCGTCATCTGCGGGCCGTCCGGTTCCGGCAAGTCCACGCTCATCCGCTGCATCAACCGGCTGGAGGAGCACCAGGCCGGGCGCATCATCGTCAACGGCACGGAGCTGACCGAGGACGTGAAGAAGATCGAGGAAATCCGCCGCGAGGTCGGCATGGTGTTCCAGCACTTCAACCTGTTTCCGCATCTCACGGTGCTGGAAAACTGCACCCTGGCACCCATCTGGGTGCGCCGCATGCCGAAGAAGGAGGCGGAGGAGATCGCCATGCACTTCCTCGAGAAAGTGCACATCCCGGAGCAGGCGCACAAGTATCCCGGCCAGCTTTCCGGTGGTCAGCAGCAGCGCGTGGCCATTGCGCGCAGCCTGTGCATGCAGCCGCAGATCATGCTGTTCGACGAGCCGACCTCGGCGCTGGATCCGGAGATGATCAAGGAGGTGCTGGAGGTGATGGTGGAGCTGGCCGAAACCGGCATGACCATGCTGGTGGTAACGCACGAGATGGGCTTTGCCCGCCAGGTGGCCGACCGCGTCATCTTCATGGACCAGGGACAGATCGTGGAGATGAACACGCCGGAAGAGTTCTTCACCAACCCGCAGAGCGAGCGCACGAAGCTGTTTCTCTCGCAAATCCTGCACTGATGGTGCACAATGGCGCGCAAGTGGCTGCCAGCAGCCGGATGATTCACGCCGAGAGGGGAGAACGATCATGTCATTGAAGGCCCGCAAGGCCCGCCAGCCGCGCGCCCTGTTCCTGTCGCTTGGTCTGCTGGTGCCACTGGTGTTGCACGCGGCCGAGCCCGTGCACGCGCAACAGCCACAACAGCCTGCCCAGGCACCCGCGGCCGAACAGGCACAGCAGCCCACTGCCAGGCCCACGCCACAGCAGATGCGGCAGATGATGCAGAAGCTGGCGGCCTTCCGCCACGAGCCGTTGACGGTGGAGAAGGCGAAGGCCGCCATCGAGGTGTTCATGACGCTGCGCGAGAAATACCCGCCGGAAACCTTCAGGAGCGAAACCCCGGGGCCGATGGGCGCGGTGGAGGCGATGAAGCGCTCCGAAAAGGCGCGGGAGATCATGCAGCTGGTGAGGGAGAAGGGCTTCTCCGGCATAGATCAGTGGGCGAAGACCTTCACATCCCTTGGCATGGCGTTGGCCTATGTGCGCGAAGGCGATGACAACGCCGAGAAGAAGCTGAAGGAGGTGCAGGCCTCTCCCATGCCGGATGACATAAAGCAGCGCATTGTTGCCATGCTGAAGGC
>JALSGQ010000054.1 GCA_026982665.1 Hyphomicrobiales bacterium | reverse complement strand
CATCCCTTGGCATGGCGTTGGCCTATGTGCGCGAAGGCGATGACAACGCCGAGAAGAAGCTGAAGGAGGTGCAGGCCTCTCCCATGCCGGATGACATAAAGCAGCGCATTGTTGCCATGCTGAAGGCCGTCATCCCGCCGAAGGAAAACGCCGAGGTGGCAAGGAAGCTGCTGGCCGACGAGCAGACGAAAAAGATGATCGAGCTGGTGGAAAAACCCCGCTGATCCCGGGCGTCCACCATGCACTGGGCACCGGGCAGCAGGACATGCCTGCCGCCGGCAGCGGGAACCATGAGAAAGGCGCGGGGATAATGGTCCTCGCGCCCTTCGTCGTCTCGCATGCAGAGGCAGGCAGTCATGCCGCGCCGCAAAGGAGCACCTTCAGCGCATCACCTTCCACGAGGCATGGCAGCCGCGGCACTGCGTGGTGATCTCGCCAATGGCGGAGAGCACCTTGCCGTAATCCTCCGCCGTCGGCTTCTCGCCAATGGCAGTGGCTACATCCGCCAGTTTCGCCGCGTTCAGGTGCATCTGCAGGCCCATCACGTGCATCTCCGGCGGCATGAAGCGGCCAAAGCCACCCGTCTTCATGTGTTCCTGTTTCCACTTGCGAAATGCCGGTGGCACCTCGCCCAGCACCTCCTGCACGATGCGGCCCATCATCATCTTGCCGCCACCGGCCTGCACCACTTCCTCCATGCGCTGGCGGATGCGCTGCACCACTTCCGCGATCTTCTCCTCCGGCACCTTGGCCTCGCGCAGCACGCCGATCAGCTCGTGCGCCGGTCCCATGTCCTGTCCGGCAATGCGCGCCACCTCCTTGAAGTTGCCTTCTGCCGCGGCATTGATGATGTCATCCAGCTGCTCCATGAAGCCGCGCATGATGGCCAGGAAGTTGCTGCGCTGCGGCTCCGGCATCTCCACGAACACGCGGCCATCCTCCACCGTGCCGGTGGCTGCCTTGCCGGCAGTGTCGGCAGGGCCTTTCGCCATCTGCCCCATGCCGGCCTTTTTCATCATTTCCGCTGCCATCTTGCCGGCATCGCCACCAGCCATCTCCTTCATCATCTGCATGCCTTGCTGCATGCCCTTTTCCATCATTTGCGTGGCAGCGTCCGCCGGCTTGCCACCGCCATGACTGCCCGCCAGCACCGCCCCGGCACCGGCCAGCGCCATGCTGGCAGCCAATGCCACGCCCATCATGAGGTTACTCTTGCGCATCTCTCGCATCCCTTTCGTTGATTGCATCCACAGGGCCGATTCGACTGCCGGCATCATGCCATGCCGATGCCCCGCTGCCCATTGCGTTGATTGCGGGCAGACAAGCATCAGGCTTGTGCGGCATGCATTGCCGTGTGCCATTTCCGCGCCCCGGCCGCAAAAGATCAGCCACCACGCCTTTCATTTGCATGAGCTGAAGATTGCAATCCTGCAATTTTGGGGTGCAGAAAAGTCGATGGCTTTTGTTGCAGGTGTGAAGCGCGGTTATGGCATGATACTGCCGATGGGCTGGGGCCGGCGGAAGATCACAACCCAGGGAGGACATCATGCGCATGATCAGACCACCAGCACTATTGGGTAGCATCATGCTCGGCACCGGGCTGCTGCTGACACCACTGGCCGCCCATGCCGACTGGCAGCTCGATGGCGGCAAGTCGGCCCTGCACTTCGTGTCGGTGAAGAAGGGCACGGTGGGCGAGATCCACACCTTCGGCAACATCACGGGCACGCTGGGCAAGGATGGCAAGGCAAAGGTGGAGATCGACCTTGCCTCGGTCAACACCCGCGTGCCCATCCGCGACAAGCGCATGCGCGAGATGCTGTTCGAGACAGAGAAGTTTCCGAAGGCCACCATCACCGCCACGGTGGACACCGCCCCCATCATGGACATGAAACCCGGCGAGCGCAGCGTGGTGCCGCTGAACTTCTCGCTGTCGCTGCACGGGATGAGCCGCGACTACACGGTGCCGGTTGCGGTGGTGAAACTGGCTGATGGCGGACTGGCGGTGAGCGCCCGCCGCCCGGTAGTGGTGAACGCGGAGGACTTTGGCCTTGGCGCGGGAGTGGAGGCCTTGCGCAAGGTGGTGAACCTGCCCAGCATCGCCCGCGCCGTGCCGGTTACTTTTGATCTTGTGTTCAGGCCGAAGCAATAACGGCACCGTATCTCCTTGACACAGGCGCGCAGCGGGCCATGCTTCAGGCATGATGCATGGCCCGCGCACGGTGTGCTGATGACGCTGACACCATGGCGCTGTTGGCAATCACCACAGTTGCCGGCTGTCTCATCAAGGGCGACATCAGGCCAGCATGGCCAGCGCATCTGCCACGCGCCCGGCTCGTGCTGGTATGACCGCACGAGGATCGCTTCCGGCAAGGGCGAGCGCTGATTCTGCTCCGGGCAGGAAGCCATTGCCGCCGGCTGCCGTGCTCCCCGCGAGTGATGCTGATGCGGCCTGCTCTTCAACCATCACATCACCTGAGCCATTTTCTGAACAATCCGTAAAAATTCCGATATATCAACTATTTGTAGTGGGAGTTTGAATCGCTCTCCTGTGCCGTTCTGAATCGATTTCTCAACTGTCCGTTAACCATGAAAAAAGGCCCGTCAGCAAGACGGGCCTTGTGGTGTCTGGCATGGCAATGGCGGCTCACTGCTGCGGCACGCGGTGCTCGATGCCCTTTTCTGCCAGTGTCTGCACCAGCTGCCCGTTCTGGAACATTTCCGTTACGATGTCGCAGCCGCCAACGAACTCGCCCTTGATGTAGAGCTGCGGGATAGTCGGCCAGTTTGTATATTCCTTGATGCCCTGCCGCAATTCATCGGAAGCGAGCACGTTCACGTCCTGAAAGGGCACGCCTAGGTAGTCGAGGATCTGCACCACCCGGCCAGAGAAGCCGCACATGGGCTGCTCCTTCGTGCCCTTCATGAACAGCACCACGTCATTGTTCTTCACCACCGAGTCGATCCACTCCTGCACGTCGCTCATGTCCGAAACTCCTGCAAGTGATTGCGCCTGAGCCGCAATATAGGCCCGCGCGGCGCACGCGCAAACCCCTTTCCACGCCATGAGGACACGGCGAGCAAGACGCATGTCCAGCTACCGGTGCCATTGGCCCGGCAGCACTCGCGTATGCCTTGTTCACCGCGGCGGCAGCTCCGCCACCCGACCTTCGCCCAGGTGGAGAGGGAACTTCATTCCTCCGGCACAGCAGTCTGCAGGGCCAGCGCGTGCAGCTCGCCGCCCATCTTGCCCTTCAGCGCGGCATAGACCATCTGGTGCTGCTGCACCATGCTCTTGCCGCGGAAGGCTTCCGACACCACCTTCGCCGCGTAATGGTCTCCATCCCCGGCCAGGTCCTGTATCTCCACCCGCGCATCGGGGAACGCCTCCTTGATCAACCGCTCGATCTCCTCCGCCGGCATCGGCATGGCCATGTCTCCCTGTTGGCTGAATGACTGTTTCCAGCCCGGATAATACCGCCCCCCGTCCCACAGGCAACGCCCCTTCCATCATGCGCCCTGCACTGGCTGTGAGGTTTGCCATCGGCTATCGCCTGGGGTTTGCAACCTTTCTTCGCAATGAGCATGGTATGGTGCATCACCAATGAGCAACGCGCCAACCAAAGATATTTTGAGATGGCCCTGAAGTTTCATCCAAAGCCAGGCTCTTTCCTGATTTGCGACTATAGAGGCTACATCAAGCCGGAGATGGTGAGAGACGGCCTGTCATTGTCGTATCGCCAAGATTTCGCGCAGGGAAGGACTTTATACTGTCGTTCCGCTAAGTTGCACGCCTCCTTCTCCCATTGAACCAAACCATGTGCTCGTGAAATTGGAGCAGCCATTGGGTGGCCGCTGGCGCGAGACGCTCATGTGGGCAAAGTGCGACAAGGTAACGGTTGCGTCATTCAAGAGATTGAATCTTGTCCGCGTGGGCAAGAGCAGGGAAGGCAAGAGATTATACAATCATGATATTTTGGCGGCTGAAAGGCTGCTGGAAATCCGCAAGGCCGTGGCCAGAAGCATCGGCCTGCCGGAAAGCATGTTGACAAAAAGTTCCTGATTTCTATATTTATGAGTGATCCCGCTCTGCCATCGGCATCGGGCTTTAAGACCGCATCAGCGGCAGGCTGCGCTCTGGAGGTGAACACAAGCCGTGCGCGGCCTTTGTCTTTCTGTGCCTGTTGCTTCCAGGATGCCCGGGTCAAGCCCGGGCATGTCGGGGTGGGGTGGATGAAGCGCAAACGACAGGCCCCCGTGCTTGCCGACACCCAGCCTCACCGATGCCCCGCGCCACCTCCGCTACACGTCATTGCCAAGCTTGACCCGCAATCAGGGTAGTCAACATTAGAGCAATTGCATGGAGGCTCTCTGTATCAAGATAACGCCCCCTTCCACATTTCCATATCATATGGCTTAATGAGCCATTGAGTAGTATTCTTTCCTCTATCCTTCTGGATTGGAAAATCCCATCCTTTTGAAAATTTATACCTTGAAACTTTATTGGGAGCATTCCTCTTGTTAAGCAAAGGGAAGCTATCATCAACTTTTTCACAGAATTGTCTTAAAAGAGAGTATTCCAAAGCCCTTTGGACGGTCTTCCCATCCTCGATGTCGGTCAGATCACATATATAGAAGCGCAAGGGGATAGTTCTCAAAGCGCGGACAAAGTCAAAAAGCTTCCCAGAAAGATGCTGCTTTATTCTATCATGAACCGCTCCACTGCCTATATACAACACCCTAGATGTTCTTTTGGTGTAATCTATTTCAAATCCTGTTCCAACAGATATGCAATAAACCCCATATTTTATTTTCAAAAGGTCAACCTCATCATACTCATCTGAAAAATCAGATCTTAGGTCCTTCATAAACTGCGCGATAATTTTCTGTCGTATTGTTTTTCCTATCTTTTTGTCTGCTCTGTTTATAAGGTCAAATGCATCAAAACTCATTCCTTCAGCAATGAGATGAGATTCAAGCGAATACCCTTTTTGAATCATCCATTTCACATCAATTTCTTCAGACATGGCCCCCCCCTCCATTTCAAATTACACCTCTCCCTCCATGAAAGATGCAAGCCAAAGTTGCCAACTTTCCTTTAAAGTGTCAAGGAAGATGACTGCAACCTCCGCCAGCTTCAGCGCGTCCCCGCCCGTCTCGCCGATCTGCATTGTGGGCACCTCGGCGGCTTCGGCGGCTTGCAGGATGCGGGGCACGTCCTCGCGCTTGCAGGTCAGCACGTAGCGGGCCTGGTCTTCGGCAAACAGCGCCACGTGTG
>JALSGQ010000053.1 GCA_026982665.1 Hyphomicrobiales bacterium | reverse complement strand
AAGCCCCGCTCTTCCGGGCCGGCTCAGCGAAAGCTCGCCACCGCCAGCACGATGGAACCAATGGCGCTCAGCGCCGCTCCCAATGCCGCGCTGCTGGCCACCGGCACCAGCGAGGTGCGCCCCTGCCGCGAGACGCGCAGGCCCGCCCAGCGGCTGATGCCGTGAAACAGCGTCAGCAGCACCACCAGCAGCATCTTGGCGTGAAAGGCCGGTGGCAATGCGCCCGCATTCGCCGCTTCCGCCCCGGTAAAGCGCATCACCAGCGCAATGCCGGAAATCCAGATAAGGGCAATGACCACATCCCCCACCCGCCCGGTCAGCAGCCGCAGCCGTGCCAGGGCGCTGCTTCCGGCCTCGTCATCGGCCATGTTGCGCGCCAGCCGCCAGTTCAGCCAGTTGGCGAAGCTCATGCCCGTGCCCAGCGCCAGCACCGTCAGGTGCAGCGCCACCAGCCAGTCGAACCCCATGCCGTTCCCTCCTCGGTCCGCGAATTGATGGTGCCCCGCAAGGGGCGCGAAAGCTTCTCGCGTGGGCAGCATGCCATTCCCTCTGCCAGCAGGCAAGCAGCAACCCTGGCGGGCGCGGGTTGTTAACAATCTCTTAAGGGTTGCAATTGTAGGTTTCGTTGCTAAGGATACTGCAACCAGTGATTATGGCGATTCGTCTTGTCATGGCAGGCGGATCGCCCCGCCAACACCTGAGGGGACATTCGGAGGGAAGAAGCATGTCCGAGCGCAAGCATCGCAACCAGCAGCAGGGCAAGGGGAAGAAGATGGCGCGCACGAACAAGCAGCAGCATCGCCGCAAGGGCCTGTTTTCGGAAAACGCCGCGCTGGAGCCGCGCATCCTGTTCGATGGCGCTGCCGTCGCCACCGGCGCGGAAGCTTTCGACGCCGCACAGGCGCAGGCTGACGCCCAGCAGGATGCCGCACAACAGCAGGATGACGCCACCGACGCCCTGATGCAGGCGCTGGCCGCCGAGCAGCAGGCGCGCAGCGAGCGCACGGAGATCGCCTTCATCGACACCTCCGTCGAGGGCTGGGAGCAGCTGGTTGCCGCGCTGGGCGATGACGTGGAGGTCATCACCATCGATGCCGATGCCGACGGCGTGAAGCAGATGGCCGAGGCGCTGGCCGGGCGCGAAGGTGTGGATGCCATTCACATCCTCTCCCATGGCCGTTCCGGCACGCTGGACCTGGGCACCACCAAGCTCACCACCGCCTCCATGACCAACCGTTATGCCGACGAGATGGCCATCATCGGCGATGCCCTGGGCGAGAATGCCGACATTCTCATCTACGGCTGCGATTTCGCCGCCGGCAAGCGCGGCGCCACCGCGGTGGAAACGCTGGCCGCCCTCACCGGCGCCGATGTTGCCGCCTCCACCGACATCACCGGCGCCGAGTGGCTGGGCGGCGACTGGGATCTGGAGCTTTCCAGTGGCGATATCGAGACCGAGGCGCTCGCCTTCGCTGGCTGGGGCTTCCGGCTGGCGCTGCCCGCGCCCGGTGGCGTGGACAATGGCCTGACGCTGTGGTTCTCCGCCGATTCCGGCACCTCCACCACCACCGACGGCGACACCGTCAGCACCTGGACGGAGCGCACCGGCAGCGGCAACGATCTCA
>JALSGQ010000052.1 GCA_026982665.1 Hyphomicrobiales bacterium | reverse complement strand
GCTACACCGAGCCGTTCGGCATCGTCAACGAAACGGCCATCTACAACACCTCCGTGCTCACCGCCAACGAGGTGCAGCGCATCCAGTCCTATTTCGCCATCAAGTATGGCATCACGCTGGATCAGGCCACGCCTCAGGACTACCTGGCCAGCGACAGCACGGTGGTGTGGGACGCCAACCAGAACACTGCCTACAACAATGACATCGCCGGCATTGGCCGCGATGACAGCTCGGCGCTGAACCAGAAGCAGTCGAAGTCGGTCAACCCGGACAGTGTCGTTACCATCGGCCTGAACGACATCGCCGCCACCAACCAGGCCAACGCCGCCAGCTTCGCCAACGATCTGCAGTTCCTCACCTGGGGCAACGACAACGGCGCCGCCACCTGGACGGCCACCGACGCCCCCACCGACATGAACATCCTCAGCCGCACCTGGCTGGTGCAGGAGACCGGCGAGGTCGGCAACGTCAAGGTGCGTTTCGACGTCAACGACCCGGACTTCGACATCCCGGCACTCGACCCGAACAGCGACGGCAACTACTACCTCGTCATCGACACCGGCTCCGGCTTTGCCAACGGCACCATCGTGCAGCTCACCGACCTTGGCAACGGCCAGTGGGAGACGGCCCAGCCCATCGACCTGAACAACGCCAACCGCTTCACCATCGCCACCACGCTGACGCCCAACGCGCCGACGCAGAACACTGCGGCAGCCACCGACACCGACGGTGATGGCATCACCGACGATCTCGACATCGACGACGACAACGACGGCATCCTCGATGTCGATGAGGGAGATGTATTCCTGTTTTCCAATGAGTTCGATGGCACGTTCGGCACCTTGTCGGGCAATACCAACCGCGATCTGCAAAGCCCGGTAACCGGTTACACCTACAACAGCACCAGCTTGGTGGATGCTGGCACCTATGCAGTTACGAACCAGGTCAATGCTCCTACTCTGCATCCCATTACTGCCTGGGATTATGCTGGCCATACCACGGGCACGTCAGATGATGCCTTTCTGGCGGTGAATGGTTCCACAGTCTCTGCCGCATTCTTCTCTGAAACGGTAACGCTGAATGCCAATACCCAATACGACATCGGTTTCTGGAGCCGGGCTGCGTTGCTGTCCACGCCGGCAGGGCAGGGATATCAGCTTGAATTGCAGGTATTGGATTCTTCCAACAATGTCGTGGCTTCTGCTTCTACCCCGCAGGATTTCAGGCCTTCGGACTGGACGCAGACATCGACCACCTTCAATTCGGGCGCAGGTGGCACATTCACCTTCCGGCTGGTGAGCCTTTCCACCAATGCGGGTGGCAATGATTTCGCCATCGATGACATCTTTCTGACTCCGACCTCCGGTTTTCAGCAACGGGATACGGATGCTGATGGCATTCCTGATCATCTCGACATCGATTCCGACGGCGATGGCATTGCCGACAACATCGAGGCGCAGTCCACGGCGGGCTACGTTGCGCCTTCCGGCAATGATGCCGATGGCGATGGCCTGGATGACGCCTACGAACCGAATGGCCTCACGCCGGTGGACAC
>JALSGQ010000051.1 GCA_026982665.1 Hyphomicrobiales bacterium | reverse complement strand
ACCAGCATCAGGCCGATGGCGGCGGCGATCAGGCCGTACTCGATGGCGGTGGCACCGGACTCGTCCTTCACGAAACGCTCGAACTTCTTCATGACTGTAGCTCCTTTTCTCACTCACGTTGCACACTTGCCGGCGAGGCGCTCGGTTTGTTTGGGTTCCGCCCCGTCGACGAGCGCAACCTAACGCGGGGGGCATTAAGGCCCGGTAAAATTCATGGGAAGACTTGTTGTGGATGGGCGATTTCATTTCTTTGGTAAAAAAACAATGAATCATGAAAGCTTGATTTTATAAGTAAAAGGAGAGGCTTTGAGGGGATATTCTTGAGTAGAGGGTGCAAAAAAGAAGGAGGCAAGGAGAAGGGCATGAGGCCTGCTGAAACGCTCTCGTCAGCCCTTCAGGATGCCTTTCTGTTGTCATTGACTGATTGAGTCGCCTTGGCAAAAACGATATAGAAAAAATGCTGCCAGCGGCAGAAGATGCCGGGCTGGCCATTCGGGCATGGCGTCATGTGGATGTCATCGGCCCCTGTTGCAGCGACAGCATTGGGGAACTGCCATGAGCGATGAAAGTGCCGTGCAGGGCAGCACATTGCTGCTGGTGGATGATGACCGCCCGTTCCTGAACCGCCTGGCGCGGGCCATGCAGCAACGCGGCTTTGCCGAGGTGCGCACGGCGGAGACGGTGGCCGATGCCTTGCGCGAGGTGCAGCAGGACCCGCCCGATTATGCCGTGGTGGACATGCGGCTGGAAGACGGCAACGGGCTGGACGTGATAGAGGCGCTGGCCAAGCGCAAGCCGGAGGCGCGGGGCATCGTGCTTACCGGCTATGGCAACATTGCCACCGCCGTTACCGCCGTGAAGCTGGGTGCCATCGACTATCTGGCCAAGCCGGCGGATGCCGACGCCATCTTTCGCGCGCTGGTGGCAGAGCCGGGCACCAAGGCGGCCCTGCCGGAGAACCCGATGTCGGCAGACCGGGTGCGCTGGGAGCACATCCAGCGCGTCTATGAGCTGTGCAACCGCAATGTGTCGGAAACCGCACGGCGGCTGAACATGCACCGGCGCACCCTGCAGCGCATCCTGGCCAAGCGTGCCCCGCGCTGAAGGTGCCGCGTTGACATCATGGAGCCCGCCCCTTCCGAAGGCTCGCATCTTTTCTGCCCGGCATGTGGGGCGCTCCACCAGCCGGCAACCTTTCGTTAGCCATTTGCGCGGATAATGCATGTCGTGAGCAATCAGCGAACATTGCTGCTGGTGGTGGCTGCCGCGCTGGTGGATGCCGACAACCGCGTGCTGCTGGCGCAACGCCCGGAAGGCCGGAGCATGGCGGGCTTGTGGGAATTTCCCGGCGGCAAGGTGGATGCGGGCGAAACGCCGGAACAGGCGCTCATCCGCGAGCTGCGCGAGGAGCTGGGCATAACGGTGCAGCCGGCTTGCCTGGCACCGCTTACCTTCGCCTCGCATGATTATGGCGATTTTCACCTGCTCATGCCGCTGTATGTCTGCCGCCGCTGGCAGGGGTTCGTGCAGCCGCTGGAAGGGCAGAAGCTGGCATGGGTGGAGAAACACCGCCTGCGCGAGCACCCCATGCCGCCGGCCGACGAGCCGCTGATTGCCCACCTGCTGGATGCGCTGCCCTGAGGCCCCGGCCAGAGCAGCCAGCGGCATCAGGCCACACGTGCCGGGAGCGCACGCACCAGGAGGCAGGCTGCTGCCACACGGGCGTGCACAAGCTGCAGGAGGCAAAGGCGGTCAATGCGCAAGAGCGAACACATGCACGATGAGCAGATGCTGCGCCCCGGCGTGCGTCCGGCACCAACGCGCATGCTGGCTGCCGCCGCCGTCATGCTCGCGGGGTTCGTGCTCATCGTCATCAGCGCCGCCACCGGCGTGCTGCTGGCCTGAAGGCGCTCGCGCGCCAGTGGTTCGCGCTTCTTTTTCCAATATCATCCGCCCGTCATTCATCCATGCGCAGGCGTGCGCGAAAGGCAGCGGCGATGGTGCCGTCATCGAGGTATTCCAGCTCGCCCCCCACCGGCATGCCATGTGCCGGTTGCGAGGTGGCCACGCCATGCCCGGCCAGCACGTCGGTGATGTAATGCGCCGTCGTCTGTCCCTCCACGGTGGCGTCCAGCGCCAGGATCACCTCGCGCACTCCCAGTTCCTCCACCCTCTGCAAAAGCTTCGGAATGCCCAGGTCTTCCGGCGTGATGCCATCCAGCGGCGAGAGCAGCCCGCCGGTAACGTGATACAGCCCGCGGTGCACGCCGGCGCGCTCCAGCGCCCACAGGTCTGCCACGTCCTTCACCACGCAGATGATGTCGCGCTGCCGCCGTGCATCGGTGCATATGCCGCAAGGGTCGCTGACATCGAAGTTGCCGCAGGCCGAGCATGAGCGCACCTGCTCGCGCAGGGCCACCAGCGCATTGCCCAGCGGCTCCAGCAGCCCCTCGCGGTTGCGCAGCAGTTGCAGCACGATGCGCTGGGCCGAGCGCGGCCCCAGCCCCGGCAGGCGGGCCAGCAGCTCCGTGGCACGGGCAATGGCGTCATCATGATCACGGTGCGGCATGCATTGGTGCTCCCAATCTGCGCTTTCACCAGGGTGCGCATGAAGGCTCTCCTCACGGCTCCCGTCGTGAAAACGGGGCGGCACCCTGTTGACAGGCCCTGTATCATGTCCCTGCCATGAATGGAAAAGGGATTGAAGGCATGTTTTCCAATCACGACAAGCTGGCCCGCAAGATGCGCATGATCTCGCCGCACGAAGCATTGCCCGGCCGTTCAGACCCCATCCCCACGGCCCAGCACCATTTCGTCAACGGTCGTCCGCTGAAGGGGCCGTATCCGCAAGGTGCGGAAACATGTTACTTCGGCATGGGCTGCTTCTGGGGGGCAGAGCGCCTGTTCTGGCAGCAGCCGGGCGTGTGGGTAACGGCAGTGGGCTATCAGGGCGGCTACACCCCCAACCCCACCTACGAGGAAGTCTGCTCCGGCCAGACGGGCCATGCGGAAACGGTGCTGGTGGCATATGAGCCGGACAAGGTGGATTTCGGCACCCTGCTGAAGCTGTTCTGGGAATCGCATGACCCCACGCAGGGCATGCGCCAGGGCAATGACATCGGTACGCAATACCGCTCCTGCATCTACACCACCACGGACAAGCAGTTGCGACAGGCACAGGCTTCCGCCGAGGCCTATGGCGCGGAACTGGCCCGCGCCGGCATGGGTGCCATCACCACCGAGATCCGCCCCGCGCCCCCCTTCTACTTCGCCGAGGACTACCACCAGCAATACCTGGCGAAGAACCCCGGCGGCTACTGCGGCCTGCGCGGCAC
>JALSGQ010000050.1 GCA_026982665.1 Hyphomicrobiales bacterium | reverse complement strand
CCATCTCCTGGAGCTACATCCGCATGATGGGGCCGGAAGGCCTGAAGCGCGCCACCCAGATGGCCATCCTGAACGCCAACTACATCGCCCGCAAGTTGGAGCCGTATTATCCGGTGGTCTACAAGGGCCGCGGCGGCTACGTGGCGCATGAATGCATCATCGACCTGCGGCAGATCCGCAAGGAAACGGGCATCACCGTGGAGGACGTGGCCAAGCGCCTGGTGGATTACGGCTACCACGCCCCCACCATGAGCTGGCCGGTGCCCGACACGCTGATGATCGAGCCCACCGAGTCGGAGAGCAAGGCGGAGCTTGACCGTTTCATCGAGGCAATGATCGCCATCCGCGCCGAGATCGACAAGGTGGCGAAGGGTGAATGGGACAAGGACAACAACCCGCTGAAGAACGCCCCACACACCCCCCACCTGCTTGACGGTGATTGGCCCTATGATTACCCTCAGTCGCAGGCCTATTTCCCGCTGCCGTGGGTGGAGTCCGACAAGTTCTGGCCCCCCGTGGCCCGCGTGGACAACGTCTGGGGCGACCGCCACCTGGTCGCCAAATGGCCGAGAGATGGGGAGAATTAATCTTAATCAGGAGTCGAAAGCCTTTGGCAAATCGCCTTGTCAATAATAGATTTTACAATGTTGTCAATATTCACAAACTGCACTCTGGATAGAAACGTGCTTATTCCAAGCTCTTTAATTGCCTTTCCAAAAACCTCATCAGCATAGCTGCTCGTTATTATACTTATTTCTGAAAAATCTATTATTATAGATATTTTTGGGTCTGTCATATTTATGAGATTCAAAAGCTTTTGTCTAACGGGAGCGCCCGCATTTCTAGATCCAAATCCCATTGACTCTCTGTATAATTCAAATAGTATATTTCCAGAATTATCATGTTCATACTTTATTTCTATTGAATCGAGGGGGTATGTGTTCTTTCCCCAAATAGCAATTTCTTAATGTCAAAATCCTTTCCATAAGAAGCGTGTATTATCTCTAAAAAGTATATGCTTCTGACTGATCCGCGATATCTCATTGATGTGTACTTGATGTAATGTGGCTAACTCACAACTTCGCCAGCTCGCGCAGGGCGTTGCGATATTTGTTCATGCCTTTCTCGGCAATCTTCATGGCGCGCTGGAATGCCTCGTCGCGCCGGCCAATGAGATAGGCATCCTGTGCGCGGGTGGCGATCAGCTCATCACCCTCGCCCACGCCCAGCTCCTGCAGCATCTCCTTCGGCAGCACCACGCCCAGCAAATTGCCGATCCGCTGCACCTTGAGCTTGCGCATCGCTGCACTCCTTTCATCAACACATGCCGTGATTACAAGGATTATTACGCAAGGATAATGTGCGGCACCGCGCAGGGCAAGCCAACGGCAGCGGCAGGGGATGCAATCGGAAAGCACAAGGCTCAGCCCGTGCGCCCGGACACCTTCTCCTCCACCGCGTCCCAGATCATCGCGGCAATGTTGGGGCCGCCCAGCGCCTCGATGGCGCGCAGGCCGGTGGGCGAGGTTACGTTGATCTCCGTCAGCCAGCCGCCGATCACGTCGATGCCGACGAACAGCAATCCCTGCTCGCGCAGCACCGGGCCAAGGCGGGCGCAGATCTCCTGCTCGCGTTCGGTCAGTTCCGCCAGCTCGGCGCGCCCGCCCACCACCATGTTGGAGCGCACCTCGCCCGGCTTCGGCACCCGGTTCAGCACGCCGGCCACTTCGCCATCCACCAGGATGATGCGCTTGTCGCCTTCCCTGACCTGCGGCAGGTATTGCTGCACGATGAACGGCTCGCGGAAGGTCTCGATAAACAGCTCATACAGCGCGGCGAAGTTGGCATCATTGGCCGTGAGCCTGAACACGCCCGCACCGCCGTTGCCATACAGGGGCTTGAGGATGATGTCGCCATGCTCGGCGCGGAAGGCCTCGATGGCCGCAATGTCGCGGGTGATGAGGGTGGGCGGCATGAGGTCGGGAAAGTCGAGGGTGAACAGCTTCTCCGGCGCGTTACGCACCGCCGCCGGGTCGTTCACCACCAGCGTGGAGGATGGCAGCCGTTCCAGCAGGTGCGTGGCGGTGATGTAGGCCATGTCGAACGGCGGGTCCTGGCGCATCCACACCACGTCGAAGTCGGAAAGGTCGTGCGTCTCCGGCTCCTTGGCGGTGAAGTGATCCCCCGCCACGTCGCGCACCAGCACGCAGCGCCCGGTGGCAAACACCTTCACGCCTTCCGCCCCGGCCTGCAGCGACAAGTCCTTCGGCTCGTAGACGAAGAAGGAATGCCCGCGCCGCTGCCCTTCCAGCATCAGCGCAAAGGTGGAGTCGCCTGCAATGTTGATGGACTCCAGCGGATCCATCTGCACCGCCACCTTCAGCCCCATGCGCACCCTCCTTCAAGCAGAGCGGCCATGCCGCCACACCGAATCATTCCGAAGAAAAGTATTTCCGGCTGCGTGCAGCCGGAAAACTTTTCTTCGCGCAATCACACATGCTGCCCGCCGTTGATGTGCAGCTCCGCGCCGTTGACGTAGGACGAGGCCTCCGTGCACAGGAAATAGATGGCCTTGGCCACCTCCTCCGGCTGGCCCAGCCGCCTGAGCGGTATCTGCTCCACCAGCTTCTCCGTGCCCGGCGACAGGATGGAGGTCTCGATCTCGCCCGGCGAGATGGCATTCACGCGCACGCCGTGCGGGCCGAAGTCATGCGCCATCTCCCGTGTCAGTGCCGCCAGCGCCGCCTTCGAGGTGGCGTAGGCCGAGCCGGCAAACGGATGCACCCGTTGGCCTGCAATGGAGGTAACGTTCACCACCGCGCCTTTCGCCGCCGAAAGCTCCTGAAGCAGCCCGCGCGCCAGCATGATGGGGGCGAAGAAGTTCACCTGGAACACCGTCTTCCAGTCCGCCACCGTGGTGTCGATGCTGTTCATGCGCTTGCCACCGGGCAGCTTCGGCGAGATGGCGGCGTTGTTCACCAGCGCGTTGAGCCTGCCGCCCTGATCCTGCAAGCGCTCGCGAATCACCGCAATGGCGCGCTCGATGCTGGCTTCATCGGCCAGGTCCACCTGGATGTGATCCTCCTCGCCCATCTCCCACGGGCAATCCTCCGGGAACGGCTGGCGCGAACAGGTGATGACCCGCCAGCCGGCGGAGGAGAAGCGCTTCACCGTGGCATGCCCGATGCCGCGCGATGCCCCGGTCAGCACCAGCGTCTTGCGTTCGTCGTTCGGCGTGCTCGTCATGGCGGTTTCCGTTCTCCTGCCTGTTCGCGCCCGGATGATAGCAGCCGAAGCCTCACGGATACAGCCGCTTCCTGCGCCACGGTGCATCCGGCGCATCGCGCAGGAAGACGATGCGCTCATGCAGGCGGAAGGGCCGCTCGTGCCAGAACTCCATCTGCAGCGGGATGACGCGCACCCCCGTCCAGTAAGGCGGGCGCGGCACTTCGCCAAGGCCGAAGCGCGCCGCCTCGCGCAAGGCGGCTTTCTTCAGCGCCTGCGCATCCTCCATCTCGCGCGACTGCTTCGAGGCCCAGGCGCCGATCTGCGAGCCGCGCGGGCGGGTGGCGAAGTAGGCATCGGCTTCCGCATCGCTCACCTGTTCCGTCAGCCCGCGGATGCGCACCTGCCGGTGCAGGTTGCGCCACCAGAAGGTCAGCGCCGCCTTGCCCGTGGCCATGATCTGCCGGCCCTTCGCGCTCTCCATGTTGGTGTAGAAGACGAAGCCGCGTTCGTCGAAATCCTTCAGCAGCACCATGCGCGCATCCGGCATGCCGTGCTCGTCCACGGTGGCCAGGCACATCGCCTCCGGATATTCCGGCTCTGCCTCCTTTGCCTGTGCGAACCAGCGCCCGAACAGGGCGAAAGGGTCATCGGCACTGGCAAAGTCCGGCTCCGCCCGCAGGGCCTTCAGGGTATTCAGCAGTTCGCTCATGGGCAATTCTCTTGTGTTGCGGGGCATGCTGGGGCAAAAGCATATGCCAGAAACGCCGGTTGAACGCGAGGGGAAGCACACATGAGCACATCAGACATCATGGCCGGCAAGCGCGGCCTCATCATGGGCGTGGCCAACAACCGCTCCATTGCTTACGGTATCGCCAGGGCCTGTGCCGAGGCCGGCGCGGAGCTGGCCTTCACCTACCAGGGCGAGGCATTGAAGAAGCGCGTCGCGCCGCTGGCCGAGGAGCTGGGCGTGAAACTGATGATGGAGTGCGACGTTACCGATGATGCCTCGCTTGAGAAGGTGTTCGAGCAGATAAAGGCGGAATGGGGCAGCATCGACTTCGTGGTGCATGCCATTGCCTTCTCCGACAAGGACGAGCTGAAGGGCCGCTATGTGGAGACCACCCGCGCCAACTTCGCCCAGACCATGGACATTTCGGTGTATTCCTTCACCGCCGTGGCGAAGCTGGCCGAGCCGCTGATGACCGAGGGCGGCGCGCTGCTCACGCTTTCCTATTACGGCGCGGAGAAGTGGGTGCCGCATTACAACGTCATGGGCGTGGCCAAGGCGGCGCTGGAGGCTTCCGTGCGTTATCTTGCCGCCGACCTGGGGCCGGGGGGCATTCGCGTCAACGCCATTTCCGCCGGGCCGATTCGCACGCTGGCCGCCGCCGGCATTTCCGGTTTCCGGATGATGCTGGACTGGAACGAGGCCAACGCGCCGCTGCGCAAGAACGTCAGCATCGACGAGGTGGGCAGCGCGGCGCTGTTCCTGCTCTCGGAGATGGGTAGCGGCGTTACCGGCGAGGTGATGCACGTGGATGCCGGCTACAACATCATCGGCATGAAGGCACTGGATGAATGACAGCCGGCCCGATGATCGAAGGAAGGGAATGGTGCTGCCGGAGTGATTTGAACACTCGACCTCTCCCTTACCAAGGGAGTGCTCTACCCCTGAGCTACGGCAGCAGCCATGAGCCTTGCGCGCGCAGCGGGCACTCCGTTCATGCCGATGAAATGGCACCAGCCGACGCAAGGCATCATCACGGGGGCTTATGACGTGATTTGCAGCGCTTTTCAAGCCCTGAAAATGCCCGCCAGATGCACATGGCCCATGCAGACAGGGCTGCATGGGCCTTCAATATTCATCGGACAGGGAAATTTCCGGCAATGCCCGGAAATCACACCAGCAGTTCGTAGATCTGCTCCACCTTCTCCCAGTGTTCGGTCTGCGGGTTCTTCATCGTCGGATCGATGACCTTGAACACCTTCGCCAGCGAAATCACCATGCCGCCCGCAAGCTCGGGAAGCATTTCCTGCACGTCCTCGCCGATGGCCAGGTCAAGCGGCGGCAGCTTGGCCAGGCGCTCCAGGATGTCCTTGATCGGCACTTCTTCCTCGAGCTGACGGAAGGCATGCATGCTCTCCTGCAGGCCCTTGGTCAGCGGCACGTCGGCCTCGGTGATCACGTCGCGGCCATTCATCTTTGCCAGCCGTTGCGCCATCAGCAGCAGGCCGTGCAGCTCGGCATTGATGAAGTCATCCAGCCGCTTGATGTCCGACTTGTCGATGTCCAGCCCCGCCGCGTGGCGGAACAGGCGTTCGAACTGGGCAACACCCATTACCATGATCGTCATCTCCCGTTGTTTTCGGTGAACTGTTTCGGATGAACAGTTGGGGAAGTCTTGGAAAATTTTCCCGCTTCCACACCTGATGTGGGTATTGCCGTCATGGTTTCAATGAAGGAGGCAGGGAACACGGGGCAGATCTGCCGCATGTCGGCCAATCACAGGGCGCATGCTGCATACACCGGGCGGATGTCCCCGTGCCAGTCGTCATGATAGCGCGCCAGGAGCTCTTCCGCCTGCGTGCGGCCCGTCTCGATGATCTCGTGCAGCACTTGCAGGTGGAGCCGCTCGTCCTGCCCTCTGGCATTCACGTTGTTGCGCCGCGCAAGGCCGGTATCGGCAATGGAGAGCACCTCGCGCCCCACGTCGCGCAGGCTGCGCCCGGCAATCTCTGCCCGCAGGCCCAGTTTCGGCACTTCCGCGCGCAGCCGCTGCATCTCCTGAACCGGCCAGTGTTTCACCACGTCCCAGGCGGCATCCAGCGCCGTGGTGTCATACAAAAGCCCTACCCAGAAGGCGGAAAGCGCCGGCACCATGCGCGCTGAGCCCATGTCCGCCCCGCGCATCTCGATGAAGCGCTTAAGCCTGACTTCCGGGAACAGCGTGGTGAGATGATCGGCCCAGTCGTCGATGGTGGGGTGTTCGCCGGGCAGGGCAGGCAGCCTGCCTTCCATGAAGTCGCGGAAGGACTGCCCCGATGCATCGATGTAGCGGCCTTCGCGCTTGACGAAATACATCGGCACGTCGAGCGCGTATTGCACGTAAGCTTCGTAGCCGAAGCCCTCGTCGAAGACGAAGGGCAGCATGCCGGTGCGATCCGCATCGGTATCCAGCCAGATGGCCGAGCGCCAGCTCAAGTATCCGTTGGGCTTGCCGTCGGTGAAGGGGGAATTGGCAAACAGCGCGGTGATCAGCGGCTGCAGCGCCAATGAGACGCGCATCTTCTGCACCATGTCGGCTTCCGAGCCGAAGTCGAGGTTGCTCTGCACCGTGGCGGTGCGGTGCATCATCTCCAGCCCCAG
This sequence comes from Hyphomicrobiales bacterium, assembly GCA_026982665.1. GTDB lineage: Bacteria > Pseudomonadota > Alphaproteobacteria > Rhizobiales > Aestuariivirgaceae > Thermopetrobacter. The sequence goes on along the minus strand of JALSGQ010000050.1, from coordinate 14,240 downwards.
CCTACCCTTCTTCGGCATGTAGGCGCGCATGATGCCATAGCGCGGCTTGGGCATCAGCGGCATGGCATCGAACGTCCATTCGGGTGCCGCGCCCATGCCGAGAAAGCCGATGCCCATCGCACCCGCCACCTCGTGCAGCAGCGCCATGTGCTCTTCCATCTCCGCGGCGGTCTCGTGAATGGTGGCAAGCGGCGCACCGGAAAGCTCGAACTGCCCCGCCGGCTCCAGCGTGATGCAGCCCTTGCCGCAGTTGGCCCCGCGCAGGCCGATGAGGTGGCCGTCCTCCACCAATGGCTCCCAGCCAAGCCGCTGCCGGAGCGCTTCCAGCAATGCGCGGATGGAGCGTTCTCCGTCATAGGGCACGGGGGCGTGCGTATCGGCAAGGAAGGGAAACTTCTCGTGCTCCGTGCCCACGCGCCACTGCGCGCGCGGTTTCTCGCCGGCGGCGATGAATGCCACCAGCGGCTCGATGCCGGTGATCTCTTCCCTGATGTCGTGTTCCACGAGGCCGGTTCCCCTCGCATGGTGGCGGCGGCACCACCTCAACCCGTTCCGGTTTTGTCTAAAGACCACGGCCGTGCTTGGCAAGCAGTCCATGACAGGGTGCATGGCCGCCTGTCATCTCACGCATCGGTGCCATTGGCACCAACATCATTGCCATTGCGCAGTTGCTGCAGGGCAGCGCGGGCCAGCGCATCGGCACGTTCGTTCATCTCGTGCCCGGCATGGCCCTTCACCCAGTGCCAGCGCACCTCGTGCGGCGCTATCGCCTCCTCCAGCTTCTGCCACAGGTCGGCATTCTTTACCGGCTTCCTTGCCGCCGTCTTCCAGCCGCGCGCCTTCCACTGCGCCAGCCATTCGGTAATGCCTTTCCTGAGGTATTCCGAATCGGTGTAGAGATCGACGATCACCGGCTCCTTCAGGGCTTCAAGTGCCTTGATGGCAGCCAGAAGCTCCATGCGGTTGTTGGTGGTTTCGGTTTCCGCGCCGGAGATTTCCTTCTCGTGTGCCCCGTAGCGCAATATTGCCCCCCAGCCGCCCGGCCCCGGATTGCCGGAGCAGGCCCCGTCGGTGAATATTTCCACGTGCTTTTTCATGGAAAGGGCAAATCCCTTCTGGGGCATGACGATGAGAGAAAGGCGCCTTGATGCAGCCCGCGGCGCTGATGAACGGGCAGGCATGCCCTTCAGTCTTCCGGCTCCAGCAGGCGGTGGATGTGCACGATGAAGTAGCGCACCTCGCAGTCATCGATGGTGGCCCGCGCCTTCTCCTCCCACGCCTTGTGCGCCTCGGCATAGGAGGGGAAGATGCCGACGATGTCGAGGTCGTTCGGGTCGACGAACTCCACTCCCTGCACATCCTTCAGCCTGCCGCCGAACACCAGGTGCAGATACTGCTTCGATTCCACCACCCTGTCGGTCATGTTCCATTTCCCTGCTTCTCGGGTTTGCCTGTGTTGCCATGCCGCGCGCAGCCGCGCCAGCCTTGCGCCAGTGTTCGCATCTCTTCATGCAGTGCCGGCGCTGCGGCAATGACGCCATGTACCCGTGCCGAGGCATCCTCATAGCGCAACGGCACTCCCTCGGCATCGGTGATGATGCCACCGGCCTCGCGCACGATGATGTCTCCCGCCGCCACGTCCCAGTAGTTCACCGCGGTGGTCGAGAGCATGCCGTCGGCCTCGCCGGAGGCCACGTAGGACAGCCGCAGGGCCAGCGACGGATAGCGCCGCAGCTCCACCCTCGGCCACGGCCGCTCCCAGGCCGCGGCATCGAGCAGGTTGCGCCGTCCGATGATGCGCGCGCCTTCCAGCGCCTGCCGGTGGCTCACCCGCGCCGTCATGCCGTTCATCAGCGCACCGCCACCATGCGCTGCCCACCATGTGCGTTGCAGCACCGGTGCGTGAACAACGCCCAGCACCGGCGCGCCATCCTGCAGCAGGGCAACAGAGATGCACCAGTGCGGATCACGCCTGAGAAACCCGCCGGTGCCATCCAGCGGATCGATGCACCACACCTGCCGGTGCGCCAGCCATCCATCCCCTTGCGTGCTCTCTTCCGACAGCCAGCCCGCTTGCGGCAGCAGCTGCATCAGTTGCTCGCGCAACAGCGCATCCACTGCCAGGTCCACCTCCGTAACCGGCGAGCCATCGGCCTTGCGCTGGCGGTGCACGCGGGTGCGGAAGCGCGCCGCTGCCAGCGTGCCCGCCTCGCGCGCTGCTGCCAGCACCGGCTTCAGCAGCGCCTGCAGGGCATCGGCATTCAGGGGGCTGTGTTCACTGCCCGGCAATGGTCATGCCCTCTATCATGAGCGTTGGCGCATTGGTGGCACCAACGAAGCGCAGGTCGTCGGCGGCGGTGATGTTGCGCAGCATGTCCTTCAGGTTGGCGGCGATGGTCAGCTCGCTCACCGCACCGGCAATCTCGCCGTTCTCGATCCACAGGCCGGAAGCACCGCGCGAATAGTCGCCGGTTACCGTGTTCACTCCCATGCCGATGAGCTCCGTTACCAGCAGCCCCTGCTTCACCGAGCCGATGAGCTCCTCCCGGCTGGCCGAACCGTTGGCGATGTGAAAGTTGCTGGCGCCGGGCGAGGGGGGCGCGGTGAGCGAACGCCGCGCATGGGCATTGCTGTTCAGCCCCAGTTGCCGGGCCGAGGCCAGGTCCAGCAGCCATGCCTGCAACACGCCGTCTTCCACCACGTTCAGCCGTGCCGTCGGCAGCCCCTCGCCGTCGAAGGGGCGAGAGGCTGCGCCACGGGGCATGCGTGCATCATCCACCACCGTCATGCCTTCCGGCATGATGCGTTCGCCCAGGCTGTCCTTCAGGAAGCTGGCCCCGCGCGCCACCGTGCGGCCATTGATGGCGGAGGCCAGATGCCCGGCGATGGAGCCGGCGATGCGCTGATCGAAGATCACCGGCGCACCTGCGAGCGACTCGGGCTTGCGCGGATTCATGCGTTGCACGGCGCGCTCCCCGGCCTCGCGCCCGATGTCCTCCGGCGTGCGCAGGTCGGCCAGGTGCGTCTGGCTGTCATAGGCATAATCGCGCTGCATGTCCGCGCCCGCACCGGCAATCACCGCCGCCGAAATGCCGAAGCCGGTGCGGGCATATCCTCCCGCAAAGCCGTTGCTGGCGGCCAGGAACACCAGCCCCCGGCTGGCCGATGCGCCCGCGCCGACAGACTTTGCAACGCCCTTCACGGCCAGTGCCGCCTCTTCTGCCGCCAGCGCCCGCTCCTTGAGCGTTTCCGCATCCGGCAGGCCGCCGGTGTCCTCAAGGTCGAGGTCCGGCCATTCCCGCGCCAGCATGGATGCATCCGCCAGCCCGATATGCGGATCTTCCGGCGCCGCCCTTGCCATGGCCACGGCGCGCTCGGCGGCATCGAGGAGATTCATGTGCTCCGGATCACCCACCGACACCACCGCCTGCCGCTGGCCCATCAGCACGCGCAGGCCCAAGGACATGCCGTCGGAGCGCTCAAGGTGCTCCAGTGCACCCTCGCGCACGTCCACCTCCACCGATTCGCCGCCCGTTACGAGCACATCCGCTGCTTCCGCTCCGGCCTTGCGCGCGGCCTCCAGCGCCTGCGCTGCCAGCGTCTGCATCTTCTGCAGCATGTCGTCCGACATGATGATTCCCTTTCCGCCACGATGCCTGTCGTGCAAGAGGTGGCGGAAAATGGCGCTTCAGGCAAGGGGTGCGCCCCGGTTCGCGGGATGATGCCGCAGCCGCCTTCAGTCGTCGTCCTTGTCGAAGGAAAGCTCGTCGAGGTTCTTGCCGGCGCGGGCAAGGGTGCGGCGCTGCCGCCGCCAGGTGGCCACCTCCGGGTCGGACCTGAAGTCGTCGATCTCCTCGATGTCGCAGGTGGCATTGGGCGGCAGGTTCAGGGCATCCAGCAGGTAAGGCGAGATGCCGCCGGTGAACTGCACCGGATGCCCGCACACGTCGCACAGGATGTAGGCGCGGTGGTTGATGATGCGCCGCTTCCAGCGCTTGGGCAAGGCATCCTTCAGGTCCATCACGCCGGTGATCTCCGCCTCGCCCTCGGCCCCGCAGGCCTCGCACTGCACCGTTACCACGCGCTTGTTCATGGTGATCCGTTCCCGTGAATGCATGCTTGCCGTTTCCGCTGCACGGGATGCTAGCACAGGCCCACCAATCCCGAGCGGCTGATTGCGCGCTGTGGAAAGATGCTCATATCCAGTGATTCATCAGCGAGGCTGCCAGCGCGCCAGCAAAGATGATCAGCCCGAAATCGCGGTTGGCGCGAAAGCGCACAAGGCAGTTGCGGGCATCGTCGATGTCAAGCGTCAACACCTGCCAGCCGGCATGCAGTGCGCCGAAGATCAGTGCGAAGACGAACAGCGGAAAGGCCCCGGCCAGCCACCCCGCCAGCCCGATGAGGCCCAGCGCCAGCGCGAAGAAGGCGGCAAGCCAGATTTTCGTATGCCTGCCCAGCTTCAGGGCGGTGGACTTCACCCCGGCCATGAGGTCATCGGCGCGGTCCTGGTGGGCATAGATGGTGTCATAGGCCAGCGTCCACAACACGCCGCCGGCATACAGCAGCAGGGCAGGGGCCTCCAGTGCGCCGCGCACCGCCACCCAGCCTACCAGCGCCGCCCAGTTGAAGGCCAGCCCCAGGAACAGTTGCGGCCAGTAGGTGATGCGCTTCATGAACGGATAGATGATGACCAGCCCCAGCGAGGCCACGGCCACCCACTGCGCCGGTCGCGGCAGCAGCAGCAGCACGATGAGGCCAACGAGCAGCAGCAGGACGAGAAAGCCCCATGCCTGCCGCACGCTCACCTGCCCCGATGGCAGCGGGCGGGCGCGGGTGCGTTCCACCTTCGCATCGATGTCGCGATCGACGATGTCGTTGTAGACGCAGCCCGCCCCGCGCATGACGATGCTGCCGATCAGCAGCAGCACCATGATGCGCCAGTCCGGCCAGCCGCCGCCCTGCATGACCTGCGCCAGCGCCACCGCCCACAGGCCCGGCAGCAGCAGCAGCTGCCAGCCAACGGGGCGCTCCAGCCGCATCAGCCGCGCGTAAGGGCGCCAGCTTGCGGGCAGGAAGCGCTCGCTCCAGTGATGCCCAAGTGCATCGGGCACCCGTTGCTCGCTGTGAGTGGAAGCATTCATGACATGCACGGCATCTTGCAGGTTGCCGATCATCCGCAACAGTCGCTATAGCCCATTTGACTCTGCAACAGAATGGATTTCTGCCCGCCATGACCACCGCCCTGCATCGCATGCCCCGGCTCTTCGTGCCGCAGCCGCTGGCGGCGGGGCAGGAGGTGCGGCTTGAAGGCAAGCAGGCACATTACCTGCGCAATGTCATGCGGCTGGGGGAAGGTGATGCGGTGCGGCTGTTCAACGCCGGGGATGGCGAGTGGCTGTGCCGCATCGAGGAGGCGGGCAAGCGCCATGTGCGGCTGCGCTGCGCGGAGAAGCTGGCCGACCCGACACCGCCGCCGGATATCGACTACCTGTTCGCGCCGTTGAAGGGCGCCCGGCTCGACTACATCGCCCAGAAGGCCACCGAGATGGGCGCGCGGCGCATCCGCCCGGTGCTGACGCAGCACACGGTGGTGCGCAAGGTGAACATGGAACGGCTGCGCACCAATGCCATGGAGGCGGCGGAGCAGTGCAACCTCGTCTTCGTGCCGGAAGTGCTGGATGCCCAGCCGCTGGAAAAACTGCTGGCGGACTGGCCTGAGCAGGAGCCGCAGCGGCGCATCATCCACCTGGACGAGGCCGCGCCCATTGCCGACCCCATCAAGGCGCTGAAGCAGGTGCCTGAAGGCCCGCTGGCGGTGCTCATCGGCCCAGAGGGCGGCTTTGCGCCGGAAGAACAGCGGCTGCTGCGCACCCTGGATTTCGTGCACTCCATCCGCATCGGCCCGCGCATCATGCGCGCCGACACCGCGGGCGTCGCGGCACTGGCCCTGGTGCAGGCCACACTGGGCGACTGGCGGGAATGAAACTGCCCCGCTCCCCTGCCCGATCGCCTTGCGCATCCTGTCCGGGCGGACAGGCGGGGGAGCGGGGTGATGGGCGGCAACATCAAGAAAAAGTGCCGGCAAGGAACGCCGCAACCCATCCGGCTTCATGCATGATCCCATTCACATTTTCCTCTTGCCGCCGTCGCGCAAGGGCGTAGAATCACTATCCGCATCCCACCTGAACCCGTGGCCATGCAAGACAGTGAGCAAGCCACCGTTCAATCCGCATTCCAAATCCAACCTCGCAGAGGGTTGCAGCCATGCCTGTGCCCGTTCCGTCCCACGTCCTGCACCGAAACCTGCGCATCCGGCTGCCCCGCGCCGTGCGGGCGGAGGGTGTTTACATTTACGATGCCGACGGCAAGGCCTATCTCGACGCTTCCGGTGGCGCTGCCGTCTCCTGCCTCGGCCATGGCCACCCGAAGGTCATCGAGCGCATCCGCCAGCAGCTGGAGCGCATGCCCTTTGCCCACACCGCTTTCTTCACCAACGATGCGGCGGAAGAGCTGGCCGACAAGCTGTCGGAAAAGGCCCCGGGCGGCGAGTGGCGGGTCTATTTTCTCTCCGGCGGCTCGGAGGCCAACGAGGCGGCCATGAAGCTGGCGCGCCAGATCCAGATCGAGCGCGGCGAGGACACCCGCGATCACATCATCTCGCGCCGCCAGAGCTATCACGGCTCCACCATCGGCTGCATGTCCATCTCCGGCCGCACGCCCATCCTGCGCGGCAGGCATCCCTCGCCCAACCCCTTCGCGCCCATGTTCATGCCCACCGTGCGCAAGATCGTGCCGTGCTACGAATACCGCTGGCGGCGGAAGGGAGAAACGCAGGAGGCATACACCGCCCGCGTCGCCGGGGCGCTGGAGGAGGCCATCCTCGACATCGGCCCGGAGCGGGTGGCGGCCTTCATTGCCGAGACGGTGGTGGGTGCCACGCTGGGCGCAGCACCGCCCACGCCGGGCTATTTCAAGACCATCCGCGAGATATGCGACCGCTACGGCGTGCTGCTCGTCATCGACGAGGTGATGTGCGGCATGGGCCGCTGCGGCACCCTGTTCGCCTTCGAGCAGGACGGCATCGTGCCGGACATCATCACCCTGGCCAAGGGGCTGGGCGGCGGCTATCAGCCCATCGGCGCGATGATGGTGCGCGAGGAGATCATTGCCGAGGTGGAGAAAAGCTCCGGCGCATTCGCGCACGGCCACACCTATGTCGGCCATGCCACTGCCTGCGCTGCCGGGGCGGCGGTGTTGCGGGTGTTCGAGGAGGAGGACATGGTGGCGCGCTCCGCCATGCTGGGCGAGAAGCTGCTCGAACGGCTGCAGGAGCGCTTCGGTGATCACGAGCACATCGGCGACATCCGCGGGCGCGCCATGTTCCGCGGGCTGGAACTGGTGCGCGACCGCGCAACGAAGCAGCCCTTCCCTGCCTCATGGCAGCTGGCCGGGCGCATCAAGAGCAAGGCCATGGAGCACGGGCTGATCTGCTATCCCATGGGCGGCACGGCGGATCGTTTCAGCGGCGATCACGTGCTGCTGGCCCCGCCCTTCATCATGGAAGAGCGGCACCTGGACGAGCTGGTGGACAAGCTCGCCCGCGCCATTGATGACGCCATCACGGAAGCCCGCGCCGAGGCAAGGGGCGAGCGCTGAGCGCCCGGCGATGGGCTGCCTGCCACCATCCGCCCGGCCGTCCGGCGCGGTGCGTCATTCGCCCACCGCTTCCGCCACGATGCCCTTCAGCAGGGCATTGATGGCCTCCCGCGCCTTTTTCGATTCGGCGCTGATGCCGGCAGGCACGGGCAGCGGGCGGAAGCCGACGCTGACCTTGTCGGGCTTTTGCACCGTCTGGAACACGAAGATGCCATAGGGGCAGAAGGCGATGTTTGCCGCATCGGCCTTCATTGCCTCGTAGGACAGCCGCGCGGAGCAGAACTGCAACACCTGCCCGCCCCTGTAGAGGGGCTCAAAGCCCAGGTCCTTGCCGGTGCGCGCCAGCATGCCGGCGATATCCGCACGGTAGGTGATCTTCAGCCCCTGTCCGACGATGGCATCCTCAACATCCTGCAACACGTCCTCGAACGCTCCTTCCACCTCCCATGTGGCAATGGCGGGCATGGCCTGCTTCTGCTGCGCCGGTGTTTCGGCCTGTGCCGATGCCGCGGCGCTCCCCAGCAACAGTGTCGCGGTGGCGAACAACAAGGGGCGCCTCACGGACAAGAGAGCGGACATCATGGCAATTCTCCTCCCTGCACATGAATGGCTGCATTGCCCGGCAGTATATATACCTGTCTTGCACAGGTGCGCCACCAAAGTTGGCGCTTGAACCGCCGCGCCGTTTCGGTTATTGCCTGCAACGCGGTCAAGGCCACGTGCCCGCCAAGTGGCTGGGGCACTGACTGGAGAAGTGGCCGAGTGGTCGAAGGCGCACGAGCTGTCATGTTTTTCGCGTGCGCCTTCGACGGTCCGGCGACCGGGGCCGGAGCGCATGTTGCGAGTGTCGCGAGGCACTGACTGGAGAGGTGGCCGAGTGGTCGAAGGCGCACGCCTGGAACGCGTGTAGGCGGGTAACCGTCTCGAGGGTTCGAATCCCTCCCTCTCCGCCATTCATTCCACCTCGCCGCCGCAGGATGTCATCTCGCCGCCAGGCATGAGGCAGGGGGCTGCCGGCATTGTGCCGCCAGCCGATGTGTGCGTTTCATCAGGCAAGCCCGTGCTTGCCGGCAAAGTCGCGAATCAGCTCCGCCAGCCTTGCAGGTTGCTCGATGCAGGTCATGTGCGCTGCATCCGCCATTTCGTGATACGCCGCCCCCGGGATGATCTCCGCCATGCCCTTCACCACATCCGGCGGCGTGGAGCCATCCTGCGCGGCTCCCACCACCAGCGTCGGCACCGATACGCTCTTTGCCGCTTCCGTGTAGTCGGCATCGCGAATGGCCATGCAGGTGCCGATATAGCCGCCCTGGTGGCAGCGGATCACCATGTTGCGAATGCCGCGCACCTCATCCGGGTGGTTCTTGCGGAAATCGGCGGTGAACCACGCCCGCTCGATCTGCCCCCAGATGTGCGAAAGCCCGCTGCTCGCCACCTTGGCAATGCGCAGGTTCCACGCCGCATCGGTGCCCAGCTTGTGCGCGGTGTTGCACAGGATCAGGCCGCTGACGAGATCAGGCCGGGCGGCGGAGAGCGCCAGCGCGATCATGCCGCCGACGGAGATGCCGCAGATGATGGCCTCTTTCATCCGGTAATGATCCATCAATGCCGCCACATCGGCCACGTGATCTTCGATGGAGTAGGGCACATCGCCGATGTCGGAAAGCCCGTGCCCGCGCTTGTCGTGAAACAGGAAGCGGAAGTCTGCCCCGCGCAGATCATGCGCCACCTTGTGCCAGATGCGGTAGTCCGTGCCCAGCGAATTGATGAACACCAGCGGTCTGCCGTGCTCCTCGCGCCCTGCGCGGGCATGCAGCACCACGTCATTCACCTTGATGAAGGCCATGCCTGTTCCTCCCCTCTCGCCTGTCTGGCCGATTGCAGATGGTGCAATGGCATGAGGTCAGTGCCGCACACAGTGTAGCCAACGAAAGGGCCGGTGGCCAAGCCGCCACCGGCCCGTCTTTCCGTCGGCATCCCCGCAAGTGTCAATGGGCATCAGGCACAAGCCGTTTGCGGGCTTTTGAATGAGCATGTTTCAAGCCACGGAAGAGATATGGCAATGCACTCTTGTCGGTAATGATGTCCTGCTGGCACTGGTCGCCCCAAGCCAGCAGGACACATTGTTTTTCTCAAGAAAAGCATTTCCAGCCTGCAAGGCAGGCCGGAAAACTTTTCTTCACATCATGCTCAGAAGCGGGCCAGCAGCTTCTCCAGCCCCTGCTTCAGTGCATCGAAGAAGCCCTTGCCATGGCCGCCGCCCTTCACCTTCTGCTCGATCTTGTCGATTTCGGCATACAGCGGCTTGAAGTCCTCGGCCTTGCCATAGCCCAGCACCTCGGCGAACTGCAGCTCCTGGCGCGCTGCCTGCAACAGGTCGTCGAGCTGCTTCTGGTCTGCCTTGCCGCGATCCTTCTTCTCCGCCAGTGTCTCCGCCTGCGCCAGCAGCGATTCGGCGCGGACGATGGGCAGCGGCACGATGGTGCGGGTGATCACCAGCGTGTTCAGCGCCGCGACAAGGGCCCGTTTCGCCTCATCGTATTTCTCGGCCTCCACCAGCGGCACCACGGCCTTGATGGCATCCGGATAGGTGGCCAGCGGAATGTTGGCGACCTCGATGACGATCTCGCTGGCCAGGCCGGAGACGATGGCGCGCGCATCCTGCACCCGGCCCTTCTTCAACAGGCTGATGGATTCGTCCACCGCCTTCTTCACGCTGGCCACGTCGGCATGAACGTCCAGCATGTAGGTCATCACGTCCACCGGTGCCAGCGCCAGCTTCGGGTCGCGCGCCAGGATGATCTCCAGCTTGCCGATGACCTTTTCCAGCGCCGCCAGCGCCGCCTTCCTGTCCTTCTTCTCCAGCGCCACGATGGCATCACGCGTGGCCGCCAGCGCCGCCACGGCCTCGGCAAACACCTTCTCGCGCTCGGCCTGCACCTGTTGCTGGCCCTTCTCGCGCGCCTTTGCCCGCGCTTCTTCCTTTGCCGCCTTCAGCGCTTTCGTTTCCTTCTTCTCGGCAGCAGCCTGCGCTTCCGCCTTCTTGCCGGTGTTTGCCTCCTGCTGCTGCGCTGCCTGCACCATACCCGGCGTCGCCACCGCCAGCAGCGCCACCAATGCCGGAGCCAGCCACTTGCGCGAAGAAATCTTCATCGTTGCATCTCCTTCAGAGGTTCGTGTGTTATTGCGCGTTGCCGGGCACACCCCTCCCGCACCGCATGGCCATGCGCCAGCAGTCGTGATGTGCACACGCACACCAGCGCTCCCTTTTGCTCGATTGGTGGAAGGGCGTCCCCTCGGAAGCATGCAGGGAATGTTTTCCCATGCTCCACACAGGGAAATGGCCATTGCACCCGCTGATTTGCAGAGGGGAAGTTGCATTAATTTTTCGTAATACTGCTGCGCGGGCATGCTCTTGCGCCAACCGCACGGCTATGGCCAATGATGAACATGCATCAGGATGCCGGAAGCGGAGAGGAACGCATGGCCGAGCAGCAGGCACAACCACAGCAAGCCGAAGATACCTCCCCCACGCAGCGGCAGGACCGCATCTTCGTCCCGCCCAAGGAGTTCTGGCGCGACGTGAAGCCGGGCGATCACGTCTGGCTCATCGACGGTTCGGGCTACATCTTCCGCGCCTATCATGCCCTGCCGCCGCTCACCCGCCGCTCCGATGGCCTGCCGGTGGGCGCGGTGCATGGCTTCGTCGCCATGCTGCACAAGCTGCTGGCGCAGATGAACGAGGGCAAGCGCCCCACCCACATCGCCGTGCTGTTCGATGCTGCGCGCGAGACCTTCCGCAACGAGATATACCCCGAATACAAGGCCAACCGCCCGGAGCCGCCGGAAGACCTCATCCCGCAGTTCGACCTCATCCGCCAGGCGACGGAGGCCTTCGGCATCGCCCTGGTGGAGCAGAACGGTTACGAAGCCGATGACCTCATCGCAACTTATGCCCGGCAGGCGGCGGAGAAGGGCGCGGTGGTGCACATCGTCTCCTCCGACAAGGACCTGATGCAGCTCATCCGCGATGAACAGGTGCTGATGTTCGACCCGATGAAGGAGAAGGACATCGGCCCGGAGGAGGTAAAGAAACGCTTCGGCGTGGCGCCGGAGAAGGTCATCGAGGTGCAGGCGCTGGCCGGTGATTCCACCGACAACATCCCCGGCGTGCCCGGCATCGGCGTGAAGACCGCCGCGCAGCTCATCGAGCAATACGGCACGGTGGAGAACCTGCTGAAGCACGTGGACGAGATCAAGCAGCCCAAGCGCCGCGAGCGCCTGCAGCAGCACGCCGAGGATGCCCGCATTTCCAGGAAGCTGGTTGCGCTTGATGACCACGTGGACGTGAAGGTGCCACTCGCTGCCTTTGCCGTGCACCCGCCTGATCCGGAGAAGCTCATCGGCTTCCTGAAGGGGCTGGAGTTCACCACCCTCACCAGCCGCATCGCCAGGGATCTGGGCGTGGACACCGCGAAGATCGAGCCATTGCCCGTCTCCGCCCCCGGCTGGGAGAAACCGCAAGAAGAGGATGCAGAAGGGGAAATCAGCAACGCCGCCAACCGCTGCACGGCAGCGGAGAAGGCGCGCAACGCGCTCGCCGGCCTGCCCTTCACCCATGCTGAATACGAGCTGATCACCACGAAAGAGCGCCTGGCCGAATGGCTTGAGGAAGCGCGCGCACAGGGGCTGCTCGCCTTTGACGTGGAGACCACGGCGCTGGACGTGATGCAGGCCGAGCTGGTGGGCATTGCCCTGGCGCTGGCACCGGATCGCGCCGCCTACGTGCCACTGAACCACCGCGCACCGGAGGCAACGCTGGAAGACCCCGCCGCCGCGCCGCACGAGCAGGTGGACATCGAGGACGCGCTGGCGCTGCTCAAGCCCGTGCTGGAGGATGATGCCATCCTCAAGGTGGCCCACAACATCAAGTATGACGCCGAGGTGCTGCGCCGCCTCGGCATCGAGGTGAAGGCCTTCGATGACACCATGCTCATCTCCTACGTTCTGGAGGCGGGGCTGACCAACCACGGGCTGGATGCGCTGGCCAGGCGCCACTTCGACCACAAGCCCATCGCCTTCACCGACGTGGCCGGCAAGGGCAGGAAGCAGCTCTCCTTCAGCGAGGTGGACCCGCGCACCGCCTGCGAATACGCTGCCGAGGATGCCGACATCGCCCTGCGCCTGCACCGGCTGCTGAAGCCGGCGCTTTACGACCTTGGCAAGAGCACCGTCTACGAGACGCTGGAGCGCCCGCTGGTGGAGGTGCTCATGGACATGGAGCTGACCGGCGTGCTGGTGGACACGCAGGTGCTGATGCGGCTCTCGAAGGAGTTCGAGGCCCGCGCGCGGGAGCTGGAGAGCCGCATCCACGCGCTGGCAGGCGTTGAGTTCAACGTCGGCTCCACCAAGCAGCTGGCCGAGGTGCTGTTCGACCACCTGGGGCTTGAACCGCCCAAGAAGACCGCCACCGGCGCCCGCAGCACCGACAACGAGGTGCTGGAGGAGCTGGCCGCGCAGAAGAACGGCGAGGATGGCGATGCCAGCGGCACTGACAGCGACAACGTGGCAAAGGGCGCGGAAATCGCCGGCCTGGTGCTGCAATGGCGCATGCTGATGAAGCTGAAGTCCACCTACTGCGATGCGCTGATCCAGCACGTGAACCCGGACACGGGCCGCGTGCACACCAGCTACTCGCTGGCCGCCACCACCACCGGCAGGCTCGCCTCCACCGACCCCAACCTGCAGAACATCCCTGTGCGCACCGAGGAGGGCCGCAAGATCCGCGCCGCCTTCATCGCGCCGAAGGGCTGCCGCCTCCTTTCTGCCGACTATTCGCAGATCGAGCTGCGCATCCTCGCCCACGTGGCCGACGTGAAGCGCCTGCAGCAGGCCTTCCGCGACGGCGAGGACATCCACGCCCGCACCGCCGCGGAGATGTTCGAGGTGCCGGTGGATCAGGTGGACGCCAACCTCAGGCGCAAGGCCAAGACCATCAACTTCGGCATCATCTACGGCATCTCCGCCCACGGCCTGGCGCGGCGGCTGGACATCCCGCGGGAGGAGGCGGCGCAATACATCAGGCTCTATTTCAGCCGCTTCCCGGAAATTCGCGACTACATGGAGCGCATCAAGGCCTTCGCGAAAGAGCACGGCTACGTGGAGACGCTGTTCGGCAGGCGCGTGCACGTGCCGGGCATTGCCGCCTCCAACCCCTCGCGCCGCGCCTATGCCGAGCGCGCCGCCATCAACGCGCCGATGCAGGGCTCCGGGGCCGACATCATCCGCCGCGCCATGATCCGCATGCCGCAGGCCCTGCGCGATGCCGGGCTTGGCGAGGTGAAGATGCTGCTGCAGGTGCACGACGAGCTGGTGTTCGAGGTGCCGGAGGCGCTGCTGGAAGAAACCGCGAAAGTGGTTGCCCGCACCATGAGCACGGCACATGAGCCGGTGCTGGCGCTGAAGGTGCCGCTGGTGGTGGATGTCGGCAGCGGCCACAACTGGGAAGAGGCGCATTGACCGGGCAGGCGGCAGGCATCGGTTGATCCGGTATCTGCCAGCCTGTGCAGCAGGCTGAAAAC
>JALSGQ010000049.1 GCA_026982665.1 Hyphomicrobiales bacterium | reverse complement strand
CGGCGGGCGATGTCCAGCGGAAAGCGAACGTCATGAAAGGCTGGCATGGCGATGCTCCGATCACAGGTTGCGCTGGCCTTCGGCGACGGCGCGGGCCAGCTCGGCGGCGATGCGGCCGCGGTTGCGGCGGAAGCCCTCCGCGTCCGGCGTGGAGATGTGCATCACCACCTGCACCGGTGCGCCCTGCCCCTGCGCGCGCACGCCCAGGCGGCCATCCGGCCCACGCGCCAGCGGCAGGATGGCCTCCGGCCCGGCCTCGCCGGCCAGCGCCAGGCCGGAGGGCGTGGCCAGCAGCGCGCCACCCGCGCCGCCAACGACGCCGCCACGGGCAAAGCCGGGCACGCCGGTGAGGCTGCCGAGCAGGCTGCCGGCGACATTGCCGAGCGCGCCGATGGCGGGCTTCAGGGCCGAGGAGATGCCGATACGCAGCAGTTGCGCGGCGAGCGAGCGCAGCACGTCGGAGAAGCGTTTGCCGGAGACGATGGCATCGGCAAAGCCGCGGCTGATGGTGCTGGCGAAGCGGCCTGAGAGCTGCTGCACCTGCTGCATGTCGCGGGTGAGCTGGCCGGTGTTCAGCCGCACGGGGATGATGATTTCCTGCAGGTCGTCGGGCATGGGTGTTGTCCGGTTTTTCGGGTGTTTCAGGGGTGAGGTCAGTCGCCGTAGCGGCGCATGAGGGCGCGCAGGGTGTCGTGGTCGGGCGCGGGTGGGGGCAGCACGGCGCGCAGCAGGGGGATCAGCTCGCGCGGGGTGAGGTTCCAGAACTCGTCAGGGCGGATCCCCAGGTGCAGCAGCGCCAGCAGTTGCAGATGCCGGAAGGGAAAAGACGGCTTCATGTGCCCTGCCCTGTTTCATGCGTCGCCGAAGGCGTTGCCACACCCTGCCCTGCCGATGCATCCTCTTCCGGCGGCGGAAAGGTGGCGGCCAGCAGCTTCGCCACCAGTTGCACCATGCCCTGCACGCCGTCTGCATGGCTCATGTGCGCCACCTGCTGTTGCGTGATGTCGGTGTGTCCGGCACCATGCAGTCCGGCGGTGATGATGGCGATGAGATCACGGGCGGAGAAGCGCCCCTGCTCGAAGCGCTCCAGCAGGTCGGGCAGGCTTTCCGCCTGCAGCGCCGCCTCCAGCTCGGCCAGCGCGCCCAGGGTGAGGCGCAGGCGATACGGACACCCGCCGAGGATGGCCTCCACCTCTCCACGGTAGGGGTTATGGGGCATCTTCAACCTCCGTGCGAAGAATCAAGCCTGCATTGCAACAGACTGTATCTGTTGCATTTTGTTGTCTTTCTTGAAGTCGTGGTTAACGCTTTGTTGCGAAACTGATTCAGGTTGGTGCAGCAACACATCAACTGCCCTACAACGCTGTGAAGGTGAGCTGGCCGGCGGATTCGAGGCTGAGGTCGAAGGTCAGCGCGCCGGTGTGTTCGCCGGTGTATTCCAGCGCGGTGATCTGGAACGGGCCCTCGATGATGCCGAAATCCGGCACTACCACCTGCCAGGTGAGGATGGCATCGTCGAAGAAGGCCTGGCGCACGGTGGCATCGGAAGCGGCGTCGCGGAAGATGCCGCTGCCGGCGATGGAAGCATGGCGCAGGCCGGCACCGCCCAGCAACTCGCGCCATTGCCCCGGCGAGAGCTGATGTGTTACGTCCACCGTCTCCGTTGCCAGGTTGAAGCGATGGGTGCGCAGGCCGGCGACGGTGGTGAAGGCGCCGCCGCCGGTGGCATCCACCTTCAGCAGCAGGTCGCGTCCTTTCTGTGCGGGCATCGGGATGGCTCCTCGTGTGTGGGATCAAGCGAGATGGGTGATGGCGCGCAGATGCATTTTGCTTCAGGCGCGGACGCAGCCGCGCCATGCGGCTCGCTCCGGCCCGCTCCCCCGCCCAACCGCCCGGATTGTGAGGCAAGCGGCTGGACGGGGGAGCAGGCCTGATGTGCTTCCACTCAGGCAAGGTGCGTGATGGCGCGCAGGCGCAGGAGGCCGCGCACGTGGCGGCCCTGTGGGTGGGGCACCGCCGTCCAGAAGGTGGTGCGCAGGCTCACCAGATGGTGGCCGCCGTCCAGCGTCAACGCCGCCTCGTCCAGCAGTTCGTCGAGCCGGTGCAGCACCTCGAAAGCCTGCGCGCGGCCCCGGTGATCCGTCCACACGTGCAGGGTGAGGCGATGCTGATGGCCGCGGGCGGTGAAGGTGTCCCAGGCGGATGTCTCGATGTCGCCAATGGTGATGTAGGGCGGTTCGCGGCGGCGCGGGGCCTGATCGTATATGCGCGGGCCGCCCAGCAGGGTGGTGAGCGCGGCATCGCTGCGCAGGTGCTGGATGATGGCCTTCTGCAGGGCGCTGGCGGCGTGGATGGTCATGCTTGCCCTCCCTTCTGTTGCAATTTCTTGCGGATACGCCGTGCCACCTGCCGCGAGGCCAGCAGGCGCAGCTCGGCGCGGGTGGTGTCGATGATCTCCGTCCAGATGGCGGCATCGGGCGCGTCCGCCTGAAGCCGGGTGCGCCATTGCTCAAGGCGCAAGGTCAGGGCGCGGCGCAATGCCGTGTCGGTTGGATTGGTGGGCATGGGCAGCCTCACAGCGGTTCGGCAATGCACAGGCAGGCGAGGTGATGGCGGCCTGCGTCGGCATCCATGACGGCTTCGATGTGCCAGGTGCGGCTGGCCGCGGGTTCGAGGAAACGCATGCCGGGCTGTGGCAGGGTTGCGCCGCGGCGCAGCCAGATGCGGGCGCGCAACTGCGCGGTGGGCCTGTCTTGCCGCAGGCTGTCGGCATCGTGAAAGCTGCTCTGCGGCTCGATGGCGGCCCAGATGGTGGCGATGGTCTGCCAGCTCACGTGCTCGCCACCTGAGCCGTCGTCGGTGGCGACGGGCTGTTGCAGTTGCAGGCGGCGGTTGCGCACCGCGATGCGCGGGCGGCGGCGCGGCAGCACCTCGCCCAGAGCAGGGGAACGGGGCATGAATGGAGCCTCCAATGAGAGGAATTGCAGCGGGCTACAGCACCAGCGTGCGCCAGCCGGAGAGCAGGGAGTGCACCTCCGGCGGCATGCCGCGCTCGGCGATGTTGCCCTCGCGGAACTCGTAGTGATGGGCGGCGAGGGTGAGCACGGCCAGTTGCAGCTCCTCCGGCACCGCGGTGTCATCGGCGCCGAAACCGGCGGTGAAGGTGATGCGCACCGCGCCCAGCCCGCCATCTGGCCGTGGCCAGGGGTTGACCATGCGCAGGCGCGGCGGGCGCGAGGTGGTGTCGGCCTGCCACAGCGTGGCATCGAGCACCTGCCAGCCGGATGATGTGCGCACCGCCACCTCGTCGATGGACTGCACCGGGGCCAGCGGGATGCGGAACAGGCCATCGGACGGCAGGCAGTCGGCCCACAGCCGCCATTGGCCGGTGATGAGGGCAAGGCCCGTCATCTGCTCGATGCGGCGGGCGGC
>JALSGQ010000048.1 GCA_026982665.1 Hyphomicrobiales bacterium | reverse complement strand
CTTGAAAAAATGGTACAGCTGGGTGGACTCGAACCACCGACCCCCAGATCCACAATCTGGTGCTCTAACCAACTGAGCTACAGCTGCCCATGGCGGAGCCGCTCATGTCTGGCACATGTGCTCCGGGCACGTAAATTATGACGGCTCGCCCGACTTTTCAAGAGGCCGGCAGGCCCTTCTCATGCATGAGCTGCCTGCAACAGGCGCATGCCGGCAGGCAACCTCTTGCATGGCACGAAATCAGCTGCGCTTGCCCCATTGCTCGCGGCGATAATCACGCCAGCTCTTGTTCTTCCATGCACCTTCCTGCACATAATGAAAGAGGATGCGGAAGTCATACGGGTTGTACAGCCCTTCCATCACGGCAACGGCGCGCTCTCGTGGCGGCTTCTTGCCGATTTCCGCCGCGTCTCCTTCGAAGAACAGCAGGGAGGGCGTGAATGCCAGCTTCAGGTGCGCGCGCGCCCACTGCTTCTCCGGCATGGTCTTGCCATCGAAATCCGTAACCTCGCGATCACCCCTGAGGTCTATCTGCAGCACGCGGAAATGCTCCCGGATGAAGTTGCAGACCTTGGCATCGGTGAAATATTCCTCGTGCATGGTCTTGCAGTAGGGGCAACCCTTCTGCTCCACCACCACCACGAAGTGCTTGCCTTCCTCCTTCGCGGCGGCCAGCTCCTCGGCCATGTCAAGGAAGCTGTCCTGCACGAACCACGGCTGCATGTGCAGGCCCGCTTCCGTCAGCGTGCCCTTGCCGCACGGCCCGTCAGCCGCCGCCAGTGCTGATGACGGGCCTGCCACTCCGCCACGCAGCAGCAATGCCGCCGCCGGCACCAGCCCCAGGGAAAGCATCAGCTTGCGCCTGTCGATCATGGTCGTTTCCTCCCGCATTCATTGTTCTTGCAGCCTGTCTTCGGCCTTGCATCGGCTCTACACCGCTCACAGCACCTGCTGCCCCTCACTGCCGGCACTGGCTTGCGCACGATGCAAGCGCGCAGGCCCGATTGCGCATATGCGGCCCAGCGCATTTTCGTTCATTGAGGAAACAATGGCAAGTTCCGCATGATGAAACCTGTGTCATGCATGCACATGTGATTGTGCATGATCCCCCTGCCCTGTCGGCATGGAGGTCCGCCATCATGCTGCCGAAAGCACCTGTGAAATCGGCCATCCAGCTCAGGCAGCATCGGCCAGCACGCCAGCGGAAATCAGGAAGTTCTGCAACATCTGGTGGCCGTTTTCCGTGGCAATGCTTTCGGGATGAAACTGCACGCCGTGGATGGGCTTTTCCACGTGCTGCACGCCCATGACCAGACCACTGGCAGTGCGCGCCGTTACCGCCAGCGTATCGGGCAACGTGGCCTCGTCGATGATGAGGGAATGATAACGTGTGGCAGCAAAGGGCTGCGGCAGGCCGCGGAAGATGCCCTCGCCGATGTGATGGATGCTGTCCGTCTTGCCGTGCATCAGCTCCGGCGCGCGGATGATGCTCGCGCCAAACGCCGCGCCGATGCTCTGATGCCCCAGGCAGACGCCGAGCAGCGGCATGTTGCGTTCCGCCGCCGCCTGCACGAGCTCCACCGATATGCCGGCCTCGTTCGGCGTGCATGGCCCGGGCGAGATGACGATGGCCTCGGGCTGCATGGCCAGCGCCTCCTGCACCGTCAGCGCATCGTTGCGCCGCACCTCGATGTGCAGCCTGCGGCCCAGCCTCAGCCCCACTTCGCCGATGTAATGCAGCAGGTTGAAGGTGAAGCTGTCGTAATTGTCCAGTAGCAGGATCACGCCTTGCGCTCCCTTCGTATGGCCAACTGCTCCCCTGACCCGACTACTTGCCCACCATGCCGGACAGTTGGGCCGGCCTCAACCCTTGCCACCCTGCCGCGCTCCACCGCCGCCGGCAAAGCGCACCGCTTCCTGCGCGGCCCGGAACAGGGCACGGGCCTTGTTCTCGCATTCCTTCTGTTCCAGCCGCGGCACCGAGTCGGCAACGATGCCGGCACCCGCCTGCACGAACATGCGCCCGTCCTTGACGATGGCGGTGCGCAGCACGATGGCGCTGTCCATGTCTCCGGCAGCGGAAAAATAGCCCACGCACCCGGCATATATGCCGCGTTTCTCAAGCTCCAGCTCATCGATGATCTGCATCGCCCGCACCTTTGGTGCGCCGGAGACGGTGCCGGCGGGGAAACCCGCCATCAGGGCATCCAGCGCATCGAAGCGCGCATCATCCAGCCGCCCCTCGACGTTGGAGACGATGTGCATCACCTGGCTGTAGCGCTCTATGGTGAAGCGCTCCGTTACCTGCACCGAGCCGATTTCCGCCACCCGCCCCACGTCGTTGCGGCCCAGGTCCAGCAGCATCAGGTGCTCGGCCAGCTCCTTGGGGTCGTTCAGCAGCTCTTCCTCCAGCGCCCTGTCCTCTTCCGGCGTGCGGCCGCGGCGGCGGGTGCCGGCAATGGGGCGGATGGTAACGCGCCCGTTGCGCACCCTGACGAGAATCTCCGGGCTGGAACCGGCCACGGCGAAGTCGCCATAGTCGAGATAATAGAGGTAAGGCGAAGGATTGGTGCGCCTCAGCGCCCGGTAGAGGGAGAGCGGCGGCAGCGGAAAGTCAGCCTCGAAGCGCTGCGACAGCACCACCTGGAAGATGTCGCCGGCGCGGATGTATTCCTTCGCCTTTTCCACCATTTCCATGTAGCGTTCAGGCGGTGTGTTGGAAGACGGCTCGGCCAGCGTGATCTGCCCTGCCGGTTCGGCCAGCAGCGCCGGATCGATGGGGCCGGAAAGCCGCGCCACCACCTCTTCCAGCCGCGCCAGGGCACGCTTCCATGCCACTTCCGCACCCAGCTCCGGCTCGGGGCGCACCGGCGTTACGATGACCATCTCGTCCTGCACCGAATCGAAGATGATCATCACCGTCGGGCGGATCATCAGCGCATCCGGCAGACCCAGTGCATCCGGGTTCACATCCGGCAGATGCTCCATGAAGCGCACCATGTCATAGCCCATGTAGCCGAAAATGCCGGCACTCATGGGCGGCAGCTCGTCCGGCAGATCGATACGGCTTTCCTCCACCAGCGCTCTGAGCGAGGCCAGCGGCTCGTGCGCATCTTCCTCGAACGGACCATTGACATCGGCAAGCGCGGTGCGGTTGAGAAAGGCGCGCCCCTCTTCCACCTTCCACACCACGTCCGGATCAAGGCCGATGAGCGAATAACGCCCGCGCACCGCGCCGCCTTCCACCGATTCCAGCAGGAAGATGTGCTGGGCACCGGGCTTGAGCTTCATCAGGGCGGAAACAGGTGTTTCCAGGTCAGCCACCAGCCGGGTGGCCACCACCTGCGGCGTTCCCGCCTCGTAACGCTGGCGGAAGCTGTCGAAATCCGGACTGATACGCATGTTCACGGGCAGGTTCATGCAGGGACATTCCGTTCAGATGAAAGCATTGCGGGCAGATGCGGCATGGAGACAGGATGCCGTCGGATCGTGGAAGCAGGCGCACCCGGCAGCAATGAGGCTGCTCACTGCTCCGCGCCACTGGCCTGTCGCCACAGCCGCATGTTGATCTTCACATCCAGCGCCTGCTGCAGGGCGGCGACGAACTGGGCGGATGTATCCTGCGCAATGCCCTGCGCCAGCACGGTTTTCAGTGCCTTTGCCTCGTCGCTGTTCTCGTCCAGCTGCGCCAGCGGCCGCTCGGAGACGCGCATCAGCCACGCCTTGCGGCCATCCGGTGCAATGGCCACCGCCAGCGCACCGGGGCGGACGGAAAACAGCGCCTGCACCGCCACCGGCGGAAAGTCCGGCCGGGCATCGATGCGCTTCACGTTCTCGATGCGCTTCACTGCCCCGCCCAGCTCGGCGGCAATCTCTTCCAGCGGCGTGCCGCCCTCGGCCTTTTTCTTCAGTACCTCGGCCCGCCTCCTCAGCTCGGCCATCAGGGCCTGCGCCTTCCACGCCGCCAGCACCTTCTCCCGTGCCTTGTCGAAGGGAATGGGGCCGGAAGGGATGATCTTCTCCACATCGAACCAGGCAAAGCCGTCTTCACCCAGCTCCACCACGTCGTTGTCCGCCCCCGGCTGGCTGCGGAAGGCTTCGCCGAGCACCCGCTCGCCACCGGGCACGGCCACGGGCCTGCCGTCCTCGCCAGAGCCATCCAGCGCCACTGGTGGCGTGCGCACCAGCTTCAGGTTCAGGGAAGCGGCGGCATCCGCCAGCGTCTGGCCGGAGGCACGGGCCTCTTCCACCTTGTCATACAACTCGGCGATGATGTCGCGCGCACGCTCCAGCTTCAGCTCGCGCTCCATCTGCTGGCGCGCATCCTCGAAGGAGACCTCGCGCCCCGGCTGCACCTCGACCACGCGGGCGATGAACACGCCAAGCGGTGTGGCCACGGGGCCGACAACCGCATCCTGCTTGCCGGCAAACACCGCATCGGCCAGCGCCGCATCCGGAAACTGCTTCCTGTCATAAGGGCCAAGACGCACGTCCTCCGGCTTCAGCTTGCGTTCCTCCAGCAGTGCCTGCCATGTCTTCTCTCCGCTGTTCAGGGCCTGCAGGGCGGCACGGGCCTGCTCCTCCGAGTCGAAGCGCAGCTGCTCGATCACCCGCCTTTCCGGCACCTCCAGCTGGCGGCGGCGCGCCTCGAACAATCGCTTCACGTCCTCCTCCGACACCTGCACCTGGTCAAGCACCGCATCGGGTGTCAGCGCCAGCACGCTGATGATGCGCCGCTCCGGCGCCGTGAACTGGCGGATGTTCTCCTCGTAGAACTTCTTCAGCGTCGCCTCGTCGGGCTGTGGCAGCTTCGCCTCGTCGGCCACGATTTCCACGTAGGCGGCATCACGTCCCTGGTTGCGCCAGGCATACACCTGTTGCACCAGCGTGCGCGGTGCCTGCATGTCCGCCACCACTGCCTGCATCACGCCATTGCCCAGCAGCAGCCCGCGCTCCTCGACCAGGAAGCGCTCTTCCGTCAGCCCGGCAGCAAACAGCGCCTGCCGCAGGCGCTGCGGATCAAAGCGGCCATCCGGCCCGGCAAACTGCGGCATGCGCTTGATGCGCTCGGCCACGAAGGTGTCGGACAGCGACAGCCCCAGCCGCCGCGCCTCTTCCTTCAGCACCGCCTCGCGCATCAGCTGCAGCAGCACCTGCCGGTCGATGCCCATCTGCCGCGCCTCTTCCTGCGTCATGGTGCGGCCGCTGGCGCGCGAGAGCTGCTGCACGGCGTTGCGGAAGCGGTTGGTATAGGTTTCCACGCTGATGGTGGTTTCGCCGGCGCTGATGAGCGTATCCTCCGGCTTCACCCGCAGGATGTCGGAAACACCCCAGATGGCGAAGCTGAAGGCCAGAAGCCCGATGAAGATCTTGGCGACGATGCCGCCGGACTTTTCACGCATGCTGGTGAGCATGAGCCAATGTATCCCGAAAATTGCACGCTGCACCGGCCCTTGCGGCCCCGGCACATCATCATTGTCGACTCGCTGCGCATCATAAGGGCTGGAACACGGCATTCAAGCTCTTCATCTTCCATTTTCAGGCTCTTCACCTTTCCTTTCATGCCCTTCGGCCTCCTGCGCCATGCCCCTACTGATGCCCCGCATGCCCGTTGCGTCGCTCAAGCCCCTTCTCATGCTCCTGAAGTGTTGCTATCAGGTGCGGCCAGCAGCAATTGACATCCTGATCATCGACCTGACCGGAGGGGAACACATGCCCGATCACACTTTTCCGCCGCTGGTTGCCGGCAACTGGAAGATGAACGGCCTCGTGGCCTCGCTGAAGGAGGCGGAAGCGCTGAAGCAGAAACTGGCCGAGGTCAGCCCGCGCTGCGACGTGATGCTGTGCCCGCCGTTCACGCTGCTGTCGCGCATGAACAAGGTGCTGGGCGATTCCGGCATCGGCCTGGGCGGGCAGGACTGCCACTGGGAGCCTTCCGGCGCGCACACCGGCGACATCTCGGCGGAGATGCTGGCCGACATCGGCTGCACGGCGGTCATCGTCGGCCATTCCGAGCGCCGCACCGACCATGGCGAAACCGACGAGATCGTTCGCAGGAAGGCCGCCGCCGCGCACCGCGCCGGGCTGATCAGCATCATCTGCATCGGCGAGACCATCGACGAGCGCAAGGCGGGCAAGACGCTTCAAGTGCTCTCCACCCAGATCGCCGGTTCGCTCCCCGAAGGCTGCAACGCCGCCAACACCGTCATCGCCTACGAGCCGGTGTGGGCCATCGGCACCGGCCTGACGCCGACCACCGACGAGGTGGCCGAGGCCCATGCCCACATCCGCAAGGAACTGGCGGCAAAGGTCGGCGGCCCGGAAGAGGCCGCGCGCGTGCGTATCCAGTATGGCGGCTCGGTGAAGCCGGGCAACGCGGCAGAGCTGATGGCGGTGGAAAACGTCGATGGCGCGCTGGTGGGGGGTGCCTCGCTGAAGGCCGAGGACTTCTTCGGCATCATTTCCGCCGCATATCTCTAAGCCAGGACGCCACCACGCGGAACCACGGGCGGGATGCAGGATGCCGAAAGCCGGCACTTGCGGCTGCAGGGGGGCTTGCGCGGCGGCCCGCACGGCGATAGGGATGAGGCAACAACCACTTGCGGCATCGTGTTCGTGCGCTGCCGCGGGGTATTCGTGAATGCAAGCGGAGAAGGCGGCCATGGAAGCGGTGCTGCTCACCATTCATCTCATCGTTACCATTGCGCTCATCGGTGTCATCCTGCTGCAACGCTCCGAGGGCGGTGCGCTGGGTATTGGCGGTGGTGGTGGCGGCAACCTGTTCTCGGCCCGCGGCGCTGCCAACGCGCTCACCCGCACCACCGCCATCC
The DNA here is from genome assembly GCA_026982665.1 of Hyphomicrobiales bacterium. Taxonomy (GTDB): domain Bacteria; phylum Pseudomonadota; class Alphaproteobacteria; order Rhizobiales; family Aestuariivirgaceae; genus Thermopetrobacter. The sequence continues at coordinate 14,714 of JALSGQ010000048.1, read as the reverse complement.
TCGCCGTGGTGTTCTTCCTCACCTCCATCGGGCTGACCATCCTCTCGGTGCAGCAGAACCGCCCGGCCTCGGTGTTCGACACTCCAGCGGCCGGCGGCCAGGCCAGCCAGCAGCAGCAGGCACCGGTGCTGCCATCGCTGCCCGGCGGCAACGCCACGCCGGAGCTGCCCTCCGCCCCCGCGCAATGACCCACGCAAGTTGTGGACAACAGCGATGTGGCCGTTCATGGCCACATCGAATCGGGTATTGATGAGCGCATGACCCGTTATGTCTTCATCACTGGCGGCGTGGTGTCCTCGCTCGGCAAGGGCATCGCATCGGCTGCCCTTGGCGCGCTGCTGATCGCGCGCGGCTACTCCGTGCGCCTGCGCAAGCTGGACCCGTATCTCAACGTCGATCCCGGCACCATGTCGCCCTATCAGCACGGCGAGGTGTTCGTTACCGACGACGGCGCGGAAACCGACCTCGACCTCGGCCACTACGAGCGCTTCACCGGGCGCGATGCAGTGCGGGATGACAACATCACCACCGGCCGCATCTACCAGCAGATCATTGCCAAGGAGCGCCGCGGCGACTACCTGGGTGCCACCGTGCAGGTGATCCCGCACGTTACCGACGAGATCAAGCAGTTCATCCTCTCCGGCAACGAGGGCTACGACTTCGTGCTGTGCGAGATCGGCGGCACGGTGGGCGACATCGAGGCACTGCCGTTCTTCGAGGCCATCCGCCAGCTGGGCAACGAGCTGCCGCGCGGCAGTTGCGCCTACATGCATCTCACGCTGGTGCCCTACATTCCCGCCGCCGGCGAGCTGAAGACCAAGCCGACACAGCACTCGGTGAAGGAGCTGCGCAGCATCGGCATTCAGCCGGACATCCTGCTATGCCGGGCCGACCGCGAGATTCCGCAAGGTGAGCGCCGCAAGATTGCCCTGTTCTGCAACGTGCGGCCCGAGGCAGTCATCCAGGCCCTGGACGTGAAGTCCATCTATGATGTGCCCATCGCCTATCACGAGGAGGGGCTGGACACGGAAGTGCTGCGCGCCTTTGGCATTGACGATGCGCCAGCACCGGACCTTTCGCGCTGGCAGGAGATCTCGCGGCGGGTGCATGAGCCGGAAGGCGAGGTAACCATTGCCGTGGTCGGCAAGTATACCGGCCTGCTGGACGCCTACAAGTCGCTCATCGAGGCCCTCACCCATGGCGGCATTGCCAACCGGGTGAAGGTGAACCTGCGCTGGATCGAGTCGGAGATCTTCGAAAGCGAGGATCCGGCCCCCTACCTGGAGGACGTGCACGGCATCCTGGTGCCCGGCGGTTTCGGCGAACGCGGCGCTGAAGGCAAGATCATGGCGGCGAAGTTCGCCCGCGAACATGGCGTGCCCTATTTCGGCATCTGCTTCGGCATGCAGATGGCAGTGATCGAGGCCGCACGCCATCTCGCCGGGCTGAAGGACGCCTGCTCGTCCGAGTTCGGCAACTGCAGGGAGCCACTGGTGGGCCTGATGACCGAGTGGATGAAGGAGGGCGAGCTGCAACAGCGCTCCGAAACCACCGACCTCGGCGGCACCATGCGGCTGGGTGCCTACGAGGCGGTCCTGAAGGAAGGCTCTCGCGTGGCCGAAATCTATGGTGCCACCCGCATCTCGGAGCGCCACCGCCACCGCTACGAGGTCAACATGCGCTATCGCGAGCTGCTGGAGCGCCACGGCCTCGTCTTCTCCGGCACCTCGCCGGACGGGCTGCTGCCGGAGGTGGTGGAATATCCAGACCACCCGTGGTTCATCGGCGTGCAGTATCACCCGGAGCTGAAATCGCGCCCGTTCGATCCGCACCCGCTGTTCGCCTCCTTCATTGCCGCCGCCGTGCATCAATCGCGGCTGGTGTAAGCATTCAAGGCAACGGGCGGGCATGGCCGGTGGCATGGCCTCCAGGGTTTCGGCACTGTCATTTTCCACCCCTTGCAAGCATGGTGCGCAACAGCCATCATCCCTGCAGCCTGCCTTGCCCGATTCGGGCACTTGCAGACAGCCACAACCAACCCGGAATATTGCTGGCGGCATGTTGCGCACGTGGAAATCCCTGCTGACGGTATTGCTGCCACTGCTGCTGTGGCTGCTGCCCCCTGCCCTGCCCGGCCATGCCCAGCAGCAGGCCGGCAACACGGCTGCCGCGCAGCAATCCCCCACTGCCGCCACGAAAACGGATTCTGCCGTGCGCCCGCAAGCGCCGCCAGAAAATGCCGCACCGCTGAATCCCCCGGTTCCCGCCTCGCTGGCCAGCGCAGTGGATTCGGCCAAGGCGCAGGCCGGACGGGCAGAACGACTGGCGGCGGAAATAGAGCAGGAACTGGCTCAACTGCGGGTGAAGCTGGGGCGGCCCGATATCAGCGAAGAACAGCTGCGCGCCATTCGCCAGCAACTGGACAAGGCAAACCTCAGGCTGCTGGCCATGCGCAATGCGCTGGAGCAACCGCTGAACAACATGCGCCAGCAGCTGGCCGCGCTGGGCCCGGCACCAAAGGACGATGCGCCCGAATCCCCCGAAATCGCCACCCGCCGCGCCCTGTTGCAGGACGTGGTGCGGCTGCTGGAAGCCGCGGACAGGCGGCTGGAGCTGCTGATCGTGGAAAGCCGCCAGATGGCCGACCGCGCGGCAGAACGCCAGCGCGCCCTGTTCTTCTCCGAGATCCTCAAGCCCGCACGCTCCATCCTCAACCCGCTGCTGTGGTGGGATGGCCTGCTCAGCCTGCCGCAATTCGCCAGCCGCCTGTGGTCGCTGGCCACGGGCGCATTGCAGCAGGATGCCGGGCGCACCGGTGCAGTGGTGGTGCTGGCGCTGCTGCTGGGCGCTGTCGGTGTCATCATCTGGCTGTGGCGCAACTGGCTGCATGGCCCGCACGCCGGTGGCGGCCCCGGGCGTGCGGATGAGGTGCGCCGAATGTGGCAGGCGGTGCGCGTGCCGCTGTATGTCGCCCTCATCACCTTCGCCCTGCTGCTGCTCATCAATCTCGTCATCTACACCTTCGGCATTCCCTCACCACGGGTGGAGCGGCTGCTGGCGGCAATGGCTGCCAGCACCATGTACATCGCCGTGCTCATAGCACTGGCGCGCGGCATCTTCCGTCCGCGCACCCCGCACATGCGGCTGGTGGACATGGACACGGCCGGAGCACAGCGGGCCTACCGGCTGGCAGCGAGCATTGCCGTGCTGCACGGGCTTGACCTGTTCATCACCCGCATCACGCCGGACCTGTTCCTGCCTCCTGTCTTCCTGGAAGGCTGGATGGCCTTCATGGCGTTGTTGCACGTGGCGCTGTTCTACCTGTTCATCGTCGCCATCCGCCGCAGCGACTCGCTGGAGCCGGAAACAGGCACCAATGCTCCGCAGGAAGAACAGCCCGGCCAGCCGGCAACTCCGGCTGCCGCCAACAACGCCGACAGCAACACCGGCACCGACAGCACCTCCGGGGAAACACGGGACAGCGCCTCGCCACGGCTGTTCAACTGGGTGCGCTACGTCTTTCACGCCGTGCTGCTGCTGCTGCTCGGCATCGTGCTGGCGCTGCTGTTCGGCTACATTGCGCTGGCGCACTTCATTGCCCGGCAGATGGTGTTCACTGCCGCGCTCATCAGCGGGCTCTACCTGCTGCATCACCTGGCCGATGCACTGGTGAGAAGCGCCTTTGATGCCCGCTCCCACGTGGGGCGCTTCCTGCGCGAGAACCTGCTGATCTCGGAGAGCAACATCACCCGTGTCGGTGTCGCCTTCTCCACGCTGGTGGACATTGCCGCGGTGCTCGTCGGCCTGCCGCTCATCCTCATGCAGTGGGCGGTTAACTGGGTGGATGTGCTCTCCACCGTGCGCCAGCTGTTCTTCGGCTTCAAGGTCGGCAACATCGTCATCGAGCCGGTGAACATCCTGCTGGGGCTGGTGGTGTTCTTCATCGGCCTGGGGCTGGTGCGCATCCTGGTGCTGTGGCTGCAACGCCGCGTGCTCAGCCGCACCGAGATGGATGACGGCATCCGCCACTCCATCCTCACCGTGGCACGCTATACCGGCATTGTCGGGGCCTTCCTGGTGGCCATCTCGGTGGCTGGCGTCAATCTTGCCTCGCTGGCACTGTTCGGCGGCGCGCTGGGTATCGGCATCGGCTTCGGCCTGCAGACCATCGTCAACAACTTCGTCTCCGGCCTCATCCTGCTGGCCGAGCGCCCCATCAAGGCCGGCGACTGGATCAAGGTGGGTGGTGGCGAGGGCGTGGTAAAGCGCATCAAGGTGCGCTCCACCGAGATAGAGACCTTCGACCGCTGCACCATCATCGTGCCCAACTCGCAGCTCATCTCCGAACCTGTCAGCAACTGGTTCCATGAAACGCGCATGGGCCGGGTGCGGGTGCCGGTGGGTGTGTCATACGATGCCGACCCGGACGAGGTTTCCGCCATCCTGCTGCGCTGCGCCCGCACCCATCCGCGCACGCTGGCCAACCCTGCCCCCTTCGTGCTGTTCACGGGTTTCGGCGAAAGCTCGCTGGACTTCGAGCTCAGGGTGTATATCGGCGATGCCGGCTACATGGCCTCCACCGCGTCCGACCTGCGATTCGCCATCTTCCGCGAGCTGAAGAAGGCAGGCATCGAGATCCCCTTCCCGCAGCGCGACGTGCACCTGCGCAACCTGCCGCCGGAGCTGTTCGACCGCGGCGAAGTGCCGGAAAGGGCGGGCGACGGCCAGCAAGGCACGCCACCTGCTTGACAAGCCCCCCGGCAGGCGGCTTCATCGCCGCAAACGACGCATGGCGCATCATCCTTGGCCCGGCACACCATTTGCGGCCTTCAGGCCGGCACGTGGTGCGAGCAGCCAGGCGTTGCGCGAGATTTGAAGACAATGGCCAGGAGGGCCGGCATGACGGACAACACGGCACTGAAACCCTTCATTGCAAAGGCCGCAGGCGGCGAACCGTTGACGCGCGAGGAAGCACGCGAGGCCTTCACCGTGATGATGAACGGCGAGGCCACCGATGCGCAGATCGGCGGCCTGCTGATGGCACTGAGGGTGCGCGGCGAGACGGTGGAGGAAATCACCGGTGCAGTGGAGGTGATGCGGGCGAAGATGCTGCCGGTGGATGCCCCGGCGAATGCCATCGACATCGTCGGCACCGGCGGCGATGCATCAGGCTCCTACAACATCTCCACCGCCTCGGCCTTCGTTGCCGCCGGTGCCGGTGTGCCGGTGGCCAAGCACGGCAACCGGGCGCTGTCGTCGAAGTCCGGCGCGGCAGACGTGCTGGCCGCACTTGGCGTCAACCTGGAGCTTGCGCCGGAGCACATCAGCCGCTGCATCAGCGAGGCCGGGGTCGGCTTCATGTTCGCGCCCATGCACCACGCGGCGATGCGGCATGTCGGCCCGGCGCGCGTGCAGCTTGGCACCCGCACCATCTTCAACCTGCTGGGGCCGCTGTCCAACCCGGCAGGGGTGAAGCGCCAGCTCGTCGGCGTGTTCTCGCCGGATTGGGTGGAGCCTCTGGCCCACGTGCTGGCGCAACTGGGGTGCGAAGGTGCCTGGGTGGTGCATGGTGATGGCGGGCTGGACGAGATCTCCCCCACCGGGCCAACGCAGGTGGCAGCGCTTGAGGGCGGCAAGGTGCGCTGCTTCGAGGTTTCGCCGCAGGATGCCGGGCTGCCCGTCCACGCCTTCGACGACATTCGCGGTGGCGATGCCGAGCACAATGCACAGGCCCTGCGCGCCGTGCTGCAAGGCGAGAAGAACGCCTATCGCGACGCCGTGTTGCTGAACGCCGGTGCGGCACTGGTGGTGGCAGGCCGCGCCAGCGGCTTCGCCGAGGGTGTGAAGATGGCCGCCGAATCCATTGACTCCGGCAAGGCCATGGCAGCACTGGAGAAGCTCGTGGAAGTTTCCAACTCACATGCCTGACATACTGCAAAAAATTGCCGAGACGAAACGGCAGGAGGTGGCAGCGGGCAAGCAGCGCCATTCCATTGCCGACTTCGAGGAGATGATGACGGCACAGGAGCCGCCACGCGGCTTTGCCGATGCCTTGCACCGCACCGCACAGGAAGGCGAGCACCCTGCCCTGATTGCCGAGGTGAAGAAGGCCTCACCCTCGAAGGGCCTCATCCGCGCCGATTTCGATCCGCCCGCACTGGCCCGCGCCTACGAGCAGGGTGGCGCAAGCTGCCTCTCCGTGCTGACCGATGCGCCCTACTTCCAGGGCGCGCTGGAATACATGAGCGCCGCGCGCAAGGCCACAAGCCTGCCAGTGCTGCGCAAGGACTTCATGCTGGATGTCTGGCAGGTGTATCAGGCACGCGCATACGGTGCCGATGCCATCCTGCTCATCATGGCGATGATAGACGATGCGCTGGCCAGCGAACTGGAGGCGGCGGCGCTGGAGCTGGGCATGGACGTGCTGGTGGAAAGCCACGATGCGGCGGAGATGGAGCGGGCACTGAAGCTGAAGACCCCGCTGATGGGCGTGAACAACCGCAACCTGAAGACCTTCGAGGTATCGCTGAACACCACCGTGGAGCTGGCGAAACTGGTACCGCAGGAGCGCCTGCTGGTGGCTGAAAGCGGCATCTTCACCCATGACGACATCCGCCATCTGCAACAGGCGGCGAATGCGAAGGCCTTTCTCGTCGGCGAAAGCCTCATGCGCCAGCCCGACGTTACCAAGGCCACCCGCGCCCTGCTGGGCATCTGACGCATTTTTGGAGGCACACCCATGAAACTGTTGCGCGTTGGCCCACCGGGGGAGGAAAGGCCTGCCATCATGGATGCGGCGGGGAAGCTCTACGATGTTTCCGCACATGTGCCGGATTTCACGCCCGAAACGCTGGCGGCAGGCTGCATCGGGCACCTTGCCGCGCTCAACCTCGCCGACCTGCCGCCCATCGAGGGCACACCGCGCATCGGCCCGCCTGTCGCCCATCCGCAGAAGTTCATCGGTGTTGGCCTGAACTATGCCGACCATGCAGCAGAAATGGGTGCATCGCCGCCGGAACAGCCGGTGATCTTCACCAAGCACACAAGCTGCATCATCGGCCCTAACGACCGGGTGATGCTGCCACCTGATTCACGCCATGCCGACCATGAAGTGGAACTGGGGGTAGTCATCGGCAGGACGGCACGGCGGGTGAAGGAAGCGCAGGCGCTGGAGCACGTGGCCGGTTATGTTCTGGTGAATGATGTCTCCGAGCGCCATTACCAGAAGGATTGCGGCGGGCAGTGGGTAAAGGGCAAGTCGTGCGACACCTTCGGCCCCATCGGCCCGTGGCTGGCAACGACAGAGGAGATCCCCGACCCGCAGGCCATCGACCTGACGCTGAAGGTGAACGGCGAGGTGCGCCAGCGCGGCAACACCAAGGACATGTTCTTCTCCGTTGCCGAGCTGATCGCCCACATCTCGCGCTTCTTCACCCTGCTGCCCGGCGACATCATCACCACCGGCACCCCCGCCGGCGTCGGCATGGGCCGCAACCCACCAGTGTATCTGAAGGAAGGCGACGTGATGGAACTCTCCGCCACCGGCCTCGGCCAACAGCGCCAGGAGGTGGGACGGCTGTCCGAATGACCCCATTGCCGCCCTGCCCCGCGCACATGAACCGGAGATCATGCCATGAGCAACAGCAAGCTCACCCACGTGGACGAAACCGGCGCAGCGCGGCAAAAAACAGCCCCGCTCCCCCACCCAGCCGCTTGCCTCACAATATCGGGCGGCTGGGCGGGGGAGCGGGGCGGTGGGCGGTCGCACCTCCGTGCACCAGAATCCATCCGCGCCGCCCTGCCCCATCCCGATGAACCGGAGAATTGCTCATGAGCAACAACAAACTCACCCACGTGAACGAAACCGGCGCGGCATGGCACCAGCCCTCTCCCCCGGCCCAACCACTTGCTTATCATATCGGGTGGTTGGGCCGGGGGAGAGGGCGGCCCGGCGCACCTCCGTGCACCAGAATCCATCCGCGCCGCCGCGCCTAGGACACGTGAACCGGAGTAACACCCATGAGCAACAACAAACTCACCCACGTGGATGAGACCGGCGCGGCGCGGATGGTGGACGTGTCGGAGAAGGACATCACCCGCCGTATCGCGCGCGCCGGGGGCGTGGTGCACATGCGCGCGGATGTCCTGCAGGCCATTCTCGACAACCAGGTGAAGAAGGGCGACGTGCTGGCCGCCGCGCGCATTGCCGGCATCATGGCGGCGAAGAAGACTTCCGAGCTGATCCCCCTGTGCCACCCGCTGGCCATCACGAAAGCGGAAATCTCCTTCACGCCGGATGAAGCGGCCTCATGCATCCACGTGGAAGCCACCGTGCAGTGCGATGGCAAGACCGGCGTGGAGATGGAGGCGCTCACCGCCGTCTCGGTGGCCTGCCTCACCATTTACGACATGGTCAAGGCCATGCAGCGCGACGTTCGCATCTCCGGCATACGCCTGCTGGAGAAGCAGGGCGGCAAGTCCGGCCACTACGTGGCATCCGGAGATTGATCCGGCTGCAGCGTCTCGACAAAACGCACCGGCCTGCCTGCCGGGTCGCCCAGGATCTCGCCCTCGCGCATCACCACGCGCCCGCGGATGATGGTCATCAGCGGCCAGCCTTTCACCTTGCGGCCATCGTATGGAGTCCAGCCGGGCTTGCTGGCAATCCAGTCATTGCTGATGGTGCGCTCGGCCCGCATGTCCACGATGGTGAAATCGGCATCATATCCCGGGGCAATGCGCCCCTTCCCGGCAATGCCGAAGATGCGCTGCGGCCCGGCACACATCAGGTCAACGAAGCGCAACAGGCTCAGCCGCCCGGCATTGACGTGATCCAGCATCAGCGGCACGGTGGTCTGCACTCCCACCATGCCGGAGGGGCTGTCAGGGTAGGCCCTGTCCTTCTCCTCGCGCAGGTGCGGGGCATGGTCGGAGCCTATCACGTCCACCAGCCCCTCGCGCACCGCCTGCCACAGTGCCTGCCGGTGCCGTTCGTCGCGCACCGGCGGATTCATCTGCGCATAGGTGCCCAGCCGCTCGTAGCATTCCGGCGCGCTCATGCTCAGGTGGTGCGGCGTAACCTCCATGGTGGCGAAATCCTTCGCCGCCCTCAGCAGCGGCAGCTCGTCCGCCGTGGTTACGTGCAGCACGTGCACGCGCCGCCCCGTCTGCCGCGCCAGCCGCAGCAGCCGCTCGGTGGCCAGCCGGGCCGTCTCCTCGTCGCGCCACACCGGGTGGCTGGCGGCATCCCCCGCCACGCGCTCTCCCTGCCGCGCCAGCAGCCGCTCCTCGTCCTCGCAGTGAAAGGCCGCACGGCGCGAGATGGCACGCAGCACCCGCGCCAGCGTCTTATCATCGGACACCAGCAGCGAACCGGTGGAAGAGCCCATGAACACCTTCACCCCGCACACGCCCGGCAGCCGCTCCAGCCGCCCCAGCTCCTCCACGTTCTCCGCCGCTGCACCGACGAAGAAGGCATGGTCGCAATACATCCGGCCACGGGCGCGGGCCAGCTTGTCGTTGATGGCCTCTTCCGTGGTGGTGGGAGGGCTGGTGTTGGGCATCTCGAACACGGCAACGATACCGCCCAGCACGGCAGCCTTCGAGCCGGTATGCAGGTCTTCCTTGTGCTCCATGCCCGGCTCGCGGAAATGCACCTGCGTGTCGATGACGCCGGGCAGAATGACAAGCCCGCGGCAGTCGACAACCTGCCTCGCCTGCCCTTCCTGCAATGCGCCAATGGCCACGATGCGCCCGTCCTGCACCGCAATGTCCGCTGCCACCTCGCCCCCCGGCAGCACGGCGGTTCCACCTTTCAGGAGAAGATCGAAAGCCATTGACAGGATGCTCCCGTTTGCGAGTTGAACTATTGCCCGGCCCCATGATGGGAAAGCATGATGAAAAGACTGTATCGGCCCGCATGATGCGCTACAAGACGCAGCGGACATGGCAACATGAAAAAGAGGACAAGTGAGGCACCATGACCATTCACCTGAAGGAGCGCGCCGTCATCGAGGTGGCGGGGGAAGAAGCGCGGGAGTGGCTGCACTCGCTGCTGACGGCGGACATCAACAACCTCGCCGCAGGCAACTGCACCTGGGCGGGGCTGCTGACACCGCAGGGCAAGATCCTGTTCGACATGTTCGTGTGGGCCATGCGCACGGAGGACGGCGAGGAAACCTTCCTGCTGGACGTGGCGGCGGAAGGTGCACAGGCGCTGGCCGCGCGCATGAAGATGTACAAGCTCCGGCGCAAGGTGGAGGTGAACGAACGCCCCGATCTCGCCGTGCTGGCCGATGCCACGGAGGCTGCCGGGCCGTTCATCGCCTTCGGCCCCGACCCGCGTTTTGCCGACATGGGCGGACGCGCCATCACCATGACGGAAATCGCCGTGCAGATGCGCGATGATGCATGGCTGTATCACCAGCGGCGCATTGCCCTGGGGCTGCCCGATTCGGAAGCCGACATCGGCTCGGGCAAGCTGTTTCCGCACGAGGCCAATTTCGACCAGCTGGGCGCGGTGAGCTTCAACAAGGGGTGCTACGTGGGGCAGGAGGTGGTCTCGCGCATGCATCACCGCGGCACCGCCCGCAGCCGGCTGATACCGGTGGTTACCGGCGCGGCGGCGCGCCCGGAGATGCCCGTTGTGGCCGGAGGCAAAAACATCGGCATGCTTACCCGCTCGGTAAACGATTCCGGCTCGCGCGCCATTGCCCTGCTGCGGCTGGACAGGCTGCAACAGGCGCTTGAAGCCGGTGCCGAACCGCAGGTGGGTGGCGGCATGCTGAAACCGGTGCAGCCGCCGTGGGCCGACTACGAGGTGCCCGGCGCGCTGAAAATGGAAGAACTGGCCGACACCGACCTCTCCGACGAGGAATGAAGGGCATTGCAGGCGGCAGGAGCCGAAGACAGGGGGAGGATCATGCCAGGGACAAGCTCATCGTCTTCGCAGGCATCGCCACAAGCATCTCCGCAGCCCCCTGATGCCCCGGCCTATGTCTATCGGGCACGGGTGGAGAAGCCGGAGGACATCTATGATGGCGATACCATCACCGTGGTCATCGACCTTGGCTTCAGCATCGACTTCGGCGAGCTGACGCTGCGGCTCTTCGGCATCGACGCACCGGAGCTGCGTGGGGCGGAAAGGGAGGCGGGGAAGCGCTCGCGCGACTGGCTGCGGCAGCGGCTGGCGGGCAAGGAGTTCATCGTCCAGACCATTCGCGACCGCAAGGGCAAATACGGGCGCTACCTCGCCATCATCTGGGTTGATGGCGTGAACGTGAACGAGGAAATGGTGGCGCTGGGGCTGGCGGAAAAGAAAGACTACCGGCGCAGGCGCAGGAAGAAATCTTCCTGAAACGACGGATTCCCGAAACGGTGGAGGCTGGATGCCGCACCGATACCATGGCACAAGCCCGGCTTCCTGCCACTGCACCTCAGCCGCCAGCGGCCTTGCGGCTCCCCTGCTGTGCCAGCAACACGCCGGCAAGGATGACGCCCGCAGCCGCCATCTGGGCACCGTTCAGCCGCTCGCCCAGCCACCACCAGCCCAGCAGTGCCGCCAGCACCGGCAGCAGGTTGACGATGATGCCGGCCTGGGCGGCGGACAGGCGCGAGATGCTGTAGTTGTAGAAGCCATAGGCCAGCACGGTTATCCCCGCGCCCAGGTACACCACCAGCACCAGGGTCCACGGCTCCATCAGCCGCTGCCACGCATCCGCATCGGCCAGCGCCCACGCCCCGGGCAGGAAGAATATCGCACCAAAGGTCATCTGGAAGGCGGTGATGATCCACACCGGCCAGCGCACTGCCAGCTTCTTGACGATGAGCATGTAGCCCACCGCCGAGAGAATGGCGAGAAACTCCAGCGTGTTGCCCAGCAGCGGATTGGGCGCATGGGCATCGGCCTTTCCGGCCAGCGTCATGAGCACCGCACCGGCCACCGCCAGCAACAGGCCGCTGATGATGCGGCCATTGATGGGTTCGCGAAAGAACCACGCCCCACCGGCAGCCGCCAGCAGCGGAAACACGGCCACGATGATGCCGGCCTGGGCCGAGGAAGTGTATTGCAGCGCGGTGATCTCAAGCAGGAAATACAGCCCCGGCTCGAACAGCGACAGCAGCAGCAGCCACAGGAAGTCCCCCTTCTGCGCCTTCACGCCCTTGCGATGCAGCAGCAGGAAGGGAGCCAGCAGCACCGCGGCAATGATCATGCGCAGCCACACGATGGCAAGCGGCGGCAGGCCGATGGCCAGCAGATGCTTCATCACCGCAAACGAGCTGGCCCACAGCGCCACCGCCAGCAAGGCCGCGCCAAGCGCCGGCAGGTTGCCGCCATGGGACGGGGAAATGGCGGGTTGGTTCACGGAAATGTTCCCTGTCGTCGTTTTGGCGGAAGTCCCCGAACATCTGGCAGCATCAGGGGACGCCACTCTCAAGCACGGAAAGCCGGATGCCTCAAGAGAATGCCAGATGCCAATCCCCTGCAGGATTCAAACTGCACAAAAAATGGGCACCCTGCCCTATTTATCGCCTGCACATGGGAGGAACAAGGTGCATTGGGGGGTGAAAAAGCCCTCAGGCAACGGGGATTGGCCCATTGACTCGCTTGGCACGCTTCCTGCTATGAAGGGAGCAGCCCGGCCGCGCTTGCCGCTGCCAACGGTGGCATGGCGCGCAGGGGCATGTCTGTCAGGGAGAACAACCGTGAAAAAGATCGAGGCGATCATCAAGCCTTTCAAGCTGGACGAGGTGAAGGAGGCACTGCAGGAGGTGGGCGTGCAGGGCATCACCGTCCTGGAGGCCAAGGGCTTCGGCCGGCAGAAGGGCCACACGGAGCTTTATCGCGGCGCGGAATATGTCATCGACTTCCTGCCGAAGGTGAAGATCGAGGTGGTGGTGGCGGACGACATGCTGGAAAAGGTGCTGGAAGCACTGCAGACCGCCGCCCGCACCGGCCGCATCGGTGATGGCAAGATCTTCATTTCCGACATTGCCGAGGCAGTGCGCATCCGCACCGGCGAGCGCGGGCCGGATGCGCTGTGAGGCAGGAGCCCCGGTGTGTCCGGCGTTTTGCGAGCTTGTCCAGGAAGTCCCTTGACGGGCTGCCGAAGAGGGGGGAGAACTTCCCGGATCTTTCGAGCGTTGACAACCAACCGAAACAGCGAGGGTGAGAATCATGGCTGACGCCAACGACGTCCTGAAGATGATCAAGGACAACGACATCAAGTTCGTGGATCTGCGCTTTACCGATCCGCGCGGCAAGATGCAGCACCTGACGATGGACGTTTCCGCCATCGACGAGGATTCCATGGCCGACGGCATCATGTTCGATGGCTCCTCCATCGCCGGCTGGAAGGCCATCAACGAATCCGACATGGTGCTGATGCCGGACCCGGAGACGGCACACGTGGATCCGTTCTACGCGCAGCCGACGCTGGGCATCTTCTGCGACATCCTGGAGCCGGACACCGGCGAGCGCTACGAGCGCGACCCGCGCGGCACCGCCCGCAAGGCCGAGGCCTACCTGAAGAGCACCGGCATTGGCGATACCGCCTATTTCGGCCCGGAGGCGGAGTTCTTCATGTTCGACGACGTGCGCTTCTCCGCCGATCCGTATGACTGCTTCTTCCACATGGATGACGTGGAGCTGCCGAAGAACACCGGTGCCGACTACGAGACCGGCAACATGGGCCACCGCCCGCGCACCAAGGGCGGCTACTTCCCCGTCAACCCGGTGGATTCGGCGCAGGACATCCGCTCCGAGATGGTATCGGTGATGAAGGAGCTGGGGCTGGAGCCGGAGAAGCACCACCACGAGGTGGGCGCGGCGCAGCACGAGCTGGGCATGAAGTTCGACTCGCTCACCCGCATCGCCGACAAGCTGCAGCTCTACAAGTACATCGTGCACAACGTGGCGCAGGCCTACGGCAAGACGGCCACCTTCATGCCCAAGCCGGTGTTTGGCGACAACGGCACCGGCATGCACTGCCATCAGTCCATCTGGAAGGACGGCAAGCCGGTGTTCGCCGGCAACGAGTATGCCGGCCTGTCGCAGGAGTGCCTGTATTACATCGGCGGCATCCTGAAGCACGCCAAGGCCATCAACGCCTTCACCAACCCGACGACGAACTCCTACAAGCGCCTGGTGCCGGGCTACGAGGCACCGGTGATGCTGGCCTACTCGGCCCGCAACCGCTCGGCCTCCTGCCGTATCCCGCACGTGCCGTCGCCGAACGCGAAGCGCATCGAGATCCGCTTCCCCGATCCGTCGGCCAACCCCTACCTGGCCTTCACCGCCATGCTGATGGCCGGTCTTGACGGCATCCAGAACAAGATCGACCCGGGCGAGGCTATGGACAAGGACCTCTACGATCTGCCGCCGGAGGAGGCCAAGGCCATCCCGACGGTTTCCGGCAGCCTGCGCGAGGCGCTGAACAGCCTGGAGCAGGACAACGACTTCCTGCTGGCCGGTGGCGTCTTCACCAAGGACCAGATCGAGGCCTACCTGGAGCTGAAGTGGGAAGAGGTCATCCGCTTCGAGCACATGCCGCATCCGGTGGAGTTCGACATGTATTACTCCGTGTAAGGCGGCATTCTGCCCACATGGGCATCACGCCTGGCTTGCGTGATGCTGCAAGACAGCGCCTGTGGCACCTTGGTGCCACAGGCGTTTTGTCTTCGCCCGACGGAAACGCACGATGGTTCTGCCAGCT
>JALSGQ010000047.1 GCA_026982665.1 Hyphomicrobiales bacterium | reverse complement strand
GGCCTGGATGATGCCTTCACCGGCAAGACGCTCGCCGATCTGGCCGATTCCGACGGCGACCTGCAGGGCAATCCGGCCAATGCCCAGCCCCGCGGCACGGATTACGATTACCGCGACAACGATTCCGACAACGACGGCATTGCCGATGGCGATGACCTGGACTCCGACAATGACGGCATCCTCGATGTCGATGAAATGAACGTAACCACGGTTGCCTACAACACCGATTCCACCGGCAACTGGTCGCGCTCCGCGGGGGCAACACTGGTCTGGACCAGCGGCACCGTGGCCGGCCTCACCCCCACCGAGGGCACGGAGGCGCTGCACTTCAATAATGTCTCCACCGCCACAGGCGTGGCCTATCATGACCTCGGCGTGATCGCCGGTCCGGGCACCTACATTATTGAGGTGGATGTCGGCGATTACAACAACCGCCCCTTCGCCGACATAGCGCGCAACGGCTTCTTCATCGGCGGCACGGATGCCGATACGCCCGGCACGCTGGCGGCAGACCAGGTGGCCACCACCCCCACGCCGGCACCCGGCGAGTGGCAGACGTGGCGCTACGTGCTGGAAATCGCCGAGGGTGATCCGCGCATCGGCCAGAGCATCGGCTTCGGCTTCGAGGTGCTGCAGACCGGCGTTGATGCCAACGTCGGCGTGGACAACCTGCGCTTCACCACGCAGTTCAACCGCGATACCGACGGCGACGGCATTTACGACCACCTCGACCTCGACTCCGACAACGACGGCATCTCCGACCTCATCGAGAGCGGCCAGGATGCCACCACCGCCGATACTGACGGAGATGGCCGCGTCGATGGCGCGGTGGATGCCAACGGCGTGCCGGTGGCAGCCTATGGCGGCGTAACGCCGGTGGACACCGACGGCGACGGCATCACCGATACCCTCGACCTCGATTCCGATGCCGACGGCATCCCCGACGTGGTGGAGGCGCAGACCACCACCGGCTATCAGCAGCGCTCCGGCACCACGGGTGCCAACGGTGTGGATGCCAACGGCCTGCTGACGCCGGTGGACACCGACGGCGACGGCACCTTCGACTTCCGCGATGTCGATACCGACAACGACGGCACGCCGGATGCGGACGAGTCGGGCCTGACGCTCTCCGGCACCGACGCCAATGGCGATGGCATCGATGATGCCATCAACGCCTCCTATGCCGACCCCGATGGCGACATCAACAATCCTTCCACCGACCTGCGGGATGACCAGCCGGCCAGCCCGGAAGTCGCCCTGCGCGAGCCATTGGCCGATACCGACGGTGATGGCATTCCGGACATCTACGACCTGGACGTTGACAACGATGGCATCCTGAACGTTGACGAGGCACTGGACTGCTCCGTGCTGCCGGTGCCGGAGTTCGGCACGGCCCAGGGGCCGACGGGCCTCAATGGCGCCGATCCCAACAACCCTCAGCAGGGTGATCAGTTCCTCTACACCAACGTCTATACCGGCGTTGATGCCATCGTTACCATCGAGGAGCTGGCCGGCGGCACCACCATCGACACGCTGGACACCACCAGCTTCGGCGTCGATGCCTTCTTTCAGCCGGTGATCAATCACCAGGCCGGTGGCTATGCCCAGTTCTCCATCCAGTTCGTGCACAGCGGCACCACCACGCCCATCGATCCCTCCACCTTCTTCGTTACGGCACTGGACAACGATGGGCAGGAAATCATAGCCTTCGACGCCACCACGGTTACCGATGCCTTCGTCGATGATCCCACCCATGAAGTCGCCTACACCGGCTTCGGCTCCGGCTGGATAGGCTATGCGGGTGATGGCACCGGCCTGGCCGGCATCGGCACCGATCCGGCCTTCCAGGCTTCCGCCATCTATGTCGGCACCGACACCATCCGCTATCGCCTGGGGTATGGCGGCACGTCCCAGCGGCTGCATGCCCTGTCCATCCGCCCGTGCACCATCTTCGAGGGCGACACCGCGTGGAACAATCCGCCGCAGTTGCTGGACGAGGTGGACACCGATGGCGACGGCATTCCCGACTACAAGGATCTCGACTCCGACAACGACGGCATCTCCGACCTCATCGAGAGCGGCCAGGACGCTGCCGCCGTCGATGCCGATGGCGATGGTCGCGTTGACGGCGCGGTGGATGCCAACGGCGTGCCGCTGGCGGCCAACGGCGGGCAGGCGCCGGTGGACACCGATGCCGACGGCATTGCCGACTTCCGCGACCTCGACTCCGACAACGACGGCATTCCCGACGCCGTGGAGGCCCAGCCGACGGCGAACTACACCTCGCCCACCGGCGGCGTCGATGCCAACGGCGTGCCCACCGCCACCGGCCTCGTCTCGCCGCTGGACACCGACGGCGACGGCACGTTCGACTTCCGCGACACCGACTCCGACAACGAGGGCGGCGATGATGCCGCCGAATCCGGCCTCGTGCTCTCCGGCAACGATCTCGACAAGGACGGCATCGATGATGCCATCAACGCCTCCTATGCCGACCCGGATGGCGACGTGAACAATCCCGCCACCGACCTCGCCAACAACCAGGCCCCGGCCACGCCGGAAGTGGACTACCGCGAATCCGCCCTGCCTCCAGCCGTTGATCTGGATGGCGACGATTCCTCCGGCGCCACGGGCAGCGACTTCATCACCACCTTCACCGAGGGCGATGCCCCCATTGCCATCGTCGATGCGGACTCCACCGTCATCGACCCCAACGGCGACATCGTCGAGCTGGTCGTAACGCTCACCAACGGCAAGGCGGGAGACATGTTCCTGCTGCCCAGCCTGCCGGCGGGCGTTACCTCCAGCTTCAATCCGGGCAACCAGCTCTCTGCGGACGGCACGCTGACCATCACCTTCAACGGCACCGGCATCAGCGATGCCGACTGGAACACGCTGCTGCAGGGCATCACCTTCCTGCCCAGCTCCGATAGCCTGGACAATCCGGACACCACACCGCGCACCATCACCGTGCAGGCATCGGATGCCACCTCGCTGGCCTCCAACGTCGCCACCACCACCGTCAACGTGGTGGCGGTGAACGATGCGCCGACGCTGGATCTGGACGACGACAACTCCACCGGCATCAACGCCGGCAACGTGCAGCTCACCTGGACGGAGAACGACCCGGCCCTGCCGCTGAACTCCGTCATCGTGCTGAACGACCCCGATGACACCAACCTCGCCTCGGCCCAGGTCATCTTCACCAACCCGCAGGCCGATGACGAGATCTCCATCAACGGCACGGCGGTGAGCAGCGGCGACAGCGGCACGGTGAACGGCATCGCCTACACCGTTGCCACCGGCCCCGGCGGTGCGCTGGTCATCAACCTGAATGGCAACGCCCCGGTGGCCGACTACAAGGCGGCGCTGGAGTCCATTGCCTTCCGCAACACCTCGGAGAACCCGGACACCACCCAGCGCGTCTTCACCTTCACGGTAACCGACCCGCAGGGCGCCAGCTCGCCCACCCGCAGCGCCTACGTGGACGTGATTGCCGTCAACGACGCGCCGCAGACGGTGGATCCGGGCACCGGCAACCCGGCCACCGATCCCATCCC
>JALSGQ010000046.1 GCA_026982665.1 Hyphomicrobiales bacterium | reverse complement strand
ACACGGGGCCTTCATCACCGCGCGGGTCGTCATGATGACCTCCACCATTGTCAGGTCCACCCGCCACTTGCGCAAGGGCAGTGTGTCCACCCGCGAATACTCCCGCCAGCAAGGCGAAGGTGGCTGCAGCCATCATCCACGCCGAAAATCCTGCTGATGTCCTGTTCCGCAACATGGGCCGTTCCTCCTGCTTCGTGTTGCCTGTTCTGTCGTTACTGACAGGCAACAGCATTGCAGGAGCAGGCTGAACTGTCATTGAAAGCGGCTTTCAGCCTTTGTTCAGCTTTTCCGTTGTGGGCTTGATGTTGTTGTGTTCGTCCATGAGCACGATGATGGGGGTGTGGGTGGCGGCCTCCTCCGGCGTGAACTGCGCATAGGCAAGGATGACCACCGCATCACCCGGCAGGGCAAGGCGGGCGGCGGGACCATTGAGCGCAATGGTGCCGGAGCCGGCGGGGGCCTTGATGACATAGGTGGTGAGGCGCGCGCCGTTGCTGGCGTTGAGCACGTCCACCTGCTCATGCTCCAGCAGGCCGGCACGGCGCATGAGGTCGGCATCGATGGAGATGGAGCCTTCATAGTCCGGCTCGCAGGCGGTGAGCCGGGCCATGTGGATCTTGCTTTTCAGCAGCGTGAGGAGCATTGGCGCTTTCCCTGCGTTTTTCGGCTACCGCCCCTCAGCCTGCACCACCCAGCACCCGGCCAGCCACGGCGTCGAGCTTTTTCAGCAGGGCCGGATCGCGCGCTTCCGGCGCGGTGATGATGGCGTATTCCAATGCCTCGTGGGCACCGGTGGGGCATGGCTCGAAGGTGCGCGGGAAGTCCTGCAGCAGGCGGCGCACCAGGCGGGCGGCGTTTTCCGTGTTCTCCTTCATCACCTGCAGGATGGCGGTGATGTCCACCTCGCCGTGCTCCTCGTGCCAGCTGTCATAGTCGGTTACCATGGCGACGGTGGCATACTTGATCTCGGCCTCGCGTGCCAGTTTCGCCTCCGGCATGTTGGTCATGCCGATGACGTCGCACCCCCAGGAGCGATACAGATGCGATTCGGCCAGGGTGGAGAACTGCGGGCCTTCCATGGCGAGATAGGTGCCGCCGCGGTGGTATTTCAGGTTCTCCGCCGTGCAGGCCTGCTCGATGCGGTCGGCCAGCGCGGTGGAGACGGGATGCGCCATGGAGACGTGGGCCACGCAGCCCTTGCCGAAGAAGCTGGAGGCACGGTTGCGCGTGCGGTCGATGAACTGATCCACCAGCACGAAGGTGCCGGGGGAAAGCTCCTCGCGAAACGACCCGCAGGCGGAAAGCGACACGAGGTCGGTAACGCCCAGGCGCTTCATGGCATCGATGTTGGCGCGGTAGTTGATATCCGAGGGCGAGATGCGGTGCCCGCGCCCGTGGCGGGGCAGAAACACCACCTTCAGGCCATCGTATTCGCCCACCAGGAAGTCGTCTGAGGGCTCTCCCCAAGGTGTTTCCACCTTCTGCCAGCGAGCGTTTTCCAGCTCCAGTCCATACAGCCCCGAACCACCGATGATGCCCAGCACCGCCTGCCTGTCTGCCATGTCTGCCCTCCACGCTTGCAGTTCAGCACCCTTGTGCAGGGGGAGAACTGCAACAGCATGAAAGATGCGTCAACCATCTGCGGCATCAGGCGCTGCACGGCCGGGCTGCCCGTCCGGCGGATTTTCGGGCAATTACTGGCGACGGAAGCGGATGTCTCCGGCCAGATACCATGCACCCGATGTCTGGCGCACGGCGGCGCACCTGGTCTTTCCCTTCAGCCAGTCCTTCAGCATGATGCACAGGCGGTTGCCGCGCAGGCTCCAGCGACCGTCATCGGTGAGGCTGCCGTAGATGCCCTTGAGCCGGCCATCACGGGAGGCGATGAAGCGCACGTCATACCCCTTTACCTGTGCGCGGAAGGTGCCGGGAAACATCTTGCGCAGCTCCTGCCTGTCCAGCGCGCGCTGGCCGGAAGAGGCCGCCTGCGCGGCCTGCGGGACAGTGATCATCAACAGCGCTGCCGCCAGCAGCGCCCTTGCCGTCAGCGTCGTCTTCTGCATGTCGGTAGTTTCTGTCTTCCGTGTGCTTGCGGATGTTTCCGGTTCTGCCCGCTGACGAAGCGGGGCGTATTGCCCCTGCGTTCATGCAGGCATGATATATGTGATCCTGCTCATATACCCGAAATGTGCAGTTTTCGGGGCGTTGCAGCCACGCATGGCGGGCATGCGCCTGCGGCAAGAAGAGCGTTTGCCCGACTCGCATCCCGCCATTCGCAAGCTGTATTGCCGGAGCATCTTCAGCGCCTGGCATGCGAAGGCCCGGCATTCGCGCTGCCGGGCCTTCATGCGTGATTTCGCGTCTTGCCAAGGGGGCACTGACTGCTCAGTGCTCCACGCGGCTCCAGATGGCGCGCTTGACCAGATACATCAGCAGGGTGAACAGGCCCAGGTAGAGCATGGTCATCAGGCCGATCCTCTTGCGCTCTTCCATCTTGGGCATGGCCACCCAGGCAAGGAAGGCGGCAACATCGGTTGCCATCTGCTTCACCGTGGCCGGGGTGCCGTCCTTGTATTCCACCGCATCATCGGACAGCGGTGGCGGCATGGCGATCCAGTGGCCGGGGAAGTAGGGGTTGTAGTTCAGCCCCTCGCGCTCCTCGCCATGCGGCGGGTCGGTATAGCCGGAAAGCAGCGAGCGCACGTATTCCGGCCCGCCATTGCCCTTGAAGAGCTTCAGGACGGGCGAAATATACCACGGGTAATACCAGCCCTCGCGCCCCTTCACGATGAGCGACAGATCCGGCGGGGCAGCGCCGTTGTTGGCGGCCTTGGCTGCCTGCTCGTTGGGGTAAGGTGCCGGAAAGGCATCGGACAGGCGGCCCGGACGAGTGAACATCTCGCCATTCTCGTCCGGCCCGTCGGTGATGTCATACTGCGAAGCGAAGGCCTTGGCCTGCTCCACCGTGAACTCCGGCCCGCCCGGCTCGGCAAGGTTGCGGAAGCGCAGGTAGTTCAGCGAATGGCAGCTGGAGCAGACCTGCCGGAACACCTCCCAGCCGCGCTGCAGCTGCGCGCGGTCGAACTGGCCGAAGGGACCTTCGAAGCTGAAGGCATGTTCCTCGGCATTTTCCTGCAGGCCGGCGGCCTGCGCGGGGGCCGCCAGCAGCCCAAGCCCCAGCCCGGCCACGGCCAGCATCCTGACAATCCGGTTCTTCATTGATCGAACTCCCTCAAGTCCCCTTGGTGCGTCCGTGGCTTCAGTGCTTCTGCATCACCGCCTCGGTGATGGAGGCCGGCATGGGCTTCGGCTTCTCCAGCTTGCCCAGCAGCGGCAGGATCACCAGGAAGTAGGCGAAGTAGTAGATGGTGGCGATGCGCGCAACCAGCAGCCACACACCCTCCGCCGGCTGTGCCCCGGCAATGCCCAGCACCACGCAGGTGATGGCGAACAGCCAGAAGAAGATGCGGGTTACGGGCCGGTAGCGCAGGGAGCGCACCTTGCTGCGGTCAAGCCACGGCAGGAAGAACAGGATGATGAGCGAGGCGAACATGACGATGACGCCGCCCAGCTTGTCCGGCACCGCGCGCAGCATGGCGTATTGCGGCAGGAAATACCACTCCGGCACGATGTGCGCGGGGGTAACCAGCGGGTTGGCCTTCACGAAGTTGATGGCATGACCCATGTACCACGGCGAATAGAAGACGAAGGCCAGGTACACCAGCAGGAAGACGAGAATGGCGAACAGGTCCTTCATGGTGTAGTAGGGGTGGAAGGGCAGCGTGTCCTGCTCCGACTTCACGTCGATGCCGTCGGGGTTGTTGTTGCCCGGCACGTGCAGCGCCCAGATGTGCAGGAACACCAGCGCCGCCAGCACGAACGGCAGCAGGTAATGCAGCGAGAAGAAGCGCTGCAGGGTGGGATTGTCCACCGAGAAGCCGCCCCACAGCCACTGCACGATGGTCTCGCCCACCACCGGAATGGCGGAGAACAGGTTGGTGATCACCACCGCCGCCCAGTAGCTCATCTGCCCCCACGGCAGCACGTAACCCATGAAGGCGGTGGCCATCATGGCAATGAGGATGATGACGCCGATCATCCACAGGATCTCGCGCGGGGCCTTGTAGGAGCCGTAATAGAGCCCACGGAAGATGTGGATATAGACGGCAAGGAAGAAGAATGCGGCACCATTGGCGTGCAGCCAGCGCAGCAGCCAGCCGTAGTTCACGTCGCGCATGATCTTCTCGACCGAATCGAAGGCGAGATCCACATGCGGCGTGAAGTGCATCACCAGCACGATGCCGGTGATCAGCTGGATGACCAGCATGGTGGCAGCGATGCCGCCGAACGTCCACCAGTAATTGAGATTGCGCGGCGTGGGAAAATCCATCGCCTGCGCCTTCATCAGCGAGAACACCGGCAGGCGCGAATCAATCCAGCGCACCACCGGGTTGCTGAACTCATAGCTAGCGTGTGAGCTCATTTTATACTGTCCCCTCCCGCTTTCAGCCGATCACGATCTTGGTGTCGGACACATACTTGAACGGCGGAATATCCAGGTTGCGCGGTGCCGGGCCGGAACGGATGCGCCCGGAGGTGTCATACACCGAGCCGTGGCACGGGCAGAACCACGCGTTGAACGGGCCGGCCTCGCCCAGCGGCACGCAACCCAGGTGGGTGCAGATGCCGATCTGCACCAGGTATTTCGGATTTGCCTTGCCGTTGGCGTCCTTCACCCGGTTCTCGTCAGTGGCCGGGGCATCGGGCGGCAGGTTGGCATTGCGGGCGATGGGGTCCTTCAGCTCGGCCAGCGGCACCTTGGTGGCGTCCTCGATCTCCTTCTTCGTGCGGTGGCGGATGAAGACCGGCTTGCCGCGCCACATGACGGTTACGCCCTGCCCCTCCTGCAGCGGTGCCATGTCGAACTCGGTGGAAGCCAGCGCCAGCACCGAGGCATCGGGGTTCATCTGGTCGATGAACGGCCAGGCCGCCAGCGCCGTGCCGACGGCACCCACCGTTCCTGTTGCGATGTAGAGAAAATCACGCCGCGAGACGTCTTGCGTGGTCGTGCTGCTCATGGCCAGACCCTCTGTTGCTCAAGCCATTGTCAAGCCTGTTGCCGAAAGGCTGATCAGCGTGGTTGTCGTTGTTTCATCATACCGCCAGCCCGCTCAAGCTCGCCGTCTTTTTACATTGCAATATTGCAATGTCCAGCCTTCTTGCACGGCGCACCTGATGCAAATTGACGCAACACGTTTTTGCAATGCGGCATGAATGGTGTATGCATGATGCCAGCACCGCATGCGTGCGTTGTCAAAAAACAAAAATTTTCCCCTCATGATTGATATTCGCAATAATGCACCCTGAGGGCGCGATGCTCAGGCATCATCCTCCCAGTCATGCAGCAGCGTTGGCAGGTCTTCCACATCCACGTCGCGCTCGCTGATGACACGCCCGGCGATGCTCCTGCCGGCCCTGGCGGTTGATTGCGGATCGCCGGTAACCAGAGGGTGCCAGGAAGGCAGATCACGCCCCTCTGCCAGGCGGCGATAGGCACAGGTCGATGGCAGCCAGGAGATGCGGCGCACGCTCTCCGGCGTCAACTGCAGGCAGTCCGGCATGCGCTCATGGCGCTCGGCATAGGCCGTGCAGCCGCCGTTTTCACAATCATACAGGGCACAGGCCACGCGGGTGTAGTGAATGGTGCCGGTATCTTCCTCCTCCAGCTTCACCAGGCAGCACAGCCCGCAATGATCACACAGGCTCTCCCACTCCTGCGTGGTGAGCTGTTCCAGCGTCTTGCGCCTCCAGAACGGTTTTTGTCCGGCCATGATCAAGCCCCCGTATCGCAATGCTTGCTTAACCATAGCAGCAGGCTTTCGTTCTGTCAGAGTCCCGCTTTCCGTATTCTCCAAAGGCTGGATGAGGGGATGAATCCGTGCGCGGATTCAAGCGGATTCATCCGTCTTCGCCATCGGGTGTGGTGTGTGTCTGTGTGTGTGTCGGGGTATTCAAGGGCAAGCGGGGGCATCATGGGTTTCGAGCAAAAACAGGACATCGGCGCGCTGCTGGATGAAGTGCTGGTGGGCGATTGCCTGGAGCAGTTGCAGCGCATTCCCTCGCGCTCGGTGGACATGGTGTTTGCCGATCCGCCCTACAACCTGCAGCTCTCGGGCCAGTTGACGCGGCCAGACCAGAGCCGGGTGGATGGCGTGGATGCCGGCTGGGACAAGTTCGAATCGTTTGCCGCCTACGATGCCTTCACCCGCGCCTGGCTGGCGGAGTGCCGGCGGGTGCTGAAGAAGGACGGCACGCTGTGGGTCATCGGCTCGTATCACAACATCTTCCGCGTCGGTGCCATCATGCAGGACCTGGGCTACTGGCTGCTCAACGACGTGATCTGGCTGAAGAGCAACCCCATGCCCAACTTCCGCGGGCGGCGCTTCACCAACGCGCACGAGACGCTGATATGGGCGGCACGGCAGAAGACCAGCCGCTACACCTTCAACTACGAGGCGCTGAAGGCCCTCAATGACGACAAGCAGATGCGCTCCGACTGGCTGCTGCCGCTGTGCACGGGGCATGAGCGCCTGCGCAACGACAAGGGCGAGAAGCTGCACCCGACGCAGAAGCCGGAAGCCCTGCTCTACCGGGTGCTGCTGGCCTCGTCGAAGCCCGGCGACGTGGTGCTGGACCCGTTCTTCGGCACCGGCACCACCGGTGCGGTGGCAAGGCGGCTGGGGCGGCGCTTCATCGGCATTGAGCGCGACGCCACCTATGCCGAGGAGGCGCGCAAGCGCATTGCCGCCATCCGCCCGCTGCCGGGGCGCGACCTGGAGGTGGCCAGGCCGAAGCGGGCGCTGCCGCGCGTGCCCTTCGGCACGCTGGTGGAAAACGGGCTGATCAGGCCGGGCGAGGTGCTGGTGGATGCCACCGGGCGTTTCGCCGCACGCGTGCGAGCCGACGGCACCCTGTCCACGGGCGAGGCCAGCGGCTCCATTCACAAGCTGGGCGCATTGGTGCAGGGGCTGGAAGCCTGCAACGGCTGGACCTTCTGGCACGTGCGGCGCTCCGGCAAGCTGGTGCCCATAGACCTGCTGCGCCAGCAATACCGGCAGATGCTGACAGAGGAACAGGCATCTGCCACGCCGGAGAAGCAGACCGCCTGAGCAAAGGCAACCGCACAGGCACCTGCGAGGCAAACGGCACCACTTCAGCGCAGCCACAGCCGATCAGGCACTGTCCGCCAACACCTCGCGGCAGCACCCCAACCACGGCAGATGGTTTCAGCCCTCTTGCGGCTCTTCTGCCCTGGCCAGCGAACGCACCAGATCCACCACCGCGCGGCGCACGGCCGGATCCTTGATGGCGGCGAAATGGCGGTTGAGCTGCAGACCTTCCGAGGAATTGAGGAAGTCCATGATCATGGACTGCTCGGTGCGGGCCTCGGCAAAGCCTTCCTGCACGGGCGCTGCCACGGAGGTGGGCAGATCCTCGAAGAAATACTGCACCGGCACGCCAAGGATCTGGGCAATGCGATACAGGCGGCTGGCGGAGATGCGGTTGGTGCCCTTCTCGTATTTCTGCACCTGCTGGAAGGTAAGCCCCAGCTCCTTGCCGAGACGCTCCTGACTCATGCCGATGAGCATGCGCCGCATGCGCACGCGGTTGCCGACATGAACATCGATGGGATTGGGATTCTTGTTGGTCATTTTTTCATGATGTCCCCTGAGACCGCACTGGACCGGCCCGGCATGTTCTCGGATGTCCTGAATGCGCAACAGAAAGGCAGACAGCGGAAGGAAGGAGCACCCGCAAACACACGACGGACCACCTGGCAACCAGCCCCTGCCCGGCAGCATACAGCAGGCAGGTGGCATGGTCAAACACCTTGCCGTTAACGGCAAGCGGGCTCCCGGTCGAGGTGGCATTAGCACAAAACCACAACCCCGCACTCACCAAAACGTGCATAACCCTTATGCGAATAAGTATCAAGTGCGAAAACAGGCCGCAAGACCGCTGCCCCATCCATGCCCTCATGGAAGCAATGGCAACCGCCACACCAGCACGCGCCGCTCCTGCAGGCCTGCACGCACCAGCGTGCGGCCACTGGCATCGGTGATGACGGATATACCGGAATTGGCAGCGCGCACCAACGGCAGGCCGCGCACGATGGCGTGATAGCGCGCCTGCTGCAGGTGCTGCCACGGGCCGGCGCTGCTGCCGAACCAGGCATCGTTGGTAACGTTCAGCAGCCAGCGGGTTTCGTGCGCGGCGCGCGCCGGGCGATCGTGATAGATGATCTCGTAACAGATGAAGGCCTCGAATGGCGGCATTCCGGGCAGGCGATGCGGGCCGAGGTCATCGCCGGGCAGGAAGCCGTAACGGAACGGCACCAGCTGGCGCACGCCGAGCGGCTCCAGCAGCACCCTGAACGGCACGTATTCGCCGAACGGCACCAGGCGGCGCTTGTCATAGCGCAGGCGCACGGTGCCGCTGCTGTCGATGGCGAGAATGGAATTGTGCAGACGCTCGCCACCGGGCCTGCGGCGCGCTTCGTCGATCTGGCGCAGCGCACCGGTGATGAGCCAGGCCCCATCGGGCAGCATATCGGCAATCATGGCCAATGCGCCGCGGCTGGCATCCAGCAGGAAGGGTACCGCGCTTTCCGGCCAGATGATGATGACGGGCACATCGCAAGCTCCGGCAGCGCGGCATTTTGCGCGCACCTCGGCCAGACCGCGGCGACTCATCTCCAGCAGGTCGCCAAAAATGCGCTCGCGGTTTTCCGGCTTCCATTTCTCGCGCTGCGGCACGCTGGGCTGCACGATGACCACCCACGGCGCATTCACCACCGGCGTGGTGGCAGCCACGGCCTGCACGCGCATCTGCCCCCATGTCCACAGCCCGGCCAGCAGCGCCAGCCCCAGCACCAGCAGCGCCAGCACACCACGCGGCATCAGCCCCCAGCGCAGGCAATGAAGTGCGTGCCCGGGCAACAGGAACAACCACAGCAGCAGGGCACTGAAGCCCCAGATACCAAACAGGTGTGCCCCCTGCATCAACGGCAGCAGGGTTTCGGGGTCAAGCACCACGGCGAAAGGATTCCAGGCAAAGCCACCGAAGGCCAGCGGCACGCCGCGGGCGGCATCGGCCACGGTGATGAGCACGGCCAGCAGGGCCGGCTGCCACAGGCAGGCACGTGCGCTGCGCCGCCACAAGAGGCCGAAGATGGCACCGGCAGCGGCGGTGAATGCCGACATGGCAACAGCCAGCGCACCGACGGCAAACGGGGCCATGGCGGCAAAGCGCTCGGCATCCACCTGAAAGGCTTCCGTGATCCACCACACGCCGGTGCCATGCCAGCCAAGGCCGAAGGCAAACAGCAGGGCAGCGGCACGGCGGGCACGCGCTGCCGTATCCGGCATCTGCCGCAGGTGCTCGCCGAGCAGCCACCACAGCCAGCCCAAGGTGAAGGGCAACAGCCACCACCAATGGCGCGGCGGCAGCGCCTGGGCGGAAAGCAGCCCGGCGAGAAGCGCCTGCGCCATGCCGCTCCATACCGATGGCGGCACAGCAGGTCGGTGCGGACGGCACAACGGCTGCTCGCGCTCATCTTCATGCATGTGCGGCAGCGCGTCCGGCATGGGTGGTGCCTCCGCGCTTCAGCCCTGCCCGGTCTGGGCGCGGTGCAGCAGGTAGTGGTCAGCCAGCACCAGCGCCAGCATGGCCTCGGCCACCGGCACGGCGCGGATGCCGACGCACGGGTCATGCCGCCCCCTGGTGATGACATCCGTCTCTTCGCCGTCGGTGGTGATGGTGCGGCGCGGCTTGAGGATGGAGGAAGTGGGCTTGACCACCATGCGGGCAACGATGTCCTGCCCCGAGGAGATGCCGCCGAGAATGCCGCCGGAGTGATTGGCGAGGAAATGCGGCTTGCCATTTCGCATGACGATCTCGTCTGCCGCCTGCTCCCCGGTCATGGCGGCCATGGCGAAGCCGTCGCCGATCTCCACGCCCTTCACCGCGGGGATGCTCATCAGGGCAGCGGCGATGTCCTGGTCGAGCTTTGCATAGACCGGCGCACCCCAGCCGGCAGGCACGCCGGAGGCCACCACCTCCACCACCGCGCCGATGGAGTTGCCGTCCTTGCGGATGGCATCGAGATACTCCTCCCACTCGGCCACCACCTCAGGATCGGGGCAGAAGAAGGGATTGTCATGCACCGCCTCCCAGCGCCAGCGGCGGCGGTCTATCCGCTTCTCGCCCAGCTGCACCAGCGCGCCGCGGATGCTCACTTGCGGAATGATGCGTCGCGCCACCGCGCCGGCGGCCACGCGCGCTGCCGTCTCCCGCGCCGAGGCGCGCCCGCCACCGCGATAGTCGCGCAGGCCATACTTGGCCTGGTAGGTGAAATCGGCATGGCCGGGGCGGTATTTGCGGGCGATTTCCGAGTAGTCCTTCGAGCGCTGATCGACGTTCTCGATCATCAGCATGATGGGCGTGCCGGTGGTGCGCTTGCCGCCGGTGTGCTCGTCCTCGAACACGCCGGAGAGAATGCGTACGTGATCCGGCTCGCGGCGCTGGGTAACGAAGCGGCTCTGGCCGGGGCGGCGCCTGTCCAGATAAGGCTGGATGTCCTCTTCCGACAGCGGAATGCCGGGCGGGCAGCCATCCACCACCGCGCCGATGGCGGGGCCGTGGCTCTCGCCGAAGGTGGTCATGCGCAGCACGCGCCCGAAGGTGTTCCAGCTCATGTGTCTTTCGCCCCTGAAAAAACGGCCACGGGGATTCATGCTGCCCGTTTGTGGGCCGTGGCGGGCGGGTTCGTCAAGGGCGGCCAAGCCGGTCAGCCGCGGGAGAGCTTCACGGCCAGGTCATAGACCTCGCGCTTCTTCAGGCCGAAGCGCCGGGCGACCTCGGCGGCGGCGCGGGAGGCCGGCATCTCCTGCAGCGCGGCGCGCAGGGCGTCCTTTACCGCCGCGTCATCCGCAGTGGCGGGCTGCCGCTTTCCGGGTGCTGCAATGACGAGGGTGATCTCGCCGCGGATACGCTCGCGCTCTTCCAGCTGCCGCGTCAACTCCGGCAGCGGGGCACGAATCACTTCCTCGTGCAGCTTGGTCAGCTCGCGGCACAGGGCGGCAGGGCGCGGGCCGAGCACCTGCGCCATGTCGCGCAGCGAGGCATGGATGCGGTGCGGGCTTTCATACAGCACCAGCGTGGCGGGAATATCCTTCAGCTCCTGCAGGAAGCGGCGGCGGGCCTGCTGTTTCGCGGGCGGAAAGCCGGCGAACAGGAAACGCTCCCCGGCCAGCCCGGAAAGCACCAGCGCGGCAAGCGCGGCGGAAGGCCCTGGCACGGCATGCACCGGCAGCCCCTCCTCGGCAGCGGCGCGCAGCAGCTTCACGCCGGGGTCGGAGACGAGCGGCGTGCCGGCGTCGGATACCAATGCCAGCGCCTCGCCGCGGTGCAACCTTTCCAGCACCCTTTCCTGCGCGGCCTCCTCGTTGTGCTCGTGAAAGGGCAGAAGCGGGCGGCGAATGCCATAGCGAGAGAGCAGCTTCGATGTCTGGCGGGTGTCCTCGGCCAGTATGGCATCGGCCCCGGCCAGCACCTTCAGCGCGCGCAGGGTGATGTCCTCGAGGTTGCCGATGGGCGTGGCCACCACGTGCAGCCCGGCTGCGGCACGCGATGCCTGCAGCCGCCGGCCGGCCAGCAGGAAGGAATGCGCTGCCGGCGCTGCATCATCCTCGTCGCCTTCACGGCCTTCACCGGCATGTTCGGGAACCTGTTTCATGCCGCCAAGGTGGCGCAAGCATGGGAACGCTGCAAGCCCCATCAGCCATATTGCAGAAGCTTGCCGTCAAATTGCCGGATTGCGCTGGATGATGACGGTCATGGCACGAAACCGCATGGCCAGCCTTTACCATCAATGGTAAATGAACTCCTGATGCGGCGGCCTGCATGCTATCCTCACATCAGGCCTGCGGCTCTCCATGCAGGCCATGAACAATGGGGGCGGTTACGGGATGAAAACGACGATGATGTTGCGCTTCACGACCCATCTGGCGCAGGCGGGCAGCCATGCGGTGCAAGCGGGCATGCGCCGCCTTTCCTCCATGATGCAACGGGGCGGGCGCAGGCTGCGCATGGTCCTGGGCCTGTCCGGCATGCTGGCTTTGGCTGGCTGTGGTGGCGGTGGCTTCGGCGACATGTTCTCCGACTTGGGCCCGGGTGCCCAGGATGCACCACAGGCCGAAGCACAACAGCCCGCTCCTTCAGCCCCTGCCACGGGCAGCAAGGTGGCGTTGCTGCTGCCGCTTTCCGCCCCCGGCGCCACCGGGCAGCTGGCCAGGGCCATGAAGAACGCTGCCGAAATGGCCATGATCGATGCCGGCAGGCCGGACATCACGCTGGTGGTGAAGAATACCTCCGGCAACGTGGCCGGTGCGCGCGCTGCCGCCGAGGCCGCCCTGGCGGAAGGGGCGCAGCTCATCCTCGGTCCGCTGCTGGCCAACAACGTGCGCGCCGTGGGGCAGCGGGCGCGCGAGCGGGGCGTGCCGGTCATTGCCTTCTCCTCGCGCGCCGAGGTGGCGGGCAACGGCGTATACCTGATGAGCTTCCTGCCTGCCTCGGAAGTGGACAACGTGGTGCGCCACGCGGTGAAAACCGGCAAGAAGCGCATTGCCGCGCTCATCCCCGGCACCGAATACGGTCGCGTGGTGCGCGCAGCGCTGAAGCAGGCCGCACAGCGGCATGGCGCGCGCATCGTGGCCGAGGAAACCTACGTGCGCACCGCGCTGGGGCTGCAGGCACCGGCACAGCGGCTGGGAGGCACCCTGGCCTCCGGCGGGGCGGATGCGCTGTTCTTCCCCGAAGGTCCGAAGCTGCTGGCAGCGGGTGGCGAGGCCCTGCAGGCAGCCGGCATGAGGCCTGAGCGCGTGCAGCTGCTGGGCACGGGGCTTTGGGACTCGCCGAAAATCCGCACCGTGCGCTTTGCGCAAGGTGGCTGGTATGCCGGTGTTGACCCGCGGCTGGTGAGCCACTTCGCCAACCGTTACAAGCAGACATATGGCAACACGCCGCCGCGGCTGGCCTCGCTGGCCTATGATGCCACCTCGCTGGCCATTGCGCTGAAGAGGCTGGGCGGCTTCAACCACGCCAACATCACCAACCGCGAGGGCTTCCAGGGCATGAACGGCCTGTTCCGCTTCCGCAACAACGGGCTGGTGGAGCGCGGGCTGGCCATCCTCAAGGTTACCCCCACCGGTCCGCAGGTGGTGGCACCGGCACCACCGCGATTCTCGGCCGGTTACTGAGCGGCAACACGAAGCCCGCATACATGCGGCATCCGCGAGTGCACACTGTGCACTCGCGGTTTTTCATTGCCATCCCCCTTTTCGCCAGCACCCTGATGGAGCAAGATGCCCCCTGAAGATGCCGGGGTGCGCATGGTGATGCTTTTCGACTATCTTTTCCTTTCCGGGGCTGATTCGCCATGCCAATGCATGGACGAAAACCTGGCAGATGGGGGCAAGGTGCAGAAAGACGTGCAAAAGCAGGCGGACAGGCAGGCTGCGCCAACAGCAGGCACCGCATACCGAAAGCGGTGGCAAACACAGTTGCCGCTCGCCTCATCCGTGGTGCTGGTGCAACCACCGCCGGCGTGGGCGGCAATCGATTCGATACATGCCGCCTTCACCGATATCCTGTTCGGCAGCGCCTTCTGGCCACTGACGGCATCCGGCCTGCTGCTGCTGACGGCACATGCCATGTGGCGGCGGCGGCAGGCGCAACGGCAGGCCATGCGGCTTGAGGAAACCCTGTCCGACACACAGGCGCAGCTTGACCGTTGCGAGCTGCTGCTGCTGGCAGAGCCGCAAGTGATGCTGCTGTGGGATCAGACGGCGCACAACCTCGAAAATACCACCGAACATGACACCTCCGGGGCCGCGGAGCAG
The DNA here is from genome assembly GCA_026982665.1 of Hyphomicrobiales bacterium. Taxonomy (GTDB): domain Bacteria; phylum Pseudomonadota; class Alphaproteobacteria; order Rhizobiales; family Aestuariivirgaceae; genus Thermopetrobacter. Next base: position 7,932 of record JALSGQ010000046.1, on the reverse strand, counting down.
GCGCAGGCAGATGACATGCAGCCAGGGAGCACGCCTGCCGAGGCCGCGGCGAGTCCTTCCCCGGTGCACGCAACACCCCACGCCTTGCGCCATCTGCCGCCAACGCAGGTATTCACGCACCCGCAGGTCATCGGCTCGCTGCTGCCGGCAGGACAGGATCCGGCGGATTTTGCCGGCTGGCTGGAAGAACCTTCCGTGGCCGAGCTGAAGGCACAGCTCGATGCGCTGTTTGCCGAGGGCAGCGTGTTCAACGTCTCCCTGCGCACCACCGCCGGCGAGCTGATAGAGGCCGATGGCCGCATAACGGGGCGGATGGTGATGCTGCGCTTTCGCCCGTTGCATGGAGAACGGCTGGAGGCCTTGAGCCGCGAGCACGACCAGCGGCAGCTGAAGGAGCAGGCGCAGCGCCTGACACGGCTGCTGGCCAGTGCGCCGGTGCCGGTGTGGATCACCGATGACGATGGCAGGCTGCAATGGGCCAACGAGGCATGGCTGGCGCTGCTGGGAGCGGAATCGCTGGAGGCGGCGAAGGTGGAAGGACTGAGCCTTGTTGGCGATGCGGAGATGGCGGCGGCCACGCCCCTGGAAAGCCACGGAGACTGGAAGCGTCAGCTGGCGGTGGCGGTCATCGACAACAAGCGGCGGCATTTCGAGATATACGAACGCGCCTTCGACCGCGGCATCGTGCACTGGGCGCGCGAGGTCAGCGACCGGGTGGCGGTGGAGGAGGAGCTGCAACGCCAGCAGGCGGCGCAGGGCCGCATCTTCAACCAGCTTTCCACCGCGCTGGCCATCTTCGATGCCGAGCGCCGGCTGGTGTTCTGCAACAGTGCCTACGTGCAGCTGTGGCAGCTGGACGAGGAGTGGCTGGCCCGCAAGCCGCGCGAGGAGGACATCCTCAACCGCCTGTTCGACAGCGGGCGACTGGCCATTACCGAGGACTTTCCGCAATGGCGGCAGCGCTGGCTGGACATCTACCACGAACAGAAGCCAAGGCGCGAGCAGTGGCAGCTGGCCGGCGGGCAGGTGGTGCAGGTGGTGGCCGAGCCACAGCCCGGCGAGGGCATCATCTGCATGTTCGAGGACATCACCGAACAGACGCGGCTCGAGGCGCGCTACCGCGAGGCGCTGCAGGTGCAGGAAGAGACGCTGGACAACCTGCACGAGGCGGTGGCGGTGTTCGGCACCGATGGCCGGCTGAGGCTGTTCAACCGCACCTTTGCCGCGCTGTGGGGGCTGGACGATGCGCGGCTGCGCGTGCGCCCGCACGTGGATGACATCATTGCCGAATGCCGGGAACAGGTGAAGGATGCGCGGTTCTGGGACGAGGTGAAATTCGGCATCACCGACCCCGGCGAGGAGCGCGCCCCGTGGCGCAGCCGGGTGGTGCGCTCCAGCGGGCAGGTGCTGGATTGCCTGCTGGTGCCGCTGCCGGACGGCAACACCCTGATTACCTGGTATGACGTTACCGATGCGGTGCGGGCCGAGCAGGCCCTGCGCGAACGGGCCGAGGCACTGGAGGAAAGCGACCGGGTGAAGGCGGCCTTCCTCGATTCCATCTCCTATGACCTGCGCACACCGCTGACCACCATCAACGGCTATTCGGAAATGTTGCAGCAGGGCTATGCCGGGCCGCTGACGGAGCAGCAGCAACGCTACCTGCGCAATGTGCGGGAGGCTTCCGGCGAACTGCTGGAGAAAATCGACACCATCCTGGACCTTGCCGCCATCGATGCCGGCAAGATGAGCCTGGACATCGAAACCTTCGAAGTGCTGCCGATGCTGGAAGAACTGGCTATCAGCATAGCCGGACGGCTGGAGCAGCGCGACATGGCGCTGGAGATAGAGGTGGCGGAAGACGTGCAGGCGATCGAGGGGGATCGTGCGCGCATCATGCAGGCGCTGCGGCACCTGCTGCTGAATGCCATCGGCTTCGGGCATCCGGGGCAGGTGGTGCGGATGGGTGCGCGGCGCGATGCGCAAGGGTCGGTGCTGTTCTGGGTGGCGGACAGCGGCCCGGGCATGGACGCGGAAATGATGCAGCGCGCCTTCGAGCGCTTCTTTGCCCGCCCCACGCCGGAAGGGCATCGTGGCCCGGGGCTGGGGCTGCCGCTGGTGAAGGAGCTGATGAAACTGCATGGCGGCGATGTGGATCTGCATTCGCAGGAGGGGCGTGGCACCACCGTCATCTGCCGCCTGCCGCAGCGCCAGCTGATGGAGCAGTCGGCATGAACCAAAGGCGTGGCAATTCGGGACAGCCGGCAGAAACATCATCGGCTGCGGCGTCATCGGTGGTGGCATCATCCACAACGGCATCGCCTGCTCCTGCGGCGAACCTGCGGCTGCACCTGCGTGATGCGGCAGCAACGGAGGCGCTGGGACGGGAGCTGGCGCTGTTTGTCCGCGCCGGCGATCACATCCTGCTCCACGGTGATCTCGGCACCGGCAAGACGACGCTGGCGCGCGCCTTCATCCGCGCCCTGATGCCCCGGCAGGAAGCCGCCGATGCCGAGGTGCCCAGCCCCACCTTCACCCTGGTGCAGCCCTATGAACACACGCGCATCCCGGTGGCGCACGTGGATCTCTACCGGCTGGCCGATCCGTTCGAGGTGGAGGAGCTGGGGCTGGAGGAGCTGGCGCGTGATCACGTGCTGCTGATCGAGTGGCCGGACAGGCTGCCCGACCTGCCCGCGGAGCGGCTGGAGGTGCGGCTGGCGGATGCAGACGGCGGGCATGCGCGCAAGGCACACCTTGCCGGATACGGAAGCTGGGTGGCGCGGCTTGAGCGCATGCGGCAGGTGCGTGATTTCCTGCAGCGGGCATTGCCGGATGAGCCGGTTGAACCGGGGGCATCGGGTGTGCAGCGGCGTTTCCTGCAGGGAGATGCCTCGGCGCGGCGTTACGAGCGCATCGAGGCCGCGGGCCGGCCGCCAATGGTGCTGATGGACATGCCGGCGATGCCGGATGGCCCGCCGGTGCGCGATGGCAAGAGCTACAGCGAGCTGGTGCACCTGGCGCATGATGTGCGGGCGGTGTTTGCCGTGAACACGGAATTGCGGCGGCAGGGCTATTCGGCGCCGGAGGTCATCGCCCATGACTTCGATGCCGGACTGCTGCTGCTGGAAGACCTGGGCGATGCCGTGTTCGGGTCATTGTATCGGCAGGAGGGCATGATGGAGCCGCTGCTGGCAGCGGCCACCGACGTGCTGGCCGACATGGCGGCGCGGGAATGGCCGCGGGAGGTGGTGCTGCCGGAGGGTGGTGCATACCGGCTGGCGGATTATGACGACGAGGCCTTCATGGTGGAGGCAGAACTGCTGCTCGACTGGTTCTGGCCGCACGTGAAGGATGGTGCCGCTTGCCCGGATGCGGCACGATCGGCGTTTCGCGAAGCATTGACGGCACTGCTGGCCCATGCGCGGCCTGCCGATGCGCCACCGGTGTGGGTGCTGCGCGACTATCATTCGCCCAATCTCATCTGGCTGCCGGAGCGCGCGGGCGTGCGGCGGGTGGGACTGATCGACACCCAGGATGCGGTGCTGGGGCCGGCGGCCTATGATCTCGCCTCGCTGCTGCAGGATGCGCGCATCACGGTGCCGGAGGCGCTGGAACAGCGGATGCTGGAGCGCTACGTCGCGGCACGCCGATCTGCGGAGGCCGATTTCGACGAAGTGGCTTTTCGCCTGTCCTACGCGGTGATGGGGGCGCAGCGGGCACTGAAGATTCTCGGCATCTTCGCGCGGCTGAAGATGCGCGATGGCAAGCCGCAATACCTGAAGCACCTGCCAAGGGTGGCGTGGTGGCTGCGGTGCAATCTTGGGCGGCATGCCGCGCTGGCGGACATGGCCGCCTGGCTGGATGCGCACCTGCCACAGGTGGAGACGCTGGCGGCAGAACATGAGCGGATGAGGAAAGAAACGGCATGAAGATCGGCACTGCCATGCTGCTGGCCGCCGGGCTGGGCACGCGCATGCGCCCGCTGACGGAAAAGATGCCGAAACCCCTGGTGCCGGTGGCGGGCAAGGCGCTCATCGACCATGCCATGGACAGGCTGCGGGCGCATGGCGTGTGCCGCGCGGTGGTGAACGTGCACTGGCTGGCCGATCAGCTGGAGGAATGGGCAGCACACCAGCAGCCACCGCCGGAAGTGGTCATCTCCGACGAACGCGCGCAACTGCTGGAAACCGGCGGTGGCATCCGCCACGCCCTGCCGCTGCTGGGCATGGATGCGCCGTTCTTCGCCATCAACACCGACAGCATCTGGCTGGATGCGCCAAACCACCCCCCTGCCCTGCAACGCCTGCAGGAAGCGTGGGATGATGCGCGCATGGATGCGCTGCTGCTGCTGGCCGATCCGCAGCGCAGCACCGGCTATCATGGCGCCGGCGACTTCATCCTGCAAACGGACGGGCGTTTGCAGCGGCGCGTAGCGACGACGGACGCGGGCACTGTGAAAACGGCTTCTGCCGCCCTGCCCTTCACCGGCATCTACGTGGTGCATCCGCGGCTGTTCGAGGCCGCACCCGATGCGCCCGCCTTCTCCATGAACGTGCTGTTCGATGCCGCGCTGGCGCAAGGGCGGCTGTTCGGCATCGCACATGATGGCTGGTGGCTGCACGTGGGCGAGCCCGAGGCCATCGGTGCAGCAGAAGAGGTGCTGAGCCAGCACGCCGGCACCAGCAACAGCACCTGAAGAACATGCAAACGGCGGCAACAGCCGGAATGCCGTCATGACACTTCTGCCCTTTCCTTCACCCTGGCGGCCCTTGCCACCCTTTTCCCTGCCCCGCACCTTCCTGTCGTCGACCTCTTGAAAAGCCCGCGGCCGCTTCCCATCTGTTGTGGCGAGAGAGCTGCCGGGATCCTCGCAACATGTTGCTTTGCAAGCGTTTTCTCATGGTCTGCCGGCAGCGATGGGCCATTGTCCGGGAACAAGGGAGGTATCGAAATGGTTCGCTATCTGGTTCCGACCTATGCGCGCAATCGCGGTGTGGATCCCTTCACCCTGATGCAGCGCGAGATGGAGAACATGCTGGAGAACTTTTCCCGCGCCCTGCAGCCGGCGGCGGCGGAAGGCGCAGCGGAAACCGGTTTCTTCACCCCGGTGGTGGAAGCGCGCGAGGATGACAAGGGGCTGACCATCGAGGTGGACCTGCCTGGCGTGGAGCCGGATGACGTGAGCGTGGAGCTGGCGGAAGGCGTGCTCACCATCAAGGCCGAGCGCAAGATGGTGAAGGACGTGGAGCAGGAAGAGAAGAACGGCGTGAAATATCACATCACCGAGCGCGCCTACGGCACCTTCCTGCGCCGCTTCCAGCTGCCGTGGGAGGCCGACGAGGACAAGGTGGAGGCCTCTTTCGACAAGGGCGTGCTGAAGATCTTCATCCCGCGCAAGGAAGAAGAGAAAAAGACGAAGAAGATTGCCGTGAAGGCGTCGTGAGCAGGGGCCTGAAGCCCTTCACGGAACGCTGTTCATGAACCATCTCTCGCCACACGTGCGCCGTGCGCACGTGTGGCGATGTCTTCTGGCGCACACCTTTCACCTCATGCATTAATCCTTTTTTCATCATGCATGGCATGCCCCTTGCCATGTGTGGTAACATGCTCTTGCATGACATTCACCACATCAGAGGGGGCAACCACATGCTGAAGGAGTTCAAGGAATTCATCATGCGCGGCAACGTGCTGGACCTGGCCGTTGCCGTCATCATCGCCGGCGCCTTCGGGCTGATTACCGTGTCGCTGGTCAACGACATCATCATGCCGATCATCGGCTACATCTTCGGTGGGCTGGATTTCTCCAACTACTTCATCCCGCTGTCGGACAACGTTACCGCCACCACGCTGGAAGAGGCGCGCAAGCAGGGCGCGGTCATCGCCTGGGGCAAGTTCCTCACCCTGGTTCTCAACTTCATCATCGTCGCCTTCATCGTGTTCCTCATCGTCAAGGCGGTGAACCGGGCGATGGAGCTGCGCAAGCAGCAGGAGCAGGAAGAGGAAAAGCCCGTCGAGCCGTCGAAGCAGGAGGTGCTGCTGGAGGAGATCCGCGACCTGCTGGCGAAGAAGGGCTGACTTCGGCCTTCGCTTGACGGCAACGCGAACATGGGGGCGCGCCATCCGGCGCGCCCCTGTTTCATGCCGCGGCAGGCGCGTTGACCATGCCCTGTGGCTGGCGTATCTGAAGGGCGAGCAGTCTTTCTTCCCGTGTTTTGCTTGTGAGGCATTCTGTCATGGCCATCCGCAAGATCATCACCCCACCCAACCCGCTGCTGCGCCAGCCCTCGCTGAAGGTGGCTCAGGTGGACGATACCATCCGCGCGCTCATCCGCGACATGTTCGACACCATGTATGACGCGCCGGGCATTGGCCTTGCGGCGGTTCAGATCGGCGAGCCGCTTTGCGTCATCGTCATGGACATCCACTCCGGCGAAAAGGACAAGGAGCCGCGGCCCATCGCGCTCATCAACCCGGAGGTGGTGTGGGAGTCCGAGCAGCGCGCCACCTGGCAGGAGGGCTGCCTGTCGGTGCCGGAGATCTACGATGAAGTGGAGCGCCCGGCGGAGGTGAAGGTGCGTTACCTCGACGAGCAGGGCAACGAGCAGGAGCGCCACTTCACCGGCCTTGAGGCCATCTGCGTGCAGCACGAGATCGACCATACCAAGGGCATCCTGTTCGTTGATCACCTCTCCCGCCTGAAGCGCGAGAAGTATCTGAAGAAGGTCATCAAGCGGGCGAAGCAGGCATCCGCTGCCTGAGGTCTCGTCAGTTGCCTGTTCATCCCCGTCAGGAGGGCGGATAATGCCCGGCAGCAACCATCTGGCGCAGCTCGACATCGAGGGGCTGATCCACCCCTACACCAACCTGCGTCTGCACCAGCAGGCCGGGCCGCTGATCATCGAGCGCGGCGAGGGCATCTGGCTGTTCGACCACCAGGGCCGGCGCTACATCGACGGCTTCGCCGGGCTGTGGTGCGCCACCCTCGGCCACGGCAACGAGGAGCTGATCGAGGCCGCGCGGACGCAGATGGAGAAGGTGGCCTTCACCCACCTGTTCAGCCACCGCAGCAACGAGCCTGCCATCCTGCTGGCCGAGAAGCTGAAGGCGCTGGCCCCGTGCAAGACATCGAAGGTGCTGTTCTGCTCCTCCGGCTCGGAGGCCAACGACATGCAGATCAAGCTCACCTGGTACATGAACAACGCGCTGGGCCGTCCTCAGCGCAAGAAGATCATCTCGCGCAGCCGCGCCTATCACGGCGTTACCATTGCTTCCGGCTCGCTGACGGGCCTTGGCTTCGTGCAGAACGACTTCGACCTGCCGGTGAACGAACGCTTCCTCTACGCGCGCGCGCCGCATCATTACCGCGAGGCCGAGGAAGGCGAAACGGAAGAGGCATTCAGCCAGCGGCTGGCGCGCGAGCTGGAAGAGCTGATCGAGCGCGAGGGGCCGGACACCATCGCCGCCTTCATCGCCGAGCCGATCATGGGCGCGGGCGGTGTCATCATCCCGCCCGAGGGCTACTTTGACGCCATCATGCCGGTGCTGCGCCATCATGGCATCCGCGTCATCTCCGATGAGGTCATCTGCGGCTTTGGCCGCACCGGCGAGTGGTTCGGCTGTGAGGCCTTCAGCTTCACGCCCGATTCCATCTCCGTGGCCAAGGCGCTGACCTCGGCCTACGTGCCGCTGGGGGCCATCACCATCGAGGAAGAGCTTTACGATGCCATGCTGCTGGAGTCGGAGAAGCAGGGGCTGTTCGGCCACGGCTTCACCTACACCGGCCATCCGGTGGCCTGCGCGGTGGCGCTGAAGGCCATCGAGATCTACGAGCGCGAGGACATGCCCGCCCGCGTGCGCCGCCTCGCCCCGCTGTTCGAGCGCCGCTTCCGCGCCCTGGCCGAACATCCGCTGGTGGGCGAGGTGCGGGTGAAGGGG
>JALSGQ010000045.1 GCA_026982665.1 Hyphomicrobiales bacterium | reverse complement strand
CGGAACTTGCGGCTCATCTCCTGCATGCCCTTCTCGGCCTCCTGCGCTGCCGCGTCCTGCTTCGCTGCCAGGTCGCGCACGTCCTGGCTGATCTTCATCGCACAGAACTTCGGCCCGCACATGGAGCAGAAATGCACCGTCTTGTGCGCTTCCTTCGGCAGCGTCTGGTCGTGGAACTCCTCCGCCCGCTCCGGATCCAGCGCCAGGTTGAACTGATCGCGCCAGCGGAACTCGAAGCGCGCGCGGGAGAGTGCATCATCACGCCGCTGCGCGCCGGGAAAGCCCTTGGCCAGATCGGAGGCATGGGCGGCGATCTTGTAGGCAATCACGCCTTCCTTCACGTCGTCGCGGTCGGGCAGGCCCAGGTGCTCCTTCGGCGTTACGTAGCAGAGCATGGCGGTGCCCAGCCAGCCGATCTGCGCCGCGCCAATGGCCGATGCGATGTGGTCATACCCCGGCGCGATGTCGGTAACCAACGGGCCGAGGGTGTAGAACGGCGCCTCGTGGCAGTGCTTCAGTTGCAGCTCCATGTTCTCATGGATCTTGTGCATGGGCACATGCCCGGGGCCTTCGATCATCACCTGCACGTCGTGCTTCCAGGCGATCTCGGTCAGCTCGCCCAGCGTCTTCAGCTCGGCGAACTGGGCCTCGTCGTTGGCATCGGCAATGGAGCCGGGGCGCAGGCCATCACCCAGCGAGAAGGCAATGTCATAGGCCTTCATGATCTCGCAGATTTCCTCGAAGTGGGTGTAGAGGAAGCTCTCCTCATGATGCGCCAGGCACCACGCCGCCATGATGGAGCCGCCGCGCGAGACGATGCCGGTAACGCGATTGGCCGCCAGCGGCACGTAGGCCAGCCGCACGCCGGCATGGATGGTGAAATAGTCCACCCCCTGCTCGGCCTGCTCGATGAGGGTGTCGCGGAACACCTCCCAGCTCAGTTCCGCCGGGTCGCCCCCCACCTTCTCCAGTGCCTGGTAGATGGGCACGGTGCCGATGGGCACCGGCGAGTTGCGGATGATCCACTCGCGGATGTTGTGGATGTTGCGCCCGGTGGAGAGATCCATCACCGTGTCCGCACCCCAGCGGATGGCCCACACCATCTTCTCCACCTCCTCGGCGATGTCCGAGAGGATGGCGGAGTTGCCGATGTTGGCGTTGATCTTGGTGCGGAAGTTCCGCCCGATGATCATCGGCTCGGTTTCCGGGTGGTTGATGTTGGCCGGGATAATGGCGCGCCCGCGTGCCACCTCGTCGCGCACGAACTCCGGCGTGATCACCGCCGGGATCTTCCCACCCGGCCAGTCCATGCCGGGGCGATACAGCTCAAGGCCCTCCAGCTCGGCCTTGCTCATCTGCTCCTTGATGCTCTCCAGCCGCGCATTCTCGCGGATGGCCACGTATTCCATCTCCGGCGTGATGATGCCGCGCCGCGCATAGGCCATCTGCGTTACCGCCGCGCCGCCCTTCGCCCGGCGCGGGCGCGGCAGATCAGGGAAGGCCGGGGCCAGCGCCTCGTCGGAGACGTTGCCGTTGTCCTCCGGCTTCACCGGGCGCGGATCCACCAGCTCGGTATCGCCGCGCGCCTCGATCCACGGCTCGCGCAGCCGCGGCAGGCCACGCGCCACGTCGATACGCGCTTGCGGGTCGGCATAGGGGCCGGAAGTGTCATAGACCACCAGCGGCTCCTCGTTGGCCGAAGGATCAAGCGCGATCTCGCGCATGGCCACGCGCACGCCCGGCTGCTCGCCCGCAACAAAGACCTTGCGCGAGGCCGGCAGCGGCCCGGTGGTTACCTGGAACTTCGGCATCTTGTGAATGTTCATGGCGTTTGCTCCTGAAAGGGGAGGCAGGTTGCAGGTTTGTATCCTGCCTCCCTTATAACCCGGAAATCACGCACCGCGAGCATCAAAAAAGGCGCGCAGGGCCACATCGTTCCACGGCGCGAGATGATCACGCGCCGCCAGCCACGACCTGACCACCTTGCCGCTCATCGCATCCTTGCCCGCCAGCTCGGCCAGCACCTCGTCCGCCGCCTTGCGCGCCGCGCTCACCACGTCCGCCGGCCACGGCAGCACGTTGACGCCATGCTTCTGCTTCAGGGTGCGCAGGGCCTCGGCATTGCGCCAGGTATGCTCGGCCAGCGAGCGCGCCGCTTCCGCCGAGCAGGCCACCTCGATGGCGCGCTTCTCGTCATCGGAGAGCGCATCCCACACCTTTTTCGATACCAGCAGCTCGCCCGCGCCGTTCGGCTCGTGCCATGCCGGGTAGTGATAGTTCTTCACCACCTTGTAGAAGCCCAGTGCCATGTCGGAGAAGGGGCCGAGGAATTCCGTGGCGTCGATGGCGCCCGATTGCAATGCCGGCTGGATCTCGCCCGGCGGCATGGACACCGGCGTGCCGCCCAGCCTGCTGAGGATGGCGCCGCCGAGGCCCGGCATGCGCATCTTCAGGCCCTTCAGGTCATCGAGCGACTTCACCGGGTTGCGGAACCAGCCGCCCATGCTCGGCCCGGTGTTGCCGCACATCAGGGGCTTGATGCCGAAGTCGGCATACAGCGCATCCCACAGCTTCTGGCCATCGCCATTCTCCAGCCAGGCGCGATGCTCCAGCGGCGTCAGGCCGAACGGCCCGGCGGTGAACAGCGCCGCTGCCGGCATCTTGCCGCCCCAGAACAGCGAGGCGGTGTGCGCCAGCTCGGCGGTGCCGTTCTGCACCGCGTCGAACACCGCCAGCCCGCCCACCAGCTCACCGGCGGCATGAACCTTCACCTTCAGCCTGCCGCCGGACAGCCGGGTGATGTCGCGCGCCAGGATCTCCGCCGAAACGCCGGGGCCAGGCAGGTTCTTCGGCCAGGAGGTAACCATCTTCAGTTCCCGCACCTGCTTCTCGGCGCGGGCCACGTGTGGCGCGGCCAGCGTGGCGGTGGCGGCGACGGGGGCGGCGGCAGCACCCTTCAGCAGGGCGCGGCGGCTGAAATTCCGTTGCTTGCGCATCTATTCGTCTCCTTCTCGTTTCAATGATTGCAGTGAAATGATGTTGTCATCCGCTGCCGGACCTTTCTCTGCGCTGGCGGCAATCGATGGTGCATCAGCCGGCACCCGCACCGGCGGCGCGCCGTGCCCGCCGATCTCCACCGGCTGCTTCAACCCTTCCAGCAGGTGGCTGCGGGCTGCCGCCACTGCCTGCATCAGCGGTGCGCCATGTGCCATGTGGGCGGCGATCAATGTGGCCAGCGTGCAGCCGGTGCCGCGCAGATCCGCCACCTTCACCCGCGGGCTGATGAAGGGATGCACGCCGTCTTCGGTTGCCAGCACGTCCATCACCGAATCGCGGTCGGGCAGGTGCCCGCCCTTCAGCAGCACCGCACAGCCGTAGCGCTCCTGCAGCGCCTGCGCCTGCAGCCGCAGGATGCGCCGCCCGCCCGCCGGCAGCTCGCCCACCAGCAGGGCGGAGGCCTCCAGCACGTTCGGCGTCAGCAGCGCGGCGCGCTTCGCCAGCAGCCGCAGTTGCTTGCGCCAGCTGCGCGATACCGCTGGCACCAGCCGCCCGCCAGGGCTCGCCCCCATCACCGGGTCGATGATTACCGGCACACCCGCGGGCAGCAGCGCCAGCGCCTCCACCACCGCTTCCACCACCTGGGCGGAGGGCATCAGCCCCACCTTCACCGCCGCCACCGGCAGGTCTTCCAGCACCGCGCGCACCTGCGT
>JALSGQ010000044.1 GCA_026982665.1 Hyphomicrobiales bacterium | reverse complement strand
ACGGCAGAGATGACGGCGATGCCATCGGCCCCGGCGGCAATGACATCCGCGGCGTTGTCCGCCGTGATGCCGGCAATGGCGACGATGGGCAGATCAGCCCGGCGCTGTCGCATCTGCCGCACGTGCTCGGCAAAGCCGTCGAGGCCGGAAGGCGGCATGCCCTGATCCTTGCTGCTGGTGGGAAAGATGTTGCCGATGGCGGCATAGGAAAGCAGCGCCACAGGACTGGCGGCAATCTCCTCCGCACGCTTGTGCGACAGGCCGATGATGGCCTGTGCGCCCAGCAGTGCCCGCACGTCTTCCACCGGCATGTCGCCCTGGCCCACGTGCACGCCCGCCGCGCCTACCACCTCGGCGATGCGCACGTAGTCATTGACGATGAAGGGAATGCCGAAGGGCACCAGCGCCTGCTGCATGCGCCGCGACAGCTCGCGAATGGCCGGTGGTTCGCGCCGCTTGTCGCGCAACTGGATGATGGTCGCCCCACCACGCGCTGCCGCTTGTGCCACCTGCACCGGGTCGCGCCCGCGGCAGGCGGCAGGGTCTATGACGACGTAGCAGCGCACATCCACGCCCCTGTCAGCCTGCATGCTCATGCGCCGCCCTCCTCTCCCAGTTGCCACAGCGCATCGAGGAAGGCGATGCGGAAGCTGCCCGGCCCCTGCATGGTGCTGGCAGCGCGATGGCCCGCCTCGGCGAAGGCTCGCGCCGCGGTGAGCGCCGCCTCGAACGGCTTGGCCACCGTCAGCAGCGCCGCCGTTGCCGCGCCCAGCGCGCAGCCGAAGCCGCTGAGTGCATCCATGAAGGCATGACCACCCGCCACCACCTCCCGCCGCGCGCCATCGCTGATGATGTCCTGCTCGCCGCTGGCCAGCACCACCAGCCCCAGCGACGTGGCCAAGGCATCGGTTGCCGCGTGGGCATCTGTTATCCTCTGCTGCCCTGTCGCCTGCGCCGCTGGCGCTGACAGCGCTACAAGTTCCGCCCGGTTGGGCTTCAGCACCGCCGGTTTCAGGGAGAGCAGCTTGCGCACCTGCTCCCGGCGCCGGGCGCTGGCGTGCACCAGCACCGGGTCCAGCACCCACGGCGTGCCGGCGATATGCGCGGCGCGGGCCGCCTCCCGCCCGCCAGCCAGCCGCAGCGGGTCCGGCTGGCCGAGGTTCACCAGCAGGGCATCGGCCTGCATGGCCAGCGTGCCGGATTCCGCCGGGTCGTGCGTAACGGCGGCACGGGCACCGAGCGCGCCCAGCACATCGGTGATGAACGGCGCGGTTACCGCCCCGCTGATGGCATGCACCAGTGGCCGGCGCACTCCAAGCGCCTGCAGATATTGCCACGTGGAATCGGAATCTGTCGTCATGCCCCTGCCACTCGGCGCTCATGGCCGGGCATGCACGCACGGATGGAGCCTGCAAGGAAAAAGACGACTGCACGATGCAAGGCGTTCATTCCCTCATTCCCTCCGCCGGCATGACCCGGATCAGGTTCAACGGGTTGGCAGATTTCCGCCTCTCAGCCCCGCGAGTGGCCAAACCACCCTTCAAGCCACCCTTGGGGCACCCCGTGAGGTTCTGTTCAAAGTGTGCGTTGTTATGGCCGTGGCGTCAAGCGGCAGTCCTCCAACAGCCGGAAACACTGCACCGCCAAACAATGAACAGGCGGCTGCAAGGCAGCTTGCGTCAACACTTTCCGGCCTGTGCAATGTGCAATGCCGCTTGTGCCTCAGCTGCGCAGCTGCGCACCGGTGGCCCTGGCAACGGCAGCCACGATCTTCTCCATTACCGCCGCGATCTCCTCGTCCGTCAGCGTCTTGCCCCGCGGCTGCAGGGTGATCTCGATGGCCACGGACTTCCTGCCCTCGCCAAGCTGCCGCGCCGCCTGCTCGCCGTCGAAGACATCGAACACGCGCACGTCCGCGATCAGCTTCTTCTCCGCCCCGCGCGCCGCCTGCACGATCTGCTGCGCCGGCACCTGTGCATCCACCACGAAGGCAAGGTCGCGTCGCAGGGGCATCAGCTCCGGCGCATCCAGCGGCGGGCGGGCCGTGCCCTTCTTCCGGCGCGCCGGCAGTTCATCGAGGAAAATCTCGAAGGCCGCCACCGGCCCCTTCACCTCCATCTCCTTCAGCACCGCCGGATGCAGCTCGCCGAAATACCCCAGCACCTTCTTAGGCCCCAGCTTCAGCGCTGCGGAGCGCCCCGGGTGATACCACTCCGGCGCGCCTTCGGCATCCACCTGCACCGAATCGGCGCTGAAGCCCGCTGCCTCCAGCACCGCCAGCGCATCGGCCTTGGCATCGAACACATCCCAGCCGCGCGGGCGCGCATCCCAGTGGCGCGGGCCGGTCTGCCCCTGGCGGATGCCGCCGGCCATGATGCGCTCGCCCTCTGGCGCATCGGAGTGATAGACGCTGCCGACCTCGAACAGGCACACGTCGCCATGCCCGCGCGCGGCGTTGCGCCCTGCTGCCGCCAGCAGGTTGGGCAGCAGCGAGGGACGCATGTCGGAAAGCTCGGTGGAAATGGGGTTGGCCAGCTCCAGTGCCTTCTGCCCACCGCCAAACAGCTCGGCGTGGCGCTTCGGCAGGAAGGCATAGGTGGCGGCCTCCAGCATGCCGCGGGCGGCCAGCGCATGGCGCGCGCGCACCTGCTTCAGTTGCAGATCGGTGAGCACCGGGCGCGCCACCGCGTGCGGGCGCGGCAGCGGCGTGGAGGGGATTTCGTCCAGCCCGATGATGCGCACGATCTCCTCCACCAGGTCAGCCTCGCCCTTGATGTCGGGCCGCCAGCTCGGCGCCACCGCCTCGATACCCTTGTCCGACACGGTGGTGTCAAAGCCCAGCGTGGTGAGGATCTCGTTCTGCTCATCAAGCGGCACGTCCAGCCCGCCCAGCGTCTTTACCCGGTCGGCACGCAGGAAGAAGGTGCGGCTCTCCTTCGGCGGTGTGGCCTCTTCCCCGGCCTGAACCAGCCGCGAGCACTCGCCACCGCAGATGTCGAGGATCATTTGCGTGGCAATGGCCGCACCGGCGGGCAGGAAGGCCGGGTCAACCGTGCGCTCGAAGCGGTAGCGCGCATCGGTCATCACGTTCAGCTTGCGCCCGGTTTCGGCGGTGCGGATGGGGTCGAACCACGCCACTTCCAGGAACACCTCCGTGGTGTCTTCCGTGCAGCCCGATTCCTCGCCGCCGATGATGCCGCCCAGCGCCTCCGGCCCCTTCGCATCGGCCACCACCACCATGCCGTCATCAAGTTCGTATTCCTTGCCGTCCAGCGCCAGCAGCTTCTCGCCGGAGCGGGCGGAACGCACGGTGATGTCGCCCTGCACCTTGGCAGCATCGAAGACGTGCAGCGGGCGATTGTAGGAGAGCATCACGTAATTGGTGATGTCCACCAGCGCCGAGATGGGGCGCAGGCCCACCGCGCGCAGCCGGTGCTGCATCCACAGCGGTGCGGGGCCGTTCTTCACCCCGCGAAAATGTCGCCCGATGAAGTGCCGGCAGGGCGGCGGCGTCTCGTCGAAATCGATGGAGACGCTGATGGGTGAATCGTAGCTGCCCTCGATCGTCGGCACCTCGATGGGCTTCAGCGTCCCCAGCCCGGCGGCGGCCAGATCCCGCGCGATGCCATACACGCCCAGCGCATCGCCGCGGTTGGGCGTGATCGCGATCTCGATCACCGGATCATCCAGCCCCAGCACTGCCGCCGCCGGCTGGCCGATGGGCGTATCAGCGGGCAGGTCGATGATGCCGTCATGATCATCGGAGATTTCCAGCTCGCGCTCCGAGCACAGCATGCCGGCGGATTCCACCCCGCGCACCTTCGCCACCTTCAGGTCCAGCCCGGTGCCCGGCACGTGCGTGCCCGGCGGCGCAAACACCCCCACCATGCCGGCCCGCGCATTGGGCGCGCCGCACACCACCTGCACCGGCTGCCCGCTGCCCGTGTCCACCATGCACACCTTCAGCTTGTCGGCATTGGGGTGTTTCTCGGCGGAGAGCACCTTCGCGGTGATGAAGTTGCCGAGTTTGCTTGCGGGGTCGATGACCTCCTCCACCTCCAGCCCGATGCGGTTCAGCGCCTCGACGATGTCGTCGATGGAGGCATCCGTGTCGAGGAAATCCTTCAGCCAGCCGAGGGTGAACTTCATGCCGAAAGCCCTCCGGAAAGAGTCGGGATCTGCAACGCGGTGAAGCCATAGTGCTTCAGCCAGCGAATGTCGGTGTCGAAGAAGGCGCGCAGGTCGGGGATGCCGTATTTCAGCATCGCCAGCCGGTCGATGCCAATACCGAAGGCAAAGCCCTGCCATTCATCCGGGTTCAGCCCGCCGGCCTTCAGCACGTTCGGGTGCACCATGCCGGAGCCGAGGATCTCCAGCCAGTCATCACCCTCGCCCACCTTCACCTGGCCGCCTTCCCAGGTGCAGTTGATGTCCACCTCCATGCTCGGCTCGGTGAAGGGGAAGTGCGAGGCGCGGAAGCGCATCTTCACGTTGTCGGTCTCGAAGAAGGCCTTGCAGAACTCCTCCAGCGTCCACTTCAGGTGCCCCATGGTGATGTCGCGGTCGATGACCAGCGCCTCCACCTGGTGGAACATGGGCGTGTGGGTCTGATCGGAATCGCAGCGGAAGGTGCGCCCCGGCGCGATGATGCGGATGGGCGGCTGCTGGCTTTCCATGGTGTGGATCTGCACCGGCGAGGTGTGCGTGCGCAGCAGCTTGCGCTCGCCCTGCTCGTTGGCATGGAAATAGAAGGTGTCGTGCTCCTGCCGGGCCGGGTGCGAGGGCGGGATGTTGAGCGCCTCGAAGTTGTACCAGTCGGTTTCGATGTGCGGGCCTTCGGCCACCGAGAAGCCGAGATCGGCGAAGATCTCCACCACCTCCTCCCACACGTGGGAGACCGGATGCACGCGCCCCTGCCGCTCTGGCCGGGCAGGCAACGTTACGTCCACCCGCTCCGCCGCCAGTTGCTTCTGCAATGCCTCGGCCTGCAGCGCGGCGCGGCGCTCGGCAATGGCCTGCTCCAGCTTCTGGCGCAGGGCGTTGAGCACCTGCCCGCGCGCCTTGCGCTCCTCCGGCGGCAGCTTGCCCAGCCCCTTCATCTGCACCGACAGCGCGCCTTTCTTGCCGAGATAGCGCACGCGCACCTCGTCAAGCGCCCGCTCGTCCGCCGCCTGTTCGATGGCTGCGAGCGCCTCCTGCTCCAGCGCCTGCGGTTCATCCGCGCTCATGGCCTGCCCTCCGCCTCATCCATGTTCGCCTTCACGTGAAAAGGAAAACCGGCCCGCCAAAGCACCCGCACTGCATCGCCATCACCGCCGGCCTTGCAGGGCAGGCAGCTGGCAATCGTTCGGGGCCTGGCAGGGCCGGCTTGCGTGGTTCTCGTCAATGGCGTCTTGCGCGCCCGCCGTAATGGGGTGGCCCTCAAAGGGCGGCCTGCGCCTTCTGCACCAGCGTCTTGAAGGCTTCCGGCTCGCGCACCGCCAGATCGGCCAGCATCTTGCGGTCGATCTCAATGCCCGCCTTGCCAAGCCCGTCGATAAATCGGGAATAGGTCATGCCGTTCTCGCGGCAGGCGGCGTTGATGCGCTGAATCCACAGCGCGCGGAAGGTGCGCTTGCGGCGCTTGCGGTCGCGGTAGGCATACTGGCCCGCCTTCTCCACCGCCTGCACGGCGACGCGATAGACGTTCTTGCGCCGGCCATAGTAGCCCTTCGCCTTGGCAATGACCTTGCGATGCCGCTCACGGGCGCGCGGGCCGCCTTTCTTCGCTCTTGCCATGATGCTTCACTCCTCGGTCGAAAAAACGTTGTTCCGCTTCTGCTGCACGCTCACGAGCCCAGCCGGTAGGGCATGATCTTTTTCACGATCTTGGCATCACCCTCGGCCAGGATGGTGGTGCCGCGCTGGTTGCGGATCTGCTTGTTGGTGCGCTTGATCATGCCGTGCTGCTTGCCGGACTGCGTGCCGCGCACCTTGCCTTTCGCCGTGAAGCGGAAGCGCTTCTTCGCCGCGGACTTGTTCTTCAGCTTGGGCATTTCTGCTTTCCTTGGCTGTATTGTTGCTCTCTCGCGCGCCGCCGCGGCAGCCCAATGCATGATGCGAATACGGCCGGACGGCACCGTTGCCCTGCACGAACGACACCAGCGGCAGGACAACAGACGGCTTCATACGGAAAAAAAACCGCCGGAGCAAGGGCGGCAAACACATGGCAAGCATGTGCGGCACAGCACAAGGCAAGGGCAGCAAAGCCGCTCCAGGGTCAATCGGGCGGCTTCAGCCCTGCGCATCATCCTCCTGTCCCGCCTGTTGGCGCTGCCACCACGCTTCCCACAGGTCAGGACGGCGCTTGCGGGTAAGGCGCTCTGCCTGTTGCTGCCGCCAGCGTTCGATCTCGACATGATTGCCGGAGAGCAGCACATCCGGAATGCTCCTGCCCTCCCATTCGCGCGGGCGGGTGTAGTGCGGATGCTCCAGCAGACCCGTCTCGAAGCTCTCGTGCTCGCCCGATTCCTGTTTGCCCATCACGCCCGGCAGCAGCCGCACCACCGCATCCAAGAGGCATAGGGCTGCCGGTTCGCCGCCGGAGAGAATGAAGTCGCCAATGGAGACCTCGCGCAAGCACCGGCCCTCGATGACGCGCTCGTCCACCCCCTCGAAGCGCCCGCAGACGATGACCAGCCCCGGTTGGGATGCGAATTCGCGCACCAGCGCCTGCGTCAGCGGCTCGCCGCGCGGCGACATCAGCAGGCGCGGGCGCGCATCATCAGGTGGCGACGTGGCGTCGATGGCACGCGCCAGCACGTCCGGCTTCAGCACCATGCCGGGGCCGCCACCTGCCGGGGTGTCGTCCACGGTGCGGTGCCTGTCGGTGGCGAAGTCGCGAATGTTGACGGCATCGAGCCGCCAGATGCCTTTCTGAAGCGCGCGGCCCGCCAGCGCATGGCCCAGCGGGCCGGGAAACATGTCGGGATAGAGCGTGAGCACCGATGCATGAAAGGGCGCGCTCATGAGCCTGTGCCTTGCGCTGGGTCGGATGATGAGGTGGACGGCTGCGCAGTTGATGCATCTGGTGCTGGCGTTGATGGCTGTTGCGCCTTGGCCGCCTGCGCTCTGTCCTGCTGCTCCCGTTGCCGGGCGGCGGCCTGCTTGCGCTGGCGGCGGCGCTTGTGCTTGCCCTGCGCGCCACTGTTCAGGGCCGGGGCTTCCAGCTCTTCCGGCGGGTTGATGACAACGTGCCCGGCGGCAATGTCCACCTGCGGCACCATTTCCTTCGTGAACGACAGATAATAGGTGGCGTGCGCGCCGGCGGGGCGGATTTCCAGCAGATCACCGGCGCCGAAGTCATGCACCGCCACCACCTCGCCGGCATCGCTGCCGTCCGGCCGCAGCGCCTTCAGGCCGACGAGATCCTCGTAGTAGAAGGCATCCTCCTCCTCCGGCTCCGGCAGGCGGTGGCGCGGCAGCTTCAGCTTGCGGCCCTTCAGCCGTTCCGCCGCGTTGCGATCCTCGATGCCCTTGAGCCGGGCGATGAACTGCCCCTTGGCCGGGCGCAGGCGAAGGATTTCCACCTCTTCCGGCCCGTCATCCAGCAACAGCGGGCCATAGGCGGCGATGTCCTCCGGGATTTCGGCGAAGCTCTTGATCTTCACCTCGCCGCGGATGCCATGGGCAGCGGTGATGATGCCCATGACAACCCGTTTCGTGCTGTTGCGCTCGCTGCCCATGTGCGTGGCAGTGGCTTACTCTTCCGCCGCTTCGGCGGCCTCGGCCTCGCCACCTTCGGCCTCCGCAGCGGCTTCGGCAGCCTTGGCCTCCTTCTCGGCCTTGCGGGCCAGCGCCTTCTCGCCCGGCTGCGCCTTCTTCGGGTTGTTGCGCTCAGGGCGCTTGGCCAGCCCGGCGGCGTCGAGGAAACGCAGCACGCGGTCGGTGGGCTTTGCGCCCTTGCTCAGCCAGTGCTGGATGCGCTCGGTGTTCAGCACCACGCGCTCCGGGTGATCCTTCGGCAGCAGCGGGTTGTAGGTGCCCACCTTCTCGATGAAACGGCCATCACGCGGCGCGGTGTTCTCGGCCACCACGATGCGGTAGAAGGGGCGCTTCTTCGCGCCACCACGGGCCAGTCGGATACGCAGTGCCATGTGTCGTTTCTCCTCTTGCTTGGCGTTCTTGCGTCTTTGGTCGATTCGCTGTTCGGTTACTGTTTCTGAAAGCGCATAGCTTGAGGCAAGCTCTAGGAAGGAGCGTTTCGAGAAGCGGAGTTAACTTGAAGGTTAATGAGCATCGCAGAAACGCTCCTGACGACGAGATTGCCCAAGATATGCGCTTTCAGCGCTTGCGGCCTTTTCCCTTGCCCTTGCCGCGCCCGCCACGCATCGGCAGACCGCCAAGGCCCGGCAGGCCACC
>JALSGQ010000043.1 GCA_026982665.1 Hyphomicrobiales bacterium | reverse complement strand
GGCAGGCCACCGCCCAGCCCCGGCAGGCCACCCATGCCGGGCAGCCCCGCAGGCGGCGCGACGGATGCATCGCCCCCCTTGCCGCCCTTGCCATCTTCCAGCGCCCTGGCCATGTCGCGCAGCTCCGGCGGCAGCGCGGCCGGATCCATGCCCGCCAGCTCCTGCTGCAACCGCGCCAGCTCCTCCTCCGACGGGCCTGCGGCACCCTTGCCAAGGCCGAACATCCTGCCCAGCATGCCGCCGCCCTTGCCCATCTTCTTCATCATCACCGCCATCTGCTTGTGCATCTTCAACAGCTTGTTGACATCCTGCACCGAGGTGCCGGAGCCGGCGGCAATGCGCTTCTTGCGCGAGGCGTTGATGATCTTCGGGAAAAGGCGCTCCTTGCGCGTCATGGAATTGATGATGGCAAGCTGGCGCTTCAGCACCAGGTCATCGAGGTCGATGCCGGCGAGCTGCTTCTTGATCTTGCCCATGCCCGGCAGCATGGAAAGGATGCTCTGCATGCCGCCCAGCTTCTGCATCTGCTTCAGTTGCTCGGCCAGGTCGTCGAGGGTGAAGGCGCCCTTCTTCATGCGCTCGGCGATCTTGCGCGCCTTCTCCTCGTCGATGGTCTTCGCCGCCTTCTCCACCAGCGAGACGACATCGCCCATGCCGAGGATGCGATCGGCAATGCGGCTGGGGTGGAACGGCTCCATGTCGGCCAGCTTCTCGCCGGTGCCGATGAGCTTGATGGGCTTGCCCGTTACCGCGCGCATGGACAGCGCCGCGCCGCCGCGCCCGTCGCCATCGGTGCGGGTGAGCACGATGCCGGTAATACCAACCGCCTCATCAAAGCTCTGCGCCAGGTTGACGGCATCCTGACCGGTGAGCGCATCGGCCACCAGCAGCGTCTCGGACGGCTCGGCCACCGCGCGGATGGCTTTCACCTCGTCCATCAGCTCCTCGTCGATGTGCAGGCGGCCTGCGGTATCGAGGATCACCACGTCAAAGCCACCGGTGCGCGCCTCCCTGATGGCGCGCTCGGCGATTTCCACCGGCGTCTGGCCGGGAACGATGGGCAGGCTGGCAACGTCGATCTGCCTGGCCAGCGTGGCCAGCTGCTCCTGCGCCGCGGGGCGCTGGGTGTCGAGCGAGGCCAGCAGCACCTTCCTGCGCCGCTCCTCCTTCAGCCAGCGGGCGATCTTGGCCGAGGTCGTGGTCTTGCCCGAACCCTGCAGGCCGACCATGAGGATGACGTTGGGCGGCTCGCCATCCACGCGCAACGGCGCGTGCTCGCCCAGCATCTCCACCAGCGCGTCATGGACGATCTTGATGACCATCTGCCCCGGCTGCACGGAGCGGATGACCTCCTGGCCCACGGCGCGCTCGCGCACCTGCTCGACGAAGGAGCGCACCACGGGCAGCGCCACGTCGGCCTCGATCAGCGCGCGGCGCACCTCGCGCATGGCTGCGTCCACGTCCTTCTCCGACAGCACACCGCGCCCGGTGAGCTTGTCGAAGATGCCGGAAAGGCGCTCCTGCAGGGTGTCGAACATGTTTCGGCCTCTTCGGATCCTGTCAGTGTTTTCCATGTAGGGCAGCGATGACCTTAGCACAAAAGCGTAGCGCGCCCGCGGGCGAACCCTCGCTGACGGGCGGCGACCCTCCCGCCTCCCGGCTCCTGCTATCGGGTGGGAGCCATGTGCGGGATAGCCCAAGGCATTCACGCTGCCTGTATGGAAAACACGCGGCTTTTACGGCATTGTGCGGCGAAGGTCAAATATTTCGGGAGGCATGGCAGGAATGAACGGGCAGGATACGCACCGCGAGGACGTGGAGGCCGAAACCCGGCGGCGCTTTGCCGAGCAGATGCGCCACACCGCCGAGCAGGGCGAGAAGCTCACCGGCGGTGCCGGGCTGCCGGACGAACGCAGCCAGCACGACAGGCGCGGTGGACAACAGCAGCAGGCCAGCGGCGATGGGTTCAACGACTGGCCGGAGGTCTGGGGCCCGCGCGTGGGCCGTGCCCTGGGCTATGCCTTCGCGCTCTACCTGCTCTGGCACCTGTTCTCCACCTACGTGCTGAAGTGAACATGCTCTCGGCACGCGCGCAAGGCCGGGGAGCACCCCCTCAGCCCGCCAGCGCCTGCAGCTTGTTCAGGATCAGGTCGCCCATCTCGGCGGTGGAGATGATGCGGCTGCCCTCGCGCGCGATGTCGGCGGTGGCCACGCCCTCGGCCAGCGCCTCGGCAATGGCCTGCTCCACCTTCTCTGCCCAATCGCCCATGTCGAAGGAATAGCGCAGCATCATCGCCAGCGAGGCAATCATGGCAATGGGGTTGGCCTTGCCCTGCCCGGCGATGTCCGGCGCGGAGCCGTGCACCGGCTCATACAGCGCCTTGCGCTTGCCCGTGGCCTCGTCCGGCGCGCCGAGGGAGGCCGACGGCAGCATGCCGAGGCTTCCCGTCAGCATCGCCGCCACGTCGGAGAGAATGTCGCCGAACAGGTTGTCGGTAACGATCACGTCGAACTGCTTCGGCTGGCGCACCAGTTGCATGGCGCAGTTGTCTGCCAGGATGTGCTGCAGCTCCACGTCTGCATAATCCGCCGCGTGCACCCGGCGCACCACCTCGTCCCACAGCACGCCGGTCTTCATCACGTTCTTCTTGTCCGACGAATGCACCAGGTTGCGCCGCGTGCGCGCCAGGTCGAAGGCGACGCGGGCAATGCGCTCCACCTCGTGCTCGAAGTAGAGCTGGCTGTCCACCGCGCGCTTCTCGCCGCTCTCCAGCGTTACGATCTCCTTCGGCTGGCCGAAATACACCCCGCCGGTCAGCTCGCGCACGATGAGGATGTCCAGCCCCTCCACCAGCTCGCGCTTCAGCGACGAGGCATCGGCCAGCGCCGGGTAGCAGATGGCAGGCCTCAGGTTGGCGAACAGCCCCAGGTCCTTGCGCAGGCGCAGCAGACCCGCCTCGGGCCGCACGTCGTAGGGCACGTCATCCCACTTCGGCCCGCCGACGGCGCCGAACAGCACCGCATCGGCAGCCAGCGCCTTGTCCATGTCCTCCTCGGAGATGGCGACGCCATGCGCATCGTAAGCGGCGCCGCCCACCAGCCCCTCTTCGGTCTCGAAGCGGGCGATGCCCTGCGCGTTCATCCAGTCGAGAATCTTCTTCGCCTCGGCCATGATCTCCGGGCCGATGCCATCACCGGCCAGCAGCAGCACGCGGTAGGTCTGCATGGTATTTCCCCGAATTTGTATCTGGTGGTTTTCCCCTGCACGGGGCTTATCGCGGCAACCGGCCCGGCGTCAATGCTCCTCTTCGCCCTCTTCGTCCAGCTGATGCTTCAGCATCAGCGGCGTCAGCGCAAAGGCGAAGATGAAGGTGATGGGCAACAGGCCGAAGACCTTGAAGTTCACCCAGGCATCGGTGGAGACATTGCGCCACACCACCTCGTTCAGCCCGGCCAGGGCGAAGAAGAACAACCCCCATGCAAGGGTGATCTTGCGCCAACCGACATCGGTCAGGCGCAGGGCCTCGCCCATCAGCATCTTCAGAAACAGCCGGTTGAACGCCAGCCCGCCCAGCAGGATGGCACCGAACAGCGCATTCACCAGCGTAACCTTCACCTTGATGAAGACATCATCATGCAGCCAGATGGTCAGCCCGCCGAACAATAGCACGAAGGCCAGCGCGATGATGGGCATCAACGGCAGCCGACGGATCTTCAGCCACGTGTAGAGCATGGCCACGGCAGCACTTGCCATGTAAACGGCGGTGGCGGCAAAGATGCCCCACTTGGCGTTGACGATGAAGAACAGCAGCAGCGGCCCCGCCTCGGTGAGCATCTTCAGCCCCGGCGAAAGCTCGCGCTGCGCTTGCTGCTGCGTGGCATCCGTCATTGCTTCTCTTCTCCCAGTCCGGCGATGGCACGGGCGAAGGCCTGAGCATCGAAGGGTTGCAAATCGTCGATGCCCTCGCCAACGCCGATGGCATGCACCGGCAGCCCGTGCTTCTCGGCAATGGCCACCAGGATGCCGCCGCGCGCGGTGCCGTCCAGCTTGGTCATCACCAGCCCCGTTACGCCCACCACCTCGCGGAACACCTGCACCTGGTTGAGCGCATTCTGCCCCGTGGTGGCATCCAGCACCAGCAGCACCGCATGCGGCGCTTCGGGGATGACCTTCCGCATCACCCGCACGATCTTGGCCAGCTCGTCCATCAGCTCCTTGCGGTTCTGCAGGCGCCCGGCGGTGTCCATGAAGACGATGTCCACGCCCTCCTCGCGCGCCTGCTGAAGCGCATCATAGGCCAGGGCGGCGGCATCCGCTCCCGTCTCGCGGCTCATGAAGCGCGCGCCGGAGCGCTCCGCCCAGATCTTCAGTTGCTCCACGGCGGCGGCGCGGAAGGTATCGCCCGCCACCAGCATCACCTCGTGCCCCTCGCGCTTCGCGATCGCCGCCAGCTTGCCGATGGTGGTGGTCTTGCCCGAACCGTTCACCCCCACCACCAGCACCACGAAGGGCTTGTGCGTATCGTCAATGGCGAAGGGCTGCTGCACCTTTTCCATGACGGCGGCGATTTCCTCCGCCATCACCTGCTGCACCTCTTCCGGCGAAACGTTCTTCTCGAAGCGTTCGCGGCGCAGCCGTTCGATGATGCGCTCGCTCATGTCGATGCCGAGATCGGCCTGGATCAGGATGTCCTCCAGATCCTGCAGCATCTCGTCATCCAGCTTGCGCTTCGTGAAGATGCCGCCGATGTTCTCCGCCAGCCGCGAAGAGGTCTTCGCCAGCCCGCGCTTCAGGCGGCTGAAGAAGCCGCCGGAGGATGCCGGCTCCGGCTCTTTCGGTTCGTGTTCCGGTTCCGGCTTGGGCGGGGTTTTCGCGGTTTCCGCCGGGGCAGGAACGGGTTCCGGTTCAATCTCCGATGCTGCCGGTTCGACCTCCGGTGCTGCTGGCGGCGCTGCCTGTTCCGGTTGCGGGGCGGGGGCCTCCTGTGGTTGCGCCTCGGCCTGTTGCTCCGGAGCAGCCCCGGCTGCTTCCGGCTCTTGTGCCGATGGCGCGGCTGATGCGGGCGCAGCTTCCTCGGCCTCCGGCGCTGCCGGTTCTGCTTCCGGCGCTGCCGGCGGTGCTGCCGGTTCAGTTGGTGGCGCTGCTGTTTCCTGCTTCTTTTTCCGCCCGAACAGCCGGCGGAAGAAGCCGCGCTTTTCCTGCTTGTCCTCGCTCATGCTCCCTCCGCCAACAGTTCTTCTTCTGTCGCGCCGGTGATGCGCACCCGCACGATCTCGCCTGCTGGAAGCGCCTCCGGCACGCGCACCACGGCGTTGTCCTCCGCCCGCGCCAGCCCGGGGCGCTCCACCAGCACGGCAAGCTCGCGCCCCACCTGCCGCCGCAAATGCGCCACCCGCCGCCGCACACCTGCCGCCCGCAAGGCCGCGGCGCGCTGCTTCACCTGTTCGCGCGGCACCTGCGGCATGCGCGCCGCCGGGGTGCCGGGCCGCGGCGAGAAGGGAAACACGTGCAGCCACACCAGGTTGCACGCATCCACCAGCGCCAGCGTGTTTTCGAACATCTCCTCCGTTTCCGTCGGGAATCCGGCGATGATGTCCGCCCCGAAGGCAATATCGGGACGCAGCGCCCGCGCCTGCTGGCAGAAGTCGATGGCCTGCTGGCGCGAATGGCGGCGCTTCATGCGCTTCAGGATCATGTCATCACCCGCCTGCAGGGACAGGTGCAGATGCGGCATCAGCCGCTCCTCGCCCGCCAGCACCCGCAGGAACTCGGCATCGATCTCCGCCACGTCGATGGAGGATACGCGCAGCCGCTCAAGCTCCGGCACCGCGCGCAGCACCGCCGCCAGCAGGTGCCCCAGCCGCGGCGCGCCATCCAGCTCCTGCCCCCAACTGGTGAGATCGACGCCGGTGAGCACCACCTCGCGATGCCCCGCCGCGCGGGCCTGGCGCACCTGCGCGATGACCTCCTCCACCGGCAGCGAACGGGCGTTGCCGCGCCCGAAGGGGATGATGCAGAAGGTGCAGCGATGATCGCACCCCGTCTGCACCTGCACGAAGGCCCGCGCCCGCTCGGCAAAGCCGGAGAACGGCACGGCACGGGCGCGCCGCGCCTGCATGATGTCCGACACGATAACGGGCTTGCTGGCAGCGCCAGCGGCTACACTGGCAGCATCGTCCTGCCCGGATGCCACATCTGCACTTTCCCGCAAGGCCACCGCCACCTGCCGCCATGCCGCCGTGTCGAGCTTCTCCTCGTTGCCCAGCACCGCGTCGGTTTCCGCCATGCCGGCAAAGGCCTCCGCTTCCGTCTGCGCCGCGCAGCCCGTTACGATGAGCGGTGCATTCGGGTGCTCGCGTCGCGCCTTGCGGATGGCCTGCCGCGCCTGGCGCTGCGCCTCCGCCGTTACCGCGCAGGTGTTCACGATCACCGCACCGCCCAGCCCGGCCTCGGCGGCCAGCCTGCGCATGGCCTCCGATTCGTAGGTGTTCAGCCGGCAGCCGAAGGTGATCAGCCGCGGATGTTCGGCATTGGCGTTCATGTGGCTTGTGCACTCTCGAACAGGGTTGCGGGCAGCGTGCCCTCGAACTCGTATTCCACCGGCCCGGTCATCTCGATGCGCCCATCCTCCTCGCGCCAGTGGATGAACAGGTCGCCACCGGGCAGCGTAACACGCACCTTCCTGCCGGTGCGCTCCGTGCGCGCCGCGCACACCGCCGCCGCGCAGGCCGCCGTGCCGCAGGCCTTCGTCAGCCCGGCACCGCGTTCCCACACTTTCAGCCGCAGGTGATCCGGCGCTTCCACCTTCGCCAGCGAGATGTTCGCCCCTTCCGGAAACACCGGATGATTTTCCAGCAACGGCCCGGCCTGCGCAAGGTCGATGATGTCCAGGTCATCCACCCAGAAGATGGCATGCGGATTGCCCACGTTCACCGCGCACGGCGTGTGCAGGACGGGGGCGTCGATGGGGCCGATCTGCAGCTCGATGCCGCGGGTGTCGCGAAACTCCTCCGCCAGCGGGATCTCCTCCCAGCCGAAGCGCGGCTTGCCCATGTCCACGCTGATCATGCCGTCTTCTGCCCGGCGCGCGCGCAAGATGTCCGCACGGGTGCGAATGGTAACGGTATCGCTGCCCTTCTCCCGCATCAGCAGGTCGCCGATGCAGCGCGTGGCGTTGCCGCAGGCCGCCACCTCGGAGCCATCGCGATTCCAGATCTCCATGAAGGCATCGACACCATCCACGTCATCGGCCCGCAGGATGATGACCTGATCACACCCCACGCCCTGCTCGCGATCACCGATGGCCTGCGCAATGGCGGCGTTCATGGGCAGCTTGCGCTGGCGCGCGTCCAGCACCACGAAGTCGTTGCCCAGCCCGTTCATCTTGATGAATGGCACCTCGGCCATGCGTCATCTCTCCATGTTGCGGTTGCGCGGAATATAGGCGGCGACAGCGGCGCTGACAAATGGCGGCACCGCACGCGCTTATGGTCATTCATCCCTGCGGCGGCCAGTCGGCCCGGCGCATCTGCTGCAGGCGCGAGACGGTGCGCTGAAACGACTGCTTCAGCGGCCCCTCGCGGTAGATGTCCGGCGGCTCACCGGCAGCAGTCGCGAACAACCGCACGCGGTTGTCATACAGCGCATCCACCAGGTGCATGAAGCGCAATGCCTCGTTGCGCTCTTCCGGCCCCAGCAGCGGAATGCGCTCGATGAACAGGTTGGGAAAGCGCCGGGCGATGGCGATGTAGTCCCCCGCCCCCAGCGGCTGCTCGCACAGCTCATGAAAGCCGAAGCGCGCTGCCATCTCCGTCGCCCGCTGCGCCAGCAGCACCCGCCCGCCCAGGTCCACCGGCAGCGGCCCGGCCTGCGCATCGCCGATGACGGTGCGCCACATGCGCTCGAACTTCTCCTCGATGTCCGGCGTGATCGGCGCCATCCAGCGCCGGTAGAGCACATCCTCCTCCACCATGCGCCGCAGCCGGTGATCTTCCCCTTCCAGCAGCGGCACGATGTCCGCCTGCGCCGCCAGCAGCTCGATGAACGGCTCGAACAGCGCCCGGTTCAGCCCGTCCCTGTAAAGCTCCTCCGGCGCGATGTTGGAGGTGGCGACGAGCACCGCGCCGAGGCGGAACAGGTTCTCGAACAGCCGTCCCAGGAGCATCGCGTCGGTGATGTCGTTCACCTGGAACTCGTCGATGCCGATGAGCCAGCCCTGCTTCAGGATCTCCTTCGCCGCCTGTTCCACCGGGTCGATGTCCTCCCACAGCTCGCCGCGCGCCTGCTGCTCGCGAATGCTGCGGATGAGGGCGTGCACGTGCTGCATGAAGGCATCGAAATGCCAGCGCTGGCGCTCTTTCTCCGGCACCGGCGCGGCACGGAAGAACATGTCCATCAGCATCGTCTTGCCGCGCCCCGGCGGGCCGAACAGATACACACCACGCGGTGGTGCGGCATCCTGCCTCCTGCGCCCGAACAACCGCGAAAGCAGCCCTGCATGGCGCGGTGGCTGATACCCGTGCAGGCGCTCGGCCAGGGCATCCAGCCGCGCCGCAGCACGCATCTGCTGGGCATCAGCGGCAATGCGCCCGGCCCGGATACATTCCTGCAATGCTGCCGTGATAGGGCCGCTCATGACCAATGCCCGTGCATGGCGAGAAGAAAGGCAGAAAGGAAAGGGGCACCGTGCCGCCGCAACAACACTTGCACCACATCAGGCACATGAAGCTGGCCAGGCAAGGCGCAACAGCAGCGCCGCTTCAGGCTTCCGGCGAATCCTGCGCGCCCTGTGTGCCATCGGCATCCTGCGCCTCCTGCGCCTTGCTGGCGCTGCGCCGCGTGCGCGTGGTGCGCCGCCGCGCGCTGCGCCGCGTGGTGCGGGATGCCTCTGCCTTCCGGGCCGTCTCCTCGGCCGTTGCCGCGGCAGACGCGTTTTCTTCCGACGGCGTTTCCGCCGGCTGTGCATCTTCCGAATCAGCCTCTGCCGACGGAGCTTCCTGCACCTCTTCATCGGCCAGCACTTCCACCGGCCGCGTCAGGAACTGTGGTGCGGCACCGTCCCATGCCGGCTGCACCTGCGCTTCGGCAGCGCTGGCATCAGGCTTGTCGTCAGCAGCAGCATCGACATCCTGCCCAAGAGAGGCAGCAGCCGCATCGGCATCGGTATCGGCAGCCACGGCAACGGCTGCATTCTCCGCAGCCTCGGTGGGCAATACCACCACCTGGGCAGACTCGCCCCGCTCCGGTGCATCTGCCGCCACCCCGGCTGCCGGCAGTGTCTCTTCGGCGTCCCTGCCATTGCCCCGCCGCCGTGCGGCAGCCTCCTGCCGGCGCTGTTCCTGCTGCTGCCGGCGCAGCTGCATCTGCTCCTGCGCGGCGGCAATGATGCGCAGGTAGTGCTCGGCATGCTGGAAGTAGTTCTCCGCCTTCACCGCATCACCGGCGGAGAGGGCATCGCGCCCCAGCTGCATGTACTTGTCCGCGATTTGCTGCGGCGTGCCGCGCACCTTCACATCCGGGCCGTTGCTTTCATACACCTTGTTGGCCGGATTCGGCTGGCGGCGCGTGCGCGTGCGCGCACGATTTCTGTGCTGTGGCTGTCTCATCTTGTCTCGCTGGTGGTTTTCAATGCCCTGGATGATTGACAATGACGGTCTGCCTCTTCCTGCATCCGTCGCCTGTCTGCCGGCGGCCCGCCCTGCACATCATCAATTGCCTGGCGGCACGGCTGACACCTCCGCACGGTTCATGCCGTCTTGCGCATCCACCTCCTGCAAATACCGCGACACGGCACCAGCATGACACGCTCCATCATGATCACATCGCCGACATGCCTGCCGCCAGTCGTTTCCCGACACCCTGAAGGCCAGGGCCGTCATCACTTGCAGGTCTCAATCATCGTCCTTCGGCTCTTGTGGCAATGTAGCCTGTAAGGCGCAGGTTTCCAAGCACGGATTCGATCAAGGCACCCAAAAAATACACAGCCCGCCATGCATTTGATGAAAAGGGTGAAGAATTTCCTGCATCGATGCCTGCAAGTATCCACGGAACGGCACCTCATCGGCCATCCCGGCGCAGCGCCACCACCCGCCCGATGCCCGCAAGATCATGCAGGATTGGCGGCAGGAGCGAATCAGGCCGCAAGCCCGCCTGCTCGAACATCCGCCGCACTTCTTCCGCCTGCCCGGCCCCCACCTCCAGCAGCAGCCATCCACCAGGACGCAACACATCAGCCGCCTTCCGAGCCAGGGCGCGATAGGCTGCAAACCCGTCTTCGCCCGCCGCCAGCGCCAGCGCCGGATCATGCCGCACTTCCGGTGGCAGGCATTGCATCTCGGCAGCCTTCAGGTAAGGCGGGTTGGACACCAGCAGGTCAACCGGCCCGCGCACTGGCGCAAGCCAGTTTGCACGCACGCAATGCAACCGTTCCGCCACGCCATGCCGGGCGGCATTGTGGCGGGTGATGGCAAGTGCAGCGGCAGAAATGTCCAGCGCCATTCCCTGTGCCGCAGGCCACTCTGCCAGCAGGCTCACGATGATGCAGCCGGATCCTGCACCTGCGTCGCACAATAGCGGCGATTCGTCATGCAATGCCTCGACATGCGGGCGCAGCTTCAGCGCTGCCTCCACCAGCAGCTCGGTTTCCGGCCGCGGATCCAGCACATCCGGGCTGATGACGAAATCCCGCCCGAAGAAGGCACGCAGCCCGATGATGCGCGAAACCGGCTCCCCTTGCAGCCGCCGCACAGCCATGCGGATCAGGATGCGCGCCTCATCAGTTGTGAGCCGGCGCGTGCGCTCTTCGGCGATGAGACAGGCATGAGACAGGCCCGTGGCCTGCTGCACCAGCAGCCGGGCATCCAGCGCCGCCGTGCCGATGCCCGCAGTACGCAGGTGTGATGTCAGCTCATGCCGCACATCGGCAAGCGACTGCCCGCTCCATCGCTGCAGCCATCCTTGCATCCGGTGTTCTTGGCCATGCTGCCGTTGTGGCCGCAATGGCTGCCGCGGCATGTCGTGCCGCACCTGCCTGCCCCGGTCCTGCTGCTGTTGATCCTGTGGCGGCATGCTCATTCTTCCTGCGCCGCCAGCAGGCGCGCCTGGTGCTCGGCGATCAGCGGCTCGATGATCTCGTCCAGCGCCTCGCCGGAAAGCACCTGGTCGAGCTTGTAGAGCGTGAGGTTGATGCGGTGGTCGGTAACCCGCCCTTGCGGGAAGTTGTAGGTGCGAATGCGCTCGGAGCGATCCCCGCTGCCTATCTGCCCGCGGCGCTCGGCGGCGCGCTGCTGCTGCTGCTCGCGGCGCTGCTGCTCATACAGCCGCGCGCGCAACACCTGCATGGCCTTTGCCCTGTTCTTGTGCTGGCTGCGCTCGCTCTGCTGGCTGACCACGATGCCGGTGGGAATGTGGGTAATGCGCACTGCCGAATCGGTGGTGTTCACATGCTGCCCGCCAGCACCGGAAGCGCGGAACACATCGATGCGCAGATCCTTCTCGTCGATCTCCACATCCACCTCTTCCGCCTCGGGCAGCACCGCAACCGTGGCGGCGGAGGTATGGATGCGCCCGCCAGCCTCCGTCTCCGGCACGCGCTGCACCCGGTGCACGCCCGATTCGTATTTCAGCCGCGCATACACGCCACGCCCGCGAAAGGCGGCAATGATCTCGCGATAGCCGCCAAGATCGGATTCGGATGCGGAGAGCACCTCCACCTTCCACCCCCGCGCTTCCGAATAGCGCTGATACATGCGGAACAGGTCGGCAGCGAACAATGCCGCCTCCTCGCCACCGGTGCCGGCGCGAATCTCCACGATGACGCTTTTCTCGTCCGCCGCATCCCTCGGCAGCAGCAGCACCTGCAGCTCCTGCTCCAGCACCGCGATGCGCTCCTTCAACACCGCCATCTCGGCACGCGCCATCTCGCCCAGCTCCGGATCGTCCAGCATTTCCTCCAGCTCCGCAAGCTCGCCGGAGGCGGAGCGCAGCTGCTGCGCCTTGCGCGCCACCGGCTCCAGCTCCGCATACTCGCGCGACAGGCGCACGTATTCCTCGCCGGAAGCACCTGCCGCCAGCGCCTGTTCCAGTTCCGTGAAGCGCTTCAGCAACTGCTCGATGCGGGCCGATTGCGCCAGTGCCATGTGCCACGCCGCTCCGTGAAATGCTGCTCCGTGAAATGCATCGGGAACACCTGCACGCCCCATGCTGCCTGCCGAGGAGATAGCCAGACCACCGCCCGCAAACAAGGGCAAACACAAGGGCGAAAAAGCACTTCCCGCCTGCCTGCAGCACTGCCATCAGGCAGAAAGGGCGGCGGTGAAGGACCGCCGCCCGCTTTTTCTGTTGTCAGCAGAAAAGCCATCCTGAGGGGGAGATATATACTGTCGCCATCGCACCTGGCAGCATCGCCCGGCGGCGTGAACATGCGCCATCAGCCGGCCGGCTTGCTGCCCGGCACGCGCATGCCGCTTTGCCGATACAGGCTGCCCAGCGGCTCGCTGAGGAAATCCGCGCCGCGCTTGCCCAGCTTGCCCATGCGGCGGCCGTTCACATACCATTCCAGCCGGTGCACGTCGCTGGCAGACAGGCGCAGCGGCCGGTCGCTGGGCAGCACCAGCACCTCGCCCGCCTTGAGGAAACCGACGAACCACGGCAGGCCGGAATCATCCTCCAGCCTCAACCAGATCTGCTCCGCCGCGCGCAGGGCGATACCCTTCTCCGGCACCGCCTGCAGCGGTCTCACCGCCTGCGGATCCAGCGGCGCGTCGGCCTGCTGCGTGGCTGTCGGAGAAGCCGCTGCCTGGGCAGGTGCGGCTGCATCCATGCCCGGTGGCGCAATTGGTGCGGGCGGCAGCTTCGAAGCTGCGGCTTCGGTCGGCTTGCGGACAGGCTTTTCACCTGCTGCCTTTTCCGCCGACGCCACCTGCATCGCCTGCCTGGAAGGCATCGGCTCTGCCTCTGCCGGCTGTTCCTGCCCGCCTTGCGCCACCTCCGGCACGGTGCGGGCAATCAGCGCGGCGATGGGATCTGCCGCCGGCTGCGTTTCCCCGGCATCGGCGGACGTGATGCGTGTTTCCTCCTGATCGGCCTCGACCGCAGTCGATTCATCGGCCAGCTTGGCGGATGCGGCATCGGCCCGCT
The DNA here is from genome assembly GCA_026982665.1 of Hyphomicrobiales bacterium. Classification (GTDB taxonomy): domain Bacteria; phylum Pseudomonadota; class Alphaproteobacteria; order Rhizobiales; family Aestuariivirgaceae; genus Thermopetrobacter. The sequence continues at coordinate 49,875 of JALSGQ010000043.1, read as the reverse complement.
CGCCAGTTGCCGCCGGGGCCTGCGCCACGGTGGTGGCTGCATCGCCTGCCGGGGTGCTTGAGGTCGGCCACAGGCTCCAGGAAAGGCCGCCGAACAGCAGCATCAGCACCAGCACCGATGCTCCCATGCCGCCCGGCGAGCGCCCGAGGCCACGCAGCCGCTCGATGAGCGGAAACGGGATGATGCGGGCGGAGGAAAAGGCGCGTTCATCGCCCGGCTGCTGCTTCTGCTGCGGCAGACAGGCCTCCAGGTGTGCCACCAGCGGCTGCGGATCAAACCCCAGGAAACGCGCATACACGCCTATCATGCGCAGGGCTTCCGAGCGCTCGGGCAGATTTTCCAGCATGCCCAGCTCGATGGCCCGCAGATGCTGCGGATGCACGCCGGTGGCACGGCTTGCCGTCTGCAGCGACAGGCCACGCCGCTCGCGCTCGCGCTCCAGGTACCAGCCGGCCTCTCCTGCCGGATCCACGGCACCATCGGGCTTCGGCCGGAAGAAGGCGCGCGTGCCCCCCGCAGCAGCCGCTTCGCCCGTTGCGGCATCGGTGCTCTCCGCGTGCTCCTGCGCTGTTGCGGCATGCCCTTGCGGCGCTCCGGCATGCTCGTGTGCAGCCGCGGCATGGCCGGAAACAGCCTGCGTGGCATCATCCATGGCGGCTGCCGATGCATCGGCAGCAGGTGCCCGCATGGCGCTCTCCACCGCCATGCCTGCCTGTGGCCCCTCGTTCATTGGCTGGGCTGTGGTGTGCGGATGCAGGTCGTTGCTCATGGTTCCGGTCCCGGCACTGGTGATCATGTGATGTGCGCCGCCGCCACACCTGCCTGCGCAGGCGGCACGACGCCCATGCTTTCCCCTGCATGGTGAACGAAAATGGTAAGGGAATGATGAACGCACCAGCCCGCCTCCGCCGAAGAGGTGGCAGGCCGGGCTGCAGCACGAGAAGAAGTGCCTGCCCCTTACAGGCCAAGCACGTCCACGCCATTGTCGCGGGCAAAGCGCGCGGCCTGTTCACGCAGGCTGCATGATGGCGCATCATCCGCCAGCCATTCGGCCACCGCCCGGCGCAACCGGCGCAACGGCAGGCTGTGCAGCATGGCCTTGACCGGCTCAAGGCCGGCCGGAGGCATCGACAGGCGTTCGAATCCCAGCCCCAGCAGCATCATCGCCTCCAGCGGGTTGGCCGCCATGTCGCCACATACGGTTACCGGCACCTTGCGCCCGTCAGCGATGCACAATTGCCGTTGCAGCTGCGCCAGCAGGCGCAGCATGGCCGGGTGCAACGGATCGTAACGCTGCGCCGTGCGCGGATTGGTGCGATCGGCCGCAAAGATGAACTGCATCAGGTCGTTGGTGCCAATGGAGATGAAGTCCGCCTCCCGCCGCAGTGCCGGCAACTGCCACAACAGGGCCGGCACCTCCAGCATCACACCCACCCGCACGGCATTCGGAACCGGCCTGCCCAGACGCCGCAACGCCGCAACCTGCCCGGCCAGCAGTTCCTTTGCCGCGCGCAGCTCACCGATATCGGCAATCATCGGGAACATGACGTTGAGCGCTTCGCCAGCCGCTGCCCTGCCGTTTCCGCCCGCGGCATCATCACCGGCACCGGGTGCTTCCGTTCGTGCCGGCAACTGCTCTGCCGCCGCCGTCAGCAGGGCGCGCAACTGCATCTTCAGCAGCCCCGGCCGGTCAAGGCCCATGCGCACCGCCCGCCAGCCCATGGCCGGGTTGGGCTCGCGCTGCTGCGTCATGAACAGCGGCACCTTGTCGGCGCCGATGTCCAGCGTGCGGAAATGCACCGGCCGCCCTGCCGCTGCCTTCAGCACGGAGGCATAAAGCGCCTGCTGCTCCTGCCGCCCGGGCAGATGCCGCCGCATGAGAAAATGCATCTCGGTGCGGAACAGGCCGATGCCATCCACCATGAAAGCCTGCAGATGCTCCAGGTCCGCCGGCAGGCCGGCATTGATGAACAACCCGATGCGCACGCCATCGCGGCTGCGGTTGGGGGCATTGCGCAGGGCATGCAGGCGCTTGCGCGTGTTTGCCCGCATGTGCAGGCGCTGGCGCACCGAGTCCAGCAGGGTCTCGTCAGGCCGGATCAACACCTCTCCCCGGCGGCCATCGACAACGACCACATCGCCGTTTTCCACCAGGTCGGTCGCCCCCGCCACCCCGGCCACCAGCGGAATGCCCAGGGCCTTCGCCACCAGGGTTACATGTGCCTGCCTCGCTCCTTCCTCCAGCACCAGCCCGGCAATGCGACGATGATCATGATCCAGCAGCTCCGCCGGCCCCATGCCGCGGGCAAACAGGATGCACCTGTCTTCGCTGCCGGAGCATGAATCGGCATCTTCCGCCACTGCCGCCAGCGGGTCGGAAACGGCAGCCTGTTCACCACTGCCGCCCTTGCCGGCATCTGCATCACCATCGTTTGCCGCATCCGCGAGGAAAGCATCACCCGCCAGCAGCCGCAGCAGCCGCCAGGAAAGGTCGTCGAGATCATGCAGCCGCGCCCGCAGGTAGGGATCGCGCTGGCGCAACATGCGGGCGCGGTTGTCCGCCTGCACGCGCGCCACCGCCGCCTCCGCCGTCAGCCCGAAGCGGATGTAGTCCTCCATGCGGGCGATCCAGCCGCGATCGCTGGCAAACATGCCAAGCACCTCGAAGACATCGCGCGGATCACCTTCCGGCAGGCGCGGGTCATTGGCCGCACGCTGCAACTGCGCCCGCAGCATGCCCAGTGCCTCGTGCAGCCGGTCATGCTCGGCGCGGGCATCGGCAGCCTCGAAGTGGCGGATGACGATGCGCGGTTCATGCAGCCATGCACGGCCGATGGCCAGCCCCGGCAGCAGGCCCTCGCCATGCAGGTGGTGGCTGCGCACGCGCGCCACGCCCAGCGCCTCGCGCAACGCCTGCACCTCCGGCGAAGCAAGGAACTCCGCCAGCACCATGGCGATGACTTCCAGGACTTCCCGCTCTTCTTCCGTGTATTGGCGGGGCTTGCGGTTCTGCACCACCAGCACGCCGCTCACCAGTCCGCCGCGCAGAATGGGCACGCCGAGGAAGGAGCTGTAGGCATCCTCACCCGTCTCCGGCAGGTAGCGGAAGGCCGGGTGTCGCCGTGCCTGCGGCAGGTTCAGCGGCTCGGCCGTGGCGGCAATGGTGCCCACCAGTCCTTCGCCGACAGCCAGCCGCACCCGGTGCACCGCCTCCGGCCGCAGCCCCTCGCTGGCGAACAGCTCCAGCGTGTCATCGCCCACCAGCACATACAGCGAGCACACCTCTGCCACCATGTCGGCGGCAATGAGCCTGACGATGCGGTCGAGTTTCTGTTGCGCCGGCTCCCGCTCCGCCATGATCGCGCGCAACCTGCGGAGCAGGAGGCGCGGAACATGGCTGGCCGAAGTCATTGCACCGCGCCTCCGATGCGCCCTGCGGAAATGCATTTTCGCCATGCACGAGCGGCACGCGCATCACCGCCGCCGCGGCGAACGGGCAGGAACTGGCGGTGTGCAATGCGGCTCTGCGGCATGATGCAGGCGCTCCGTCCGGTTTGCGCAGGGGTTCAGGCCGCGTCCAGCCCGAAGGCAGTGTGCAGCGTGCGCACCGCCAGCTCCAGGTAGGCCTCGTCGATGAGCACCGAAACCTTGATCTCGGAGGTGGTGATGGCCTCGATGTTCACCCCCTTCTCCGCCAGGGCCCGGAACATCTGCGATGCAACGCCGGCATGGCTGCGCATGCCGATGCCGACGATGGATACCTTCGCCACCTCCGCCGAGGTATCCAGCGTCTCGAAGCCGATGTTGTCGCGCTCGCGCTCCAGCACTTCCACGGCGCGGCGCAGGTCGTTGCGGGCAACGGTGAAGGTGATGTTGGCATAGCCATCGGTGGAGACATTCTGCACGATCATGTCCACCGAGATGTTGGCATCGGCCAGCGGCCCGAAGACAGAAGCGGCAATGCCGGGCTTGTCCTTCACCCGCCGCACCGCCACCTGCGCCTCGTCCCGCGCATAGGCAATGCCGGTAACAACCTGCTGTTCCATGATCTCGTCCTCGTCGCAAACCAGGGTGCCGGGGCCGCTGCCGTCTTCCATCACCTGCAGCGGTGAATCGGGGTCATCGAAGCTGGAGCGCACGCGCAGCGGCACCTTGTGCACCATTGCCAGCTCCACCGAGCGCGTCTGGAGCACCTTTGCGCCAAGCGAGGCCAGCTCCAGCATTTCCTCGTAGCTGATCTTCCCGATGCGCCGTGCCTTCTCGCGCACGATGCGCGGGTCTGTGGTATAGACACCATCGACATCCGTGTAGATGTCGCAGCGCGCATCGAGCGCCGCCGCCACCGCCACCGCCGAGGTATCCGAGCCGCCACGCCCCAGGGTGGTGATGCGCCCATCCGGGCCAATGCCCTGAAAGCCTGCAATGACGTTCACCTTTCCCTGTTCCCAGGAGGACAGCAGGTTGTCGGGCGCAATGTCGGTAATGCGCGCCTTGGCGTGCACGCCGGTGGTCTCTATGGGCACCTGCCAGCCACACCATGAACGCGCCGGAATGCCCATTTCCTGCAGCACGATGGCCAGCAGCCCGGAGGTTACCTGCTCGCCGGAGGAAACCACCATGTCGTATTCCGCCGCATCGAATGTTGGCGAGGCATCCTCGACGAAGCCCACCAGCTTGTTGGTCTCCCCGGCCATGGCCGAGACCACCACCGCCACCTGGTGCCCTGCCTTCACCTCTCGCGCCACATGCCGCGCCACGTTGCGAATGCGCTCCATGTCGGCCACCGAGGTGCCGCCGAATTTCATCACCACGCGCGCCATGTGCGCTCATCTCCGGTATTGTCGCGTTGCCGGTATGGTTCCCCCTGCGTCAAGTCGCAGCATCTGCCCCGCGTCTTATCGCGACTTTCGCCCCCCTGCAAGCATCTGCCGCAATCTGGCCACCTGTCAGTGCACAACAGGTGCCCGGCAAGACACATGGGCAGAGACATTTGGGCGCACGCGCATCTCTGCGCACGCCAGCGCATTGCGGCAATGGCTGCCCGCTGCCTATACAGGATGCACGAGACAGGCACGAATCGGATGCTGGTGATGGCAAAGCGGGTGTTGAAACTGTTCATGCAGGCAGCAGCGCTGCCTGTGCTGCTGATGATCGTTCTGCCGCTGTCAGGCATTGTGCAACATGCCCAGGCGCGCGATGCCATGCCGGCACTGGTGTTCAACATGCACAACGGCGAGGTGCTGCTGGCCCATGATGCCGGAAGGCGCTGGCACCCGGCCTCGCTGACCAAGCTGATGACCGCCTGGCTGGTGATGGATGCCGTGGCCCGCGGCCAGCTGTCGTTCGACGACGAGACGGTGATCTCTGCCGAGGTGGTGCGCGGCGTGGAGCGCGGTGCAGCGAAATACGGCGTGAAGCCCGGCGACCGCATGACGATCGGCCGCATGCTCACCTTCCTGATGGTGCGCTCCGATGCCGACATGGCGCTGGCGCTGGCAGAAGCCGTGGCCGGCAATGTGCCCGCCTTCGTGCAGCGCATGAATCAGGCAGCACGGCGGCTGGGCATGACGGCAACCCGCTTTACCAACCCCCACGGCATGCATCACCCGCAGCAGGTGAGCACGGCACGCGACATGGCGCTGCTGGCACGCGCCATCTACACCCGCTTTCTCTCCCGCCAACCGCAATGGTGGCGCTTCTTTTCCCTGCGCGAGGTGGAAAAGCCGGTGCGCCTGAAAAACGGCAAGATCACCCTGGCGAAGCTGAAAAACCGCAATCACCTGCTGTTCATGATGCCGGAAGCCAACGGCATGAAGACCGGCTTCATCTGTGCCTCCGGCTTCAACCTGCTGGCCACGGCCTATCGCGATGGCGTGCTGCTGGGCGCGGTGGTGTTCGGCCGCCGCTCCGCCTACAACCGCGCCAGTGTTGCCCGCATCCTGCTGCAGGAAGGCTTCCGCCGCCACCAGGCGCGGCAGGGCCTGCGCATTCCCGTCTCCCGCCTGCGCAACGAGGCGCTGCCGGCACCCGACCTGACGCACGGCATCTGCCGCACCCGCGTGCTGCCGCAGGTGCATGCCGGCATGCTGGAAGCTGGTGCCACTGGCTGGAGCGTGGTGCTGGGGCCGTTTGCCTCGCCCATGCGGGCGGTGGCGGCCACCCAGGGAATGCTGCTGGCGGCAGACATGTTCGACCGGGCAGCCGACACGCACGGCATCACCCGCATTTCCGAAGCCGCCCTGCAACGCTTAGGCATGCATGAACGCTGGCAGCAGTTGCGGCGCGGCAAGCGCTACCGCAACGGCCCGGCCATCGGGGTGGTGTGGAACCTGCCGGAGCAGCTGGCAACGGCACTGTGCCGCCATGCCGTGGTGCAGGACATCGGCTGCAACGCCATGGCACCCGAGGACAGCGCCATGCTGGCGGCCCTGTTGCCGCCTGCCCCAATGACGAAAGGCAAGGTGCCAAAACCACGCCCGCGCCCTGCCACGCTCATCCGCCAGCGCGCGGCAGCCTCCGCCAGCATCGTGCCGACTACCGCAGCCGGGCGCTGAGCATCAGCCCGCTTCAGGGCTGTCGGGCCTGTCCGAATGATCGTCAGAAAACCCCGGCTGCTCCGCTTGCGTGATACCCGCACGAGCAGGCAAGGCCCGCAATCATGGCTGATCACCGCGCCAGGTGGGGGCCGGCCTGCTGCTGCCGCGGCGCTCCGGCACGTATTCCACCGAAGGCGACATGCGGGTGGGCTGCGGATACAATGTCATCAGCTCCAGCACCTCCTGCGGCATGTCGGTGGAAACGTTCAGCCCCAGCTCTTTCGCCTCGTCGGGCAGGATGGGATAATCATGCGTCCAGCGCCCTTCCGACAGCGTGCGCGCCAGCTTCTTCGCCTCTTCCGCCCCCATGCTGCCGGCCAGCAGGTGTTCCGCAGTGCGCTGCACCTGGGCAATGGCCTTCTGCGAGATATCGGCCAGGATCAGCGTTTCGTCATCGATGTCCTTCGCCTGCTTCTGCTCCAGAACCTTCAGCACGGAAGCTGCCGGACGCTGCCCCAGCTGCGGGTCAATGGGCCCCAGCACGGCATGCTTGCTCATGACAATTTCGTCCGCCGCCAGCGCGATGAGAGTGCCGCCGCTCATGGCGTAATGGGGCACGAAGACGGTGGTCTTCGCCGGATGCTCCTTCAGCGCGCGGGCAATCTGCGTGGCTGCCAGCACCAGCCCGCCGGGCGTGTGCAGGATGAGATCCAGCGGCACGTTGTCATCGGTGAGCTGAATGGCGCGGATGACCTCTTCCGAATCCTCTATGTTGATGAACCGCATCAGCGGAAAGCCCAGAAGACTCATGGTCTCCTGCCGATGCACCAGCAGGATGACGCGCGAACCGCGGCTCTTCTCGATCTCCGCGATCTTGCGCTGGCGCATGGCATCCAGCAGCTTGCGCTGCAACACCGGCTGCAACATGGAAAGGATGAAGAACAGCCAGAAGATGTCCATCGGGCCCATGCGTGAAACTCCCTCGCCGCTGTTGCACTCGTTCCGTTGGCCTGCACACAGGCGTGATGCGCCTGCATGATCCTGCATGAATGATCATGCTCCAAGAGCAGCATGCGCTGCATGATGCCCGGCGTCAACCAATGAAATCCGGCCGGTTCCCGGCATGGGGCAGCTCCCGCATCATGTCATCCTGCACGCGGTCCCCAGGGGCCGGCATGGTTGCGCCGCCCGTCCGGACAGCAGCCGTATTTTCCCTCATCGGGCTGCAACAGGCGCTGGCGTGGCCGCTTCAGCCAGTGCGTGGCCATGAGCCAGCCGACGGCAAAGCCGCCAATGTGCGCCCACCACGCCACCCCGCCCACGTCCGGCGGCATGAACAGCGCCGAGATGCCGGAGATCATCTGCATGCCCAGCCAGATGGCGGCAAAGGCCAGCGCATGCAGCTCGAAGAAGAACGGCAGGAACAGCACCGGCACCATGATGACGATGCGCGAATGCGGAAACAGCCGCACGTAGGCACCGCTTATGCCGGCAATGGCACCCGATGCGCCAATGGCCGGCAGCACCGAATCGGCATTCATCAGCGCATGCGCCAAAGATGCCCCCACGCCACAGGCCAGGTAGAAAAGCAGGTAGGGCAATGGCCCCATGCGGTCTTCCACCGCCGGGCCGAAGATGTAGAGCGTCCACATGTTGAACGCCAGGTGCATCAGCCCGCCGTGCAGGAAGGTGTTGGTGAGAAACGGCAGCAGGTTGCCATCCAGCCCCTGCGCAGCGGCCCAGCCATCAACGAAATAGCGCGCCGGCACCAGCCCCCACTGCACCAGGAAGGCATGCAGCGCCGCCTCGCCGCCCATGCGGGCAATGGGCAGCTGCACGAAGAAGAAGACAAAGACGTTTACGCCGATCAACCCCCAGGTAACGAGCGGCGGATGGCGCATGGCCACGGTGGTGGCAATGGGCAGCATGATGCGGACAAAACCTGCTGATGATGATCCAGGTGCCGCCAGCCACGCCCCGCAGCATCATGCTGCGAAGCCAACCGGCGCATTCTCGTCTTGCGCCACATCATGCCGGCATCTGCATCAGCAGGCAACAGGAGAACCCGTTCTCAGGAATTGTTGGCCGTCTGCACGGCGCTGGCAACCGCCCCGTAGAGATCCTGCAATGCAGCGCGGAATGTCGGCATGGCGGCAACCAGCATCAGGCCCATGGCGGCGGCAATGAGGCCATATTCGATGGCCGTGGCCCCGTTCTCGTCCGCGACAATCCTTCTGACGTAATGCTTGCAACGATCAAACACGCCTCATCCCTTCCCGTTGAGAGGTTGACGACAGCGCCCCCCTAGCAACCATTCCCTTACATCCAATTGCATTAAGGTTTGGTTGCTCGCCTCGGACGAAATGTCGCTCAACCGACGTTTGCCAGCGCCGGGAAGGTCTCCAGCAGCCATACCGACAGCCGCTGGATGGTGCCGGTGAGGAACATGATGCCGGTCAGCACCAGAAAGCCGCCCATCACCTTTTCCACCACGCCCATGTAGCGGCGAAAGCGCTTCATTGCCCCCATGAACGGCCCCAGCAGGGCAGCAGCCAGCAGGAAGGGAATGCCCAGCCCGGCGGAATAGACCGACAGCAGTGCCGCGCCCTGCGCCACGCTCTCTTCCTGCGCCGCCATCGCCAGGATGGCCGCCAGCACCGGGCCGATGCACGGCGTCCAGCCGAGCGCAAAGGCAAGGCCCATGACATAGGCTCCCAGCAAGGTGGCCGGCTTGGCATTCACGTTCAGCCGATATTCGCGCAGCAGGAACGGCAGCCGGAAAACCCCCAGGAAATGCAGGCCCATGATGATGATGATGACGCCCGCCACCTTCGAAAGGATGTCCATGTATTCGCGCAGCAGCTGGCCAATGGCCGAGGCCGATGCCCCCATGGCCACGAACACGGTGGAAAAGCCGGCCACGAACACCAGCGCGATGAACGCCACGCGCCACGAGATGACGGAACCCGCCGCGCCACTTCCCCCAGCGCCGAGGGTGGTCGTGCCATTGGCGCTGGGCGTGGCCTGCCGCGTCAGCTCCTGCATGTTCACCCCGGCAATGTAGGCCAGGTACGGTGGCACCAGGGGCAGCACGCAGGGCGAGATGAAGGAGATGACCCCGGCGGTGAAGGCGGCCCAGAAGGAAATGTCGTATTCGAACATCTGGCTGTTCCGGCTGTTGTCTTTGATGTTGATGACCGTTTGTGTCCGTTGTTGCCTGTTGCCCTTCATGGCGCGCGGCAACTGGCAGGCATCACCTATACACCCCCATCATGCCCGAAACCGGATGCAGCCCTCGTTCCGCACCGCAAGATGCATCATCACCCCGCCGGCTGCAAGCCCGGGACAACCACCGGTTTGCGTCGCGCATTCACTTTTGCGCCAGCAGGGCGCGGATGATGGCATGCGCCTCATCGCTGTTCCAGTCCGCCGGGCCGATGAGCCGCGCCACCTCGCGCCCCTGCCGGTCCACCAGCAGGGTAACGGGCAGCGCGCGCTCCTTCACCGCGCGCAGGGCCGCGCCGCCCCTGTCCCACAGCAGCATCAGGTTGTCCGCGCCCAGCATCTTCAGCCCCTGCCGCGCCCAGTCATGCCCGCGCGTATCCTCGGAAATGGCCAGCACCAGGAAATCGGCATCGGCAAACGCCTTCTGCAATGCCGCGATGTGCGGCATCTCCTTGCGGCACGGCGGACACCACGTGGCCCAGAAGTTCACCAGCAACACCTTGCCGCGCCACTCCTGCAGCGCCCGCGGCCTGCCCTCGGCATCCAGCGCCGCCAGTTCCGGCAGTGGCTGTGGCCGGGCATGGATCTTCAGTTGCCGCATCGCGCCCGTGGCCAATGCCGGAGACAGGGCACCCGAAGGCAGCACCGGCGTTTCCTGCCGGGAAGCCGCATCCCCCTCGGCCGGTGGCTTGCCCTGCCGGGCCTCCATGGCATACAACACCGCCACTGCCAGCCCCGCCGCCAGCAATATCCAGCGGATCATCGAGCGCGGGGCGGGCATCTTGTCATCTTTCGGCATGCCGCCACTCCCGTCTTGGGATGAGTTGCGAAACCAACGGAGCAGACATCATGGCCAACCGCATGTGGGGCGGACGCTTCTCCACCGGCCCCGACGAGCTGATGGAAGAGATCAACGCCTCCATCGACTTCGACAAGCGCTTCTACCGGCAGGACATCACCGCCTCGCAGGCGCATTGCCGCATGCTGGCGGAGCAGGGCATCATCGCGCCGGAAGACGCCGAGAAGATATTGGCCGGACTGGAGCAGGTGGCAAGTGAAATCGAGGAAGGGAAGTTCACGTTTTCGCGCGCGCTGGAAGACATCCACATGAACGTGGAGTCAAGGCTTTCGGAAATCATCGGCGATGCGGCAGGGCGGCTGCACACCGCGCGCTCGCGCAACGACCAGGTGGCCACCGACTTCCGCCTGTATGTGCGCGACACCATCGACCACCTGATGGAGCAGCTCACGGCGCTGATGCGGGTGCTGGCGGAGAAGGCGCAGGCGCATGCCGATGTCATCATGCCCGGCTTCACCCACCTGCAGGTGGCGCAGCCGGTTACCTTCGGCCACCACCTGCTGGCCTACGTGGAAATGTTCGGGCGTGATCGTTCGCGCCTTGCCGATGCCCGCAGGCGGCTGAACGAATCACCGCTGGGCGCAGCAGCGCTGGCCGGCACCTCCTTTCCCATCGACCGCGAGACGACGGCACGGGCGCTGGGCTTCGCGCAGCCCATGCGCAATTCCATCGATGCCGTCTCGGCGCGGGATTTCGTGCTGGAGACGCTGGCAGCGGCATCCATCTGCGCCACGCATCTCTCGCGCTTCGCCGAAGAGCTGGTCATCTGGTCTTCCGCGCAGTTCGATTTCATCCGCCTGTCAGACCGCTTCACCACCGGCTCCTCCATCATGCCGCAGAAGCGCAACCCGGATGCGGCGGAGCTGATCCGCGCCAAGGCCGGGCGGGTGATTGGTGCCATGGTGGCCCTGATGGTGGTGATGAAGGGGCTGCCGCTGGCCTATTCCAAGGACATGCAGGAGGACAAGGAACCGGCCTTCGATGCGCTGGACACGCTCTCCCTGGCGCTGGAGGTGATGCGCGGCATGGTGGCCGACATGGAGCCGAACGAGGCAGCCATGCGCGCTGCCGCCGCACAAGGCTTCTCCACCGCCACCGACCTTGCCGACTGGCTGGTGCGCACGCTGAACATGCCGTTCCGGCAGGCCCATCACGTTACCGGCAGGCTGGTGGCGCTGGCCGAGGAAAAGGGCGTGGACCTGCCCGACCTCTCGCTTGAGGAGATGCAGCAGGTGGAGCCGCGCATCACGCAGGACGTGTTCTCGGTGCTGGGGGTGGAGAACTCCGTCGCCTCGCGCACCAGCTTCGGCGGCACCGCGCCGCAGAACGTGCGCCAGATGGCCGAATGGTGGCTGCAGAGGCTTGCCCGGCCCGATACCGGAAAAACCACGAACGACAGCACCAGCGCATGAACGACAACAACGACAACAACCGCGACAACGAGCGCATGGCCCTGCGGTTGGCGCTGCTGGTGGGGCTGGCCGGTGCCGCCTACGTCGGCGTGCAGTTCGCCCTGGGCCATTTCCGCTCGTGGTTGCTGGCCGGGGCCATCATTGCCCTGGCCATCGCCTTCTATCATCTCATCTGGCCGGAAGGCGATGAGCGCTGACCATGCGCCCACGCGGCGAAGCGCTCCACGAATCGAACGTGAAGAAAAGCAAGCCGTCCTGGCAATGCCCCCCTGACAGCCGGCCATGAAACGAATCAGGCATCCGCAGCCGCGCCCTGAGAGGCTGCATCCCCTTTCATGCTGCGCGCCACCTGCGCCGTTACATCGGCAATGCGCAGCATGTTGGTGGCACCCGGCGTGCCCAGCGGCACACCGCAGGTGATGAGCACACGCTCGCCGATCATCGCCATGTCCTCGCGGTAGGCGATGCGGCAGGCCTTGTCTGCCATGTCGTCCAGGTCCTGCGGATCCTCGGTAACCACGCAATGCAGTCCCCAGGCCAGCGACAGCCGCCGCACCGTCTCCATGCGCGGGCTGAGCGCGATGATGGCCACTTCCGGCCGCTCGCGCGAGATGCGCAGGCCGGTGGAGCCGGAGGAGGTGTAGGAGACAATGCAGGCCACCTTCAGCGTTTCGGCAATGGAGCGCGCCGCCGCGGAAATGGCATCGGCGGTGGTGGGCTCCGGCTTGGTATCGAGCTGGCTGCGGATGATGTCGCGATAGTTCGGATCGCTCTCCACGTTCTGGGCGATGCGGTCCATGGTGGTTACTGCCTCCACCGGCCATTTTCCGGCGGCCGACTCGGCTGACAGCATGATGGCATCCGCACCCTCGAACACGGCGGTGGCAACGTCGGACACCTCGGCCCGCGTCGGTGAGGGGTTCTCGATCATCGATTCCAGCATCTGCGTGGCCACCACCACCGGCTTGCCGGCACGCCGTGCGGCACGGGTGATGCGCTTCTGCCAGCCCGGAACGGCCTCCAGCGGCAGCTCCACGCCCAGGTCGCCACGCGCCACCATCAGGGCATCGGAAAGATCGATGATCTCCTTCAGGCAACGCAGCGCTGCCGGCTTCTCGATCTTGGCCAGCACGCCGGCACGCCCCCGCACCATCTTGCGCACTGCCGCCACGTCATCCGGCCGCTGCACGAAGGACAGCGCAATCCAGTCCACGCCCAGCTTGCAGGCGTATTCCAGGTCTGCCTTGTCCTTGTCGGTCATGGCGGAGAGCGGCACCACCGTGTCCGGCAGGCTCACCCCCTTGCGCGAGGACAGCGGCCCGCCATGAATGATGCGGGTGATGATGCGCCCCGGCTCCACGTCGGTAACCACCAGGCGGATGAGCCCATCGTTCAGCAGCACCTGATCACCGGCACGAATGGCATCGAAGATTTCAGGGTGGGGCAGATGCGCCCGCTCCACGTTGCCCGGGGCCGGGTCGTCATCCAGCACGAAGGTATCCCCCGGCTCCAGCACCGCCGGCGGATCGGCGATCTCGCCAATGCGCAGCTTCGGCCCCTGCAGGTCCACGAGGATGCCAATAGGCCGGCCATGCCGCTTTTCCACGGCGCGGATCATCGCGTGATAATCGGCCAGCATCTCGTGCGTGGAATGGCTCATGTTGATGCGGAAGACATCCGCACCGGCCAGAAACAGTGCCTCGATCTTTTCCTCGGTGTTGGAAGACGGCCCCAGGGTCGCCAGAATCTTTACCTTGCGCTCTCTCTTCACGGCTTGTCCTGTCCCCTCGATTTCATCCATGCCGATGCACGGCTGTCATGGCCAGCCCCGATGCCAGGCATCCCGCGCAATCCGCACGAAAGTCCGCCGTGCGATCCGCCCCGCTGCCGGCATGTCCCGATGTCGATGCCTTCTTACATCGTCATGACGCAACCGGCGCTGACGCACAGTGCCGCAGCAGGCGTTTTTTCACACCCTGCGATTGCCGCGCGCTTTCACCCCGGCATGCGTGGCGGCCATCACTTCGCCTTGCTCCGCTGCCCGCTGTCCTCGCGCAGCATGATGGTGAAATCCAGCTTTTCGCCGGTATCCACCTCGTAGAACCCCCGCGTCTTGTATCCCCTGGCCTCGCAGTTCTTGCGGCCGCGAATGGTGAAGATCCTGTCCTGCGTGCACATCTTCGCCGGGCCGCCCCAGGTGCCGCCCTTGTCGTAGTCGATGGCGAAAATGTAATAGTAACGGGCAATGAGATCGCCCTGCAGCAGCGTCTTGCACCCCTGCGGCGGAATGTTCCACCAGCCCTCCGATGCCCAGCCCTTGTCATCCTTGTAGCCCAGCGCCACGCCAATGGTGCTGCCCGTCTTGTTGCACAACTTCAGGTCCGCGAGGGCCGGGCTGCCTGCGCTCGACATTCCCAGCATGCCCACTGCAGCAAAGGCGGATACCAGTCGCAAGCCGCGATGAATGGCTGTATGGCGCATCATGTTCTGCCTGTTTCCCTTGCCGTTGACGATGATGGTCATCGGCTGGCTGGCATGCAACGGAAAATGGCCGATTTCATGGAATCGTCAGAGGTCTTGTAGCGCCGCCGTCTTGCCGGTGGCAAGGGGCATGGCCGCGACAGCCCGCGGAAATGCGCCTGCAGCAGCCAGATGGCCGGAATGAGGTGAACGGAAGCACCACCGGCCTTGCAATGTGCCGGCTGGCGCGCCATCTTCTGCCCCTGCCGATCCTTTTGCAACTGTCGCCCTCCGGGCACGGCGGACAATGACAGCCTCTGCCATGAGGAAATGTCCGCCTTGCGCGGCCGCTCTTCTGCGAAAACACGCACCAAGAGGGATGCAAGGCCAATGTCCGGCAAGCATGACGCTTTCACGCCAGCACATTGCCCTGTTGATGTTGCACCCATGTTACCGGCGCGGCAGGAGGAGGCCTTCGAGGTCATCCCCGGCAGCATCAGCTCCGGCATCCTGATCCTGTGCGATCATGCCAGCAATGCGATCCCTGCGGAATATGACCGGCTGGGCCTGCCGAAAGGCGAACTGCAGCGCCATATTGCATATGACATAGGCGCATCCGGCCTGGCGCGGGCATTGGCGGCGCGGCTGGGCGCTCCGGCAGTGCTGTCGCGCTTCTCCCGGCTGCTGATAGACCCCAACCGCGGCACCGATGACCCGACGCTGATCATGCGCATTGCCGATGGTGCCATCATTCCCGGCAATGTGGAGATCGATGCCACGGAACGCCAACGGCGGCTGCGCCGCTTCTGGCAGGCATACGATGACGCCATCACCGCCAGCATCGATGCTTTCCTGCGCGCCGGCAGGCAACCGCTGCTGCTGTCCGTGCACACCTTCACGCCGGTCTGGAGGGGGCTGCCACGCCCATGGCACGCCGGCATCCTGTTCGACCCGCAGCACCCCAGCATCTCCCCATTGCTGGTGGAAACGCTGCGCCGTCATCTTCCGGACATGGTGATAGGTGCCAACGAGCCTTACAGCGGCGGGCTGCCCGGCGATACGCTGGACCGCCACGGTGTGCACAAGAAACTGGCGCACACGCTGGTGGAAATACGCCAGGACCTGGTTGCCGATGCCGCCGGGCAGCAGGCATGGGCTGCACACCTGGCCGATGCCCTGCAAGAGATGCAGGCGACACCGGGCAGCAGCCGCACGCTTGACGCCGCCGGTGCAACCGATGCACACCTGAGCGCGACATCGCCAGTGGGCGAATCGTGAAAGCCGGCTTCTTGTGATGATTGTGGAGAGATCAAGCCATGCAGGGGGAATCCACGTTCGCGCGCGAGCAGCTGCGCTCCCTTGTCGAGCGCATCGAGCGTCTGGAGGAAGAGAAGAAGGCCATCGCCGAGGATATCAAGGAAGTCTATGCCGAGGCCAAGGCGCTGGGCTTCGATACCAAGGTGATGCGCAAGGTCATTGCCATGCGCAAGAAGGACCCTCAGGAGCGCGAGGAGGAAGAGGCCATGCTGGCGCTCTACCTGCAGGCGCTGGGCATGCTGCCCGACGTGGAGGAGACAGACGGCAACGCCGGCTGAAAAGCTGCACATGGCGCATGCGGCCCGCCCGCATGCGCATTGCACTGCACAGCATTTCACACCCTGCCTGCACCAACGCCGCAGCCCTGCACCCTGCCGAGCCCGGCCCATGCCCCTTAAGCCGGCAGCATACCCCTCTTTTCCGGGCTGCATCAGGAAAAACCCCGGCCTGCAAGGCAGACCGGGGTTTCTTCATGCCGATTCCGAATGCCGCCCGGCAGCGGGGGAAGAAGGCAACTCCGCTTGCCCGGGCAGGCCTGCAGCTGCATCATGCCTGCGGCTGCGGCTCCAATCCTTCCGCGCCGCCGTCATCGCCCTTCGGGCGCGTAACGGGCACAGCAGAGATCACTTCCTCGCCATCATCCTTGTCATCATCGCGCTTCGGGGGCTTGCCGGCCAGCAAGTCGCGAATCTCCTCGCCTGTCAGCGTCTCGTATTCCAGCAGCCCCTGGGCCAGCGTTTCCAGGTCATCGCGCTTCTCGGTAAGGATGCGCTTGGCCGTCTCGTAGGCCTCATCGAGGATGCGCTTGACCTCCGCATCGATCTTCTGCGCCGTCTCCTCGGAGATGTGCTTGCGCTGGCCGATGGACATGCCGAGGAACACCTCCTCCTGGTTCTCGTCATAGGCCACCAGCCCCAGCTCCTTGGAGAAGCCCCAGCGCGTAACCATGGCGCGCGCCAGCTTGGTGGCCTGATCGATGTCCGACTGCGCGCCGGAGGTAACGTTTTCCTCGCCAAACACGATCTCCTCGGCCACGCGCCCGCCCATCATGATGGCCAGCCGCGAGGTCATCTGCCGGTAACGCATGGAGTAGCGATCCTCCTCCGGCAACTGCATGACCATGCCCAGCGCCCGCCCGCGCGGGATGATGGTGGCCTTGTGCACCGGGTCGGCGTCGGGCACGTTCAGCGCCACGATGGCATGCCCGCCCTCGTGATAGGCGGTGAGCTTCTTCTCCTCCTCGGACATGGCCATGGACTTGCGCTCCGCGCCCATCATCACCTTGTCCTTGGCATCCTCGAAGTCCTGCATGGTTACCATGCGGCGGTTGCGCCGGGCGGCCAGCAGGGCGGCCTCGTTCACCAGGTTGGCGAGATCGGCGCCGGAAAAGCCCGGCGTGCCGCGCGCCAGCACCTTCACGTCCACATCAGGCGCCAGCGGCACCTTCTTCATGTGCACGCGCAGGATCTTCTCGCGGCCCTTGATGTCCGGGTTGGGCACCACGATCTGCCGGTCGAAGCGCCCCGGACGCAACAGCGCCGGATCCAGCACGTCGGGCCGGTTGGTGGCGGCGATGATGATGATGCCCTCGTTGGACTCGAAGCCGTCCATCTCCACCAGCAGCTGGTTCAGCGTCTGCTCGCGCTCGTCGTTGCCGCCGCCGAGGCCCGCACCACGGTGGCGGCCGACGGCGTCGATCTCGTCGATGAAGATGATGCACGGCGCGTTCTTCTTCGCCTGCTCGAACATGTCGCGCACGCGCGAGGCACCGACACCGACGAACATCTCCACGAAATCGGAGCCGGAGATGGTGAAGAACGGCACCCCGGCCTCGCCGGCCACGGCGCGGGCCAGCAGCGTCTTGCCGGTGCCCGGCGGGCCGACCAAGAGCGCGCCCTTCGGGATCTTGCCGCCAAGGCGCTGGAACTTCTGCGGATCCTTGAGGAACTCCACCACCTCCTGCAGCTCTTCCTTGGCCTCGTCCACGCCGGCGACGTCATCGAAGGTAACCTTGCCCTGCATCTCGGTCAGCAGCCGGGCCTTCGACTTGCCAAAGCCCATGGCCTTGCCGGAGTTGGCCTGCATCTGCCGCATGAAGAAGATCCAGATGCCGATGAACAGCAGGATGGGCAGCCAGCTGATGAGCAGCGACGGCAGCAGGCCCGGCTCTTCCTTCGGCTTCACCCGCACATCCACCTTCTTCTCGCGCAGCATGCGCAGCAGGTCGGGATCATTGGCCGGCGCATGGGTGAGGAACGGACTGCCGTTCTTCGTCTGGCCGGTAATCTGCTCCTCGCGGATGGTTACCGACTTGATCTCGCCCTTCTCCACCTGCTCGATGAACTGCGAATAGGAGATTTCCGTCGCTCGCACCCGCTGCGACGGGTTCTGGAACAGGTTGAACAGCGCAAACAGCAGCAGCGCGATGACGATCCAGACGGCGAAATTGCGAAAGTTGTTGTTCACGGGCTGATCCTCGGCATCTTTCGATGGCGGCCATTCTCATTGCAAGGCCCCGGCCACACGCCACGGCCAGCATGGTGGCCAATTTCGGCAAACACGTGTCCACCTGTCGTTTTGAGCGCAAAAGCGCCATCCGGACAAGCCCCGGCGCACATCATGATGAACACGCGTCATGACCGGGCGGCACACTCCACAGTTTGGAGTCATTCTCAAAAATAGGCGCGCAAGCGCCAAAAGCAAGCACCATTGCCCCCCGGCAGCATGAATATTCCGCAAGGCAGGCTGTTCGCAACGGCCCTCACGCATCCTCCGGGCCGCGCTTCAGCGCCTGCCGCTCGCGCGCCCGCAAGCGCTGCGATTCGGACTTCAGCTGCCCGCAGGCAGCAAGAATGTCGCGCCCACGCGGCGTGCGGATGGGTGCGGCCAGCCCGCCGTCGTTGACGATTCCGGCAAAGCGCTCGATGCGCTCCCAGTCGGAACATTCGTAGCGGCTGCCCGGCCACGGGTTGAAGGGAATGAGGTTCACCTTCGCCGGAATGTTCTCGAGCAGCTTCAGCAGGCGCTGCGCGTCCTCATCGCTGTCGTTCACGCCCCGCAGCATCACGTATTCGAAGGTGATGCGTTTTGCGTTCGACAGCCCCGGATAGGCGCGGCAGGCCTCAAGCAGTGCCTCAAGCGGATACTTGCGGTTCAGCGGCACCAGCTCGTCCCGCACCTCGTTGGTGGTGGCATGCAGGGAGATGGCCAGCATCACGCCCGTTTCTTCCCCCAGCCGGGGGATCTGTGGCACCACGCCGGCGGTGGAGACGGTGATGCGCCGGCGCGACAAGGCCAGCCCCTCGCCATCGGCCAGGATGCGGCAGGCGGCGAACACGTTCTGCGGGTTGTAGAGCGGTTCACCCATGCCCATGAACACGATGTTGGTGATGAACCGCCCGGCCGCCGGCGGGTTGGGGTGCTGCTCCAGCAGCGCTGGCCAGTCGCCCAGGTCATCCTTCGCCAGCAAGACCTGGCCGATGATCTCCGCTGCCGTCAGGTTGCGCACCCATCTCTGCGTGCCGGTATGGCAGAAGGAGCAGTTCAGCGTGCAGCCCACCTGCGAGGAGATGCACAACGTGCCGCGGTCGGTTTCGGGGATGAACACCATCTCCACCTCGTGGCGCAGGCCGTGCTCGTCTGCCGGCAGGCGCAGCAGCCACTTGCGGGTGCCGTCCACCGATTTGAGCGCCTGCACCACCTCCGGCCGCGCGATGTCGAAATGCTCGGCCAGCTGTGCACGCAACGCCTTGGAGATGTTGGTCATCTCGTCGAAGGAACGCGCACCACGATGATAGATCCAGTGCCACAGCTGCTGCGCCCGCATCCTGCGCTGCCGCTCCGGCACGCCGATTTCCGCCAGCACCTGCATCAGTGCCGCGCGTTCAAGACCGACAAGGGAAGTGGCGCTGCCCTGCGCAGCTGCGCCGTCCTTGCCGGCTTGCACAGCCTGCCCTGCCACCTTGCCGGCAGCAACCGCTCCCTGCGCCAGCGGTGCGGATGTCTTCATCATCTCGTTCACGGATCGGGCACTCCCTGTCGCCGGCAACCTCGGCATATCCTGCCGGGCCGGCAAACGCCGTCATCACACCATCACATCCAATGCCTTGCCTGCAACTCTAGTCGCTCCGGCAGCCTGTATCAATGATGATCGGCTCATGCCCCGTGGCATCGAGAAACCGCAGGAAGTCCTCGCGGCGAATGGAAGTCGTGGCGGTATTCACCAGGGGATGAAAATTGAGAACGTCATGCTGCATCATGCGCGCATCCAGCACCACCCGCACCTGACGTCCGCTATCGTTCATCAGCGCGAAGGGCGTTACGGAACCGGGCCGCACCCCCAGCACCTCCTCCAGCAGCTCCGCCCTGCCGAAGGAAAGCCGCGCCGCACCAATGCGCCTGTGCAGCTGCTTGAGGTCAACGACACTGTCCTCCAGCGCCACCACCAGCCACAACTGCCCCTTCTTGTCCTTCAGGAACAGGTTCTTCGTGTGTCCGCCGGGAATGAGGCCGCGCAGCGCCCTGGCATCTTCCACCGTGAAGGCCGCTTCATGCAGCTGCGTCTGCGTGGAGATGCCAAGCCGCTCCAGAAACGCCAGCAGCCGCACCGCCTGTGGCGGCAGCCCGGCAGGCGCACCATCGCCATGAGCGCCGCCTTCACCGGCGATCTCACCAGGGGCATCGCAGGTGGCATCATGGGCACCACCATCAGCGCCATTGCTCCCTGCATCATTGTCATTGCATTCATGCATGGCACTTCCAAAACCCTCTTGAAATCCATCTCGCTTTGCGCCATATAGCGTTTCGCCGGCGGACGGGCCAAGGGGCTTGAAGGCAGGGAGCACAAGCCAGGGCCCGGGAACCTGAGGTTTGCCCGAGGTTCCAAGGTGCCGGACATGAGCGGGCGTAGCTCAGGGGTAGAGCACAACCTTGCCAAGGTTGGGGTCGTGAGTTCGAATCTCATCGCCCGCTCCATTCATTAGATCCTTTCATCCAGGCAGCTTTGCATGCTTGCATCAGCGCCGCCATCATGGCTGGCGCTTTTTTCATGTCGGCACGCCAAAAGCCATGATATGTTCCCGAGCATGAGAACGCACTTGCTCACATGGCTGCTGCTGGCGGGTCTGGCGCTGCCACAAGCGCTGGCAATGCCTGCCGAAGACAAGGCAACCACGGACAGGGCAACCACATCAGCCGCGCACCAGCTGCTCAGGCAACTGAAGCAGGAGCGGGACCCGGCCCGCGCCGCCGCCCTGCGCGAGAAGCTGCAGAAAGCATGGATTGCCGCCGGGCCGATAAGCGCCCAGGTGCTGCTGAAGCAGGCAGAATCGGCGCAGGCTGCCGGGTTGCTGGGCACGGCGGAAGAACTGCTGCGGCTGGCCGTGCGGCGCTGGCCGGACTATGCGGAAGCCCGCTTTCGCCTCGCCTTCTTCCTGTGGCAGACGCAACGCCCGCAACAGGCCCTCTCCATGCTCGACGAACTGCTGCAAAGGCAGCCTGATCACTTCCCCGCGCTGCTGCTGCGGGTGCGGCTGCTGCGCGCCCTGGAAGACAACGAGCAGGCCCTGCACGCCTGCCGCACGCTGTTGCAGCGCTTTCCCCACTGGCGCGAAATGCAGCAACGCTGCCAGCGCCTGCAGTGGCGGGTGGAGCAATCCCTGTAATGCACAAGACACCTGCCGGCACGGCCCACTCGCCTGCCCCGGCAGATGCCCGCCCCCCACACGGCGCATATCACCCGATGCGGGCACAATTCGATTCGAAAGCGCTTGCACCCGACAGTCCTGCGTTAACCCTCTGGCAAGAAATCACCCCATCAGGCGGCACAAGCGCCACCTCGAACCTTTAACAGGCAGTTAAGATATGGTATAAGGGGAAAAGAAGGATCCGGGTGGGCACACCACCATTGCCCGAGCCTCCATTGCGGAGCTCGGATTTTTTCGGGCCTGCCGTTTCGTTTCAGGCCTGCCTTGGCGGTGTGCGGCGAATCTCTGCCAGCATCCTGATCCTAGGCATCCGCCTCCCTCTTGGCAAGGGGGGCGCGGTTCGGTGGCAGTCATTGATGACCACGGCCGCCTGCAGCCGCTGGCGCACGGAATGACCGAACCGCGCTCCCTGAAAAGGGGTGCAAATGTCCGCCTGCAATCATTTGCAACAAACCGAGGGCATCAGACACATGGCCAGCAAGAAAAGCACGAAGAAGAAGCTTTCGTTCAAGCCCGGCGAGTTCATCGTCTATCCGGCGCATGGCGTGGGGCGCATCGTCGCCATCGAGCAGGAAGACATCGCCGGCATGGCGCTGGAGCTTTATGTCATCGACTTCGAGAAGGAAAAGATGCGCCTGCGTGTGCCCACCAACAAGTGCGAGCAGATCGGCATGCGCAAGCTCTCCGGCAAGGACATCGTCGAGGAGGCGATGAAGGTGCTGCGCGGCAAGCCGCGCATCAAGCGCACCATGTGGTCGCGCCGGGCGCAGGAATACGAGGCGAAGATCAACTCCGGCGACATCCTGGCCGTGGCCGAGGTGGTGCGCGACCTGTTCCGCCCCGATGATGCGCCGGAGCAGTCCTATTCCGAGCGCCAGCTGTTCGAGGCGGCGCTGGACAGGATGGCACGCGAGGTGGCGGCAGTGCGCCGGGTAAGCGAATCGCAGGCCACGGAAGAAATTCGCGGCGTGCTGAACAAGGCGCGTGGCAGCAAGGGTGCGCAGCAGGAAAAGGCCGCCTGAACAACCCGCCGCAGATACCCGTTTCGGGCGTGTGCGCCGCAAGGCCCGCAACAAGCCCCGGATCAGGCCGCATGTGATTCCTTCACATGCGGCTTTTTTCGTCGAGGAATGGAAGGCTGCGCGAACCACGCCACCCGCATCAACAGATGCATGACCGCGGCTGCGCGAAAAGCACGGGAGGCACAATCTCCCGGCCCATCATGTCATCAACGGAAGCTGATGGGACGCGGCGCACCGGCCTGCAAGGCTCCCTCGCGCAGGGCTGCCTTGCGCAGCGACGGCTGTTGGCGGCTGGTGGTCAGCAGGTCTCCCTTGCCGGTGCGATTGACACGCTGCGGACGATTTTCGCGGTCAGGCACCGCGCGCACCTGCATGCCGGGCCAGAACATGGAAGCGCCCTGGGTATTGGTGGTGCGCAGCATTGGCGCACCATCCCGCGCGGCCAGGCGCTCTGCCGTCATGCCCAGCGGGGCCTGCAGCATGTCGCCCTTGCCACTGCCTGCAGCATTGGCGGTCCCCTGCCTGCCCAGCGCCATTTTCTCAAGCGTGGGCACGCCATGTGCCGTGCCATTGAGCAGGGCAACGGCCAGATCCTGCTTGCCGCTGCGCATGACCTTCGGCCAGCGCCGGTTCTGTCCTGCCGTGGCAGCGGTTTCCGAAGACACCGGCTCGGCAACGGCCTCCGGCGGCAGGCTGGCAATGACCACGCCGATGGGATCCCGCGCGCTGTCGCCCCTGGCGAAATTGGTGATGGTGGCCGGAGCGGAAGCCGGCGTAACCTCCATGCGGCTGGCAGCCAGCACCAGCACCTCGTACGGACGCGCACGCGGCGTTGGCACGGCTGCCACGGCGGCGGCATTGCCGGCAGCAGCCGCCTTGCCGCCAGCACTGGCCAGCAGGGTCGGCTTCAGGCCGGGCAGCGGAATCGGCTTGCCGTTCCCCTTGCCGCTGGCCGGAGCCGTGGCCTTGGCGGCAGCCGCACGCGCCTTCTTTGCGGTGTTCTTCGCAACGTTCCTGGTGGCCGAAGCGCTGGCCAGCAGCACGGCCGGCCTGGTGCTGGCAGATGCGCTGTTGCGATTGAAATTGGTGCGCTTGCTGCTGCGGCTCACGCTGGCCAGCAGGGTACCGCCGGAGCGCCGCTTCCAGCCACGCCCGATGTAGCGGCGATACTGGCGGATGACACTGGCAAGCTTGCGCTGGGACATGCGCGGCCAGTGGCGCACCTTGCCCGTGTCCACGTGAATGAAGCCATTGCGGCCATAGTAGCCGACACCGCCGACACCATAGGCCAGCGCCAGGTAGCGCACCTTGTATGACGGCACGTCCGGAAAGCGGAAATCAATGGCCTGACCGGTGATGTGGCGGGAGCGCCGCGCCACACGGCGGCCAATGCGGCGCAGCATGGCATTGGTGGAAGCAGAACGGTGGCCGGAGATGATGTGGATGACCTCCTTGGAACCAAGGTCCGCGTGCAGTTTCCAGATGAGGTCGATGGTGCGCGGGTCGATACGCACGGCCTTGTTCTTGCGCCAGTCGCGCAGGAACCAGTTGAGCTTGCGCAGGGCAGAGGGGATGAAGCGCCCGTCCTTCCAGTAGGTAACGGTGATGCGCTCCTTCGTGTGCACGTGATACATGGAGATGGTGCGGCTCTCGGCGCTGGCACCACTGGCTGCCATGCCCGTCATCGCCAGCCCCAGCAGCGCCACCATGGCACGCGCACGAAAGGCCGGCACCACCACGCCTGGAACACCACCGGCCTTGTCCACCTCATTCACCACACACATATGCAGCCATCCCTTCCGGTCAGTCGCTGTCGCCGACGCAGGCACCTCACAAGCATCATGGCACCTCCTTGCCCGGAGCTTGAGCTCCGCATGGAGCACTCCTGACGGAACAGCTCCGCCTGCACCATGACGCGGCGTCCAATGCGCCGGATCGTCATCTTCTGCCATCAGCCGACCGGCAAACGGGCGCAACACCCACCTGCCGAACCCGCTTCTCGTGGTGGCAACTCATCGTGCGAATCTTCTGCCCCCCGCAGGGTGCAGCTGTTCTTACGACATACAATTGCGGCCACCTTTGGGCAGCTTCACTGGCCGCCATGAAACAACAAGGTGGTTAATTTCCCGCTAACTGACGGACAAACGAAAAGATCCTCCCTCCAAACGGAAAGATCCGCCCTTCAACGCGCCATCGCTCCTGCTTCTCCCCTCCGCTGCAAGATTGCCTCATGCACAGCGCAAGTCAAGGTTTTTGCCCAAGTCAAGGTTTTTGCCGTGGCGGAACGTGCGCATCCGCAGGCGGCTAGCGTGCAGCCCGCAACGGCTTGCCGCCCAGCAGGGCATCGCTGAGCGTGGCAGTGAAGGGCCGCCCCTTCATGCGCCCGGATGCCTGAACCGGCACGTGCACCGGCCCGGCAGCGCTGTGCACGCGTGCCAGCCACACGGTGAACACCGGCGGGTTCTTCAGGCGCTTGCGCTTCTTCTTTTCCGACATGCCGGCAACGGGCACATATACCAGCCGGCATTTCAGCGCCGGGCCGGAATAGTTCATGTTGCGGATGGCATCGCGCC
Organism: Hyphomicrobiales bacterium; assembly: GCA_026982665.1. Classification (GTDB taxonomy): domain Bacteria; phylum Pseudomonadota; class Alphaproteobacteria; order Rhizobiales; family Aestuariivirgaceae; genus Thermopetrobacter. The sequence continues at coordinate 24,766 of JALSGQ010000043.1, read as the reverse complement.
CCACGGAGGCCAGCCGCAGGTCGAACACCGTGCGCCCGTCGAAGATGCGCACCTTGCCGGTGCACGGGTTGGCCGCCTGCCGCCGTCCGATGGCAAACAGCAGGCTCAGCGGATCAATGGCCCCATTGGCAATGGCGGCATCGATCTCCCTTCTTGCCGCATCGCTCACCGGCGGCTTGCGACTCCATTCCGGCGTGCTTGCGCCCTTCGTCCAGCGCAAGGTGGCCTCGCGCTCCTTCTTTTTCTTGCGGCTCTTCAGCCAGAAACTGACGGGCCGGGCATGCGCGTCGTTGAAACGCCCCTGCACCCGCATGTCCAGCCTGTTCTTCACGAACAGGCCCCCAAAGCCCTTTGGCCGCATGCTGGCGCTGCCGCTGTAGGAATCGGCCTTCAGCTCGCCATCGAATTTCACTTTCATCACCCTGAGGCCGGAGACATAAACGTCAAACCTCATGTTCAAGGGTTCTGCCACCGCACTGGTGGCCATAATCCCTGCCACCGTCGCGGCGGCAATCCAGCCCGTGAACGAAGCAAATGATCTGCGCATGCCAAAGGTTCCTCCGGAAAGTCTTGCGCTGCATCGATTTTCAATGCCTGCTGCCCATGCAGCCCTTCCATCGTCCGCCACTACCCTGATGCCACGCCCAGGCTGAACAGAAGCTGTCAGAACCCGCCAAAATTGTGGCGCGCCTGCGCCCATGCCCGTCAGCGCCGCAAGCAGCACCATCATTCACCATGTGCAGGCAGCTTGCGCGGGCCGAAAATGGCGCTGCCCACCCGCACGTGGGTGGCACCGAAGGCAATGGCCACCTCGAAGTCATGGCTCATGCCCATGCTGAGCTGGCGCAAGCCGTTGCGCTCGGCAATCTTGCGCAGCAGGGCGAAGTGCAGGGCCGGCTCCTCGTCCACCGGCGGGATGCACATGCAGCCCACCACGTTCAGCCCGTATTCCTCGCGGCAGGCCTTGATGAAGGCATCGGCCTGCCGTGGCGGCACGCCCGCCTTCTGCGGTTCCTCACCGGTGTTCACCTGCACGAAAACGGGCAACTGGCGGCCCCGCTTCTCCATCTCGCGGGCCAGCTCGGCGGCCAGTTTCGGCCTGTCCACGGTGTGGATCACGTCAAACAGCCGCACCGCGTGTTTCACCTTGTTGGTCTGCAACGGGCCGATGAGGTGCAGCACCACGTCCGGATACCGCTCCTTCAGGCCGGGCCACTTCTCGCGCGCTTCCTGCACGCGATTCTCGCCGAAGTGGCGCTGCCCGGCAGCCAGCACCGGCGTGATGGCCTGCGCGGAGAAGGTCTTGGAGACGGCAATCAACGTGATGTCTTCCGGCGCACGGGAGGCCTGCCGTGCCGCATCGGCAATGCGCTGGCGCACCTCGGCCAGCCGCTCGGCGCTTGAGGATGCAGTGGTGTCGGTGGGCATGTGTTTTCCCGCTCCTGCCTTGCGTGGTGGCGTGGGGGCTGATACTTGCTCATGGCAACATTCGATCATCGACCATAGCGCAGCAAGGCGCTGGCAAGAAGGGGCAGGTGAGCGGCCATGAGCAGCAGCAATCGCTATTCACCGCAGGACGTGGAGCCGAAGTGGCAGCAGGCGTGGGAGGAGGCCGGCTACGCGCGCGCCGAAGAGAGCTCCGACAAGCCGAAGTTCTACGTGCTGGAGATGTTTCCCTATCCATCCGGGCGCATCCACATGGGGCATGTGCGCAACTACACTCTCGGCGACGTGCTGGCGCGCTACAAGCGCGCGAAGGGCTTTCACGTGCTGCACCCCATGGGCTGGGACGCCTTCGGCATGCCGGCGGAGAACGCGGCCATGCAGAAGGGCGTGCACCCGAAGGAATGGACCTATGACAACATCGCCCACATGAAGGCGCAGCTGAAACGCCTGGGTTTCTCGCTGGACTGGAGCCGCGAATTCGCCACCTGCGATCCCGACTATTACAAGCATGAACAGGCCATGTTCCTGGACTTCATGCAGGCCGGGCTGGTGGCGCGGCAGAAGGCGATGGTGAACTGGGATCCGGTGGATCAGACGGTGCTGGCCAACGAGCAGGTCATCGACGGGCGCGGCTGGCGCTCCGGCGCGCTGGTGGAGAAGCGCGAGCTCGACCAGTGGTTTTTGAAGATCACGCACTATGCCGAAGACCTGCTGGCCGGGCTGGACGAGCTGAAGAACTGGCCGGAAAAGGTGAAGGTGATGCAGCGCAACTGGATCGGCCGCTCCGAGGGCCTGCGCTTCACCTTCACGCTGGAAGACGAACAGGGCAACGAATGGCCCGAGCCGCTGCCGGTGTTCACCACCCGGCATGACACCATCTTCGGCGCCTCCTTCGTGGCGCTGTCCGCCGATCATCCCATCGTCAAGCAACTGGCGGAGAAGGATCCGGAAATCGCCGCCTTCCGGCGCGAGGTGGCCGCACTGGGCACCTCGGAGGAGGCCATCGAGAAGGCGGAGAAGAAGGGCATTCGCCTGCCGCTTCATGCCCGGCATCCGTTCCGTGAGGGCGTGAAGCTGCCCGTCTATGCCGCCAACTTCGTGCTGATGGGCTATGGCGAGGGCGCCATCTTCGGCTGCCCGGCGCATGATCAGCGCGACCTCGACTTCGCGCGCAAGTATGACCTGCCGGTGATCCCCGTGGTATGCCCGAAGGACGTGAAGCCGGAGGAATGCACCATCGGCGATGAAGCCTTCACCGAGACGGAAGGGAGCAACGTGGTGCTCATCAACTCCGACTTCCTCAACGGCTTGAGCGTGGCCGAGGCCAAGGAGGAAGTGGCACGGCGCATGGAGGAGATGGGCATCGGCCAGCGGCAGGTGAACTACCGGCTGCGCGACTGGGGCGTGTCGCGCCAGCGTTACTGGGGCTGCCCCATTCCCGTCATCCACTGCCCTGACTGCGGCATCGTGCCGGTGCCGAAGGAGGAGCTTCCCGTTACGCTGCCGGAAGATGTCAGCTTCGACAAGCCGGGCAACCCGCTGGTGCATCATCCCACGTGGAAGCACGTGAAGTGCCCGCAGTGCGGCAGGGATGCGGAGCGCGAGACGGATACCTTCGACACCTTCATCGACAGCTCCTGGTATTACGCGCGCTTCTGCTCGCCGCACGCGGATGAGCCGGTGGATCAGGACAAGGCGCGATACTGGATGCCGGTGGATCAGTATATCGGCGGCATCGAGCACGCCATCCTGCACCTGCTCTATTCGCGCTTCTTTGCCCGCGCGATGAAGGACACCGGGCATCTGCACCTGAAGGAGCCGTTCGCGGCACTGTTCACGCAGGGCATGGTGGTGCACGAGACCTATCGCACCGAAGCGGGCGAGTGGGTGGAGCCGGCGCTGGTGGAACGGCGTGATGGCGGGCTGTTCCACAAGGAGACGGGCGAGAAGGTCATCGCCGGGCCGGTGGAGAAGATGTCGAAGTCGAAGAAGAACGTCATCGACCCGGAGGCCATCGTGGCGCAATACGGGGCGGACACGGCACGCTGGTTCATCCTCTCCGACAGCCCGCCGGAGCGCGACGTGGAGTGGACGGAGGCCGGCGTGGAGGGTGCCTGGCGCTTCGTGCAGCGGGTGTGGCGGATGATCGAGCAGATCGGCGACATTCCTGCCCCGCCGGTGAAGCCGGAATCGCTCACCGATGATGCGCTGGCGCTCAGGCAGGTAACGCATCGCACGCTGGCGGCGGTAACCGAAGACATCGAATCCTTGCGTTTCAACCGCGCCATTGCCCGCCTGCACGAGATGGTCAACGCCATGGGCGACTTCTTGCGCCGGCACGAGCGGGAGATGGCCGACAGCGAGGCCTGCGCCCTGCACGAGGCGGCGATGTTCCTGGTGCAGATGTTCGCGCCGATGATGCCACACCTGGCGGAGGAATGCTGGCACCGGCTGGGGCATCCGGAGCTGGTGGCGCAGCAGCCCTGGCCCGAGCCGGAGCCGGAACTGCTGAAGCAGGATACCATCACCATCGCCGTGCAGGTGAACGGCAAGCGCCGGGCGGAGATGGAAGTGCCGAAGGACGCATCGAAGGAGGAACTGGAGAAGCAGGCGCTGGCGCTGGAAAACGTGCAGCGCGCCATTGGCGAAAAGCAGGTGCGGCGTGTTATCGTGGTGCCGGGCCGCATCGTGAACATCGTGGTGGGCTGAAGAAGCAGCTGACACCGCCACGGCACGGGAGGGTAGCAGATGGCACAGGCTGGCGCATTGCCGGAAGAAACGGGCGGTTCTGCGCGCACCATCACCATGCTGGCGCTGCTGCTGACCATGTTGCTGCTGGCCGGGTGCGGCTTTTCGCCAATGTATGCCGAGCGCGCAGCTGACGGCGCGGCACTGCATGGATGGGAGCAGGTGGACGTGGCACCACCTGCCGACAGGCTCACGCAGCTGGTTTACAACGAGCTGCTGCAGAATCGTCCGCCGGCACAACGTGGCAACCGGCCCTACGTGCTGACCATGAAGGTGGCGGAAGAGGAGGCAGACCTGCTGGGAGACCGCTTGCAGCGGATGCGGGTGAAGGCGGAATTTGCCCTGATGCGCCGCACCGACGGGCGCGTGCTGATGCAGGGCAGGACGTATGGCGATGCCTCCTATCACACCACGCGGCTGCATCTTGCCGATGCCCAGGCGCGCGCGGCAGCCATGAAGACCGCGGCAAGGCTGGTGGCGGAAGACATTCGCACGCGCATAAGCGCCTACTTTGCCCGCACCGCCACGAACGCCCCCGGCACATCGACGCTTGCCTTCGGCCCACCGGCACCTGCGGCAACCACCCGCTGAGCGGAAACAGCACCATGACCCTCATCCGCAAGGCGCAGCAGCAGGCATTTCTGCACAAGCTGGCACGGGCCGCGGGCGCACCCGGCACACAGCCGGATGTGCCCCTGGCCCTGCTGATATATGGCTCCGATACCGGCGGCGTGCGGACGCTGGCGGAACAGGCCCTGCAGGCCCTGCTGGGAAAACAGCCGCCGCAGGACAATGGCGCACAAGGTGGGCATGATGATGCCGGGCAGGCGCTGGCGGTGGAAGTGCTGGACGAGGAGATGCTGAAGGAGGACCCCGGCCGGCTGGCGGACGAGGCGCAGGCCATATCCATGTTCGGCGACCGGCGGGTGGTGCGCGTGCGCAATGCCGGAGCAGCCTTCCTGAAGGCCATGCAGGCGGTGCTGCAACTGCCGGCGGTGGAAGCCTTCATCATCGCCGAGGCTCCGGGCCTGAAGAGCGGCGCTGCACTGGCGAAGCTGTTCGAGAAGGAAAAGCGGCTGGCGGCACTGCCCGTATATGCGGACGATGCGGCAGACGTGCAGCGGCTCATCGACACGGTCATGCGCGCCCACGGCCTGCAACTGGAGCCGGATGCCCGCGCCCTGCTGGCAGCACAGCTGGGAGCGGATCAGGCGCTCTCGCGCATGGAGCTGGAGAAACTGGCGCTGTATTGCGCCGGGAGCGGAACGGTAACGGTGCAGGACGTGCAGGCCATCTGCAGCGATGTTTCCGCCCACCTGATGCAGGACATGCTCGATGCCTTCTTCAGCGGCGATGGCGCACGCGGCGTGCGGCTGCTGCACGGGCTGCTGCAGGAAGGTGTGGCCCCGGCCGCGGTGCTGGCGGCAGCGGCCAACCACATTGGCCTGCTGCGGAGCCTGCGTGCAGCCATGGAGCAGGGTGCAAGCGCCCGCCAGGCGGTGGAGCGCGCCCGCCCGCCTGTCTTCTTCAAGCGGCGGGAGGTGGTGGCGCGGCAACTGGCGGCATGGACACCCGAACGGCTGGCGCGGGCCGATGAAAGCGTGTGGCAGGCAACACTGGCAACACGCCGGCACAGCGTGCTGGAACAGGCGCTGACGGAACGCTGCCTGCTGTCGCTGGCATTGCAGGCGCGGCAGCACGGACGGCGCGCGGCCTGAGATCAATCAGCCCCGTGGACAATGCTCGCGCCAGCCTTGCACCATTGCAATCCGTGCCACAAAATGGCCACCTGTCAGCCGCATTGCATGGCGCAGCTTCATCAGGCTGATGACTTGATTCGCACAAGATCAGGTGCACACAGGCAACGACGGGAAGGGACGCGATGACCATGCGCAGGTTCGGGTTGGTGGTGGCAGTGCTGGCGGGGCTGGGCGCTGCCGGGGGCAATGCCCCGGCACAGGCGCAGGAACCGCAGGCCGCCGGCACTTTTGGCGACTGGGTGGCCTACCATTACAAGACGAAGAAGGGCCCCGTTTGCTACATCGTCTCGCAGCCGGTGAAGTCCGAGCTGTCGCGCAAGGGGGCAAAGCGCGACCCGGTCTTCTTCCTGGTAACCCACCGCCCCGGCGACAAGGTGCGGGCAGAGGTGAGCACGCTCATCGGCTATCCGTTCCGCCCCAACTCCACCCCCACGGTGGAGATAGACGGTCAGCGCTTCACCCTGTTCGCGGTGAAGGATGGTGCATGGTCGGAAGGCCCGCAGGTGGATCGCAAGATCGTCGCCGCCATGAAGGCCGGCCGCACCATGGTGGTGCGCGGCGTCTCTCGCCGCGGCACCACCTCGGTGGACACCTACTCGCTGAAAGGCGTAACCGCCGCCATGAACAAGATCGACGAGCTGTGCGGCTACAAGTAAGGCGCGCTTTCCTCCCGGCCAGCAGCATACAGGCTGTGGTTCGCATCATGCGGCACGAACAGCTGGTCGACGCGCACCATTGGCCGTGCGCGACAGCCAGGGACCGATGATGATGACGGCCATGATCTCAAGGCGTGTCTTGTGCAGAGGGAAGAACCGGCTCGGGATGGCGGCGAGCACATGGATAAAGGGAAGCTGCGTTTGAATGACTCTTGGCAGGGGTTGAGTCATTCGGCTCTCCCCTCATCCACGCGCGCAAATTGCCATCGTGCGGCGAGATTCGACTCGTTGTCCCATCTCGCCCCCTTTCGGAACTCTCCTCCTGTTCTCCGGTGAACCTGACGGAAAGTGTTACCGTTTTCCTGCGCAAGGTGCCTTGCATTAGCCAATCGTTAACCATGCCGTGTGCTGAATGAGGCATGCGCATGCTGGCATGCGCTGCGGAGTGCATCATGGCATGGGATGGCTGAACGGGCATGGCGATTTCCGCGGAAAATTCGGCAGCAGCAGTTGATGAACGCGGCATGTGGATGCGGCTGGCGCGGGAGCGTGCCGGGCAGTGGCTGCAGCCGTTGCGCAGCAGCCTGCGGCAGCCGGTGGTGCGCATGCCGAGAGCGGCAGCGGCATGGGGCGTGCCGATGCCGGCACCGCTGCGGCGCCTGCATGGGCGTGGCGAGGAAATCTGCCGTGGGCACTGGCGGCTGGCCGAATGCGAGGTGCAGGCGCTGGGCAGCATCATCTTCGATCGCGGCGATGTGCCGCCGCAGTGGCTGGCGGCGCTGCATCGCTTCGACTGGCTGCATGAGCTGTTGCAGCAGCCGCGGCAGCTGTGGCTGTTGCGCGCACGGGGGCTGGTCATGGACTGGTTGCAGCGCCAGCGGCAATTGCCGGCACTGGCCCGGCGGCCGGACATTCTGGCGCGGCGGCTGGTGAACTGGTCCGGTGCGGCGCAGGCGTTGCTGCATGAGGCAGAGGAAAGCTTCGCACGCAATTTCCTGCAAGGATTGGCCGCCCAGGCACGCCTGTTGCAGCGCTGCCCCTTGGGCGGGCTGGATGCCGCCCAGCGGCTGGAAGTGCTGATGGCACGCGCGTGGATGGCATTGGCGCTGGAGCATGAACTGGCAGTGCGCGAGCAGGCACTGGCGGTGCTGGCAGAAGAAATGCCGCGGCAGTTCCTGGCCGATGGCGGGCATGTGTCGCGCTGTGCGCAGACGCATCTTGACCTGCTGTGCACCCTGCTGCCCCTGCGCCGGGCGGTGATGCAGGCGGGGCTGGAGGTGCCGGTGGAGGTGGAGCAGGCGCTGGAGCGGGCCTTGCCGTGGCTGCGCATGCTCTCCCATGCCGATGGCGGGCTGGCGCTGTTTCACGGCGGGCGCGATGCCGAACGGCAGTTGCTGGCGCGGGTGCTGGAGCATGATGCCATTGCCGGGGCACCGCTGCAGCTGGCACCGCAGAGCGGTTATGCGCGGCTGGCGCGCGGTGGCAGCGTGGCGCTGATGGACGTGGGCGCGCCACCGGCACCGTGGCACAATGCGGCGGGTGCGCTGTCGGCACTGGCGCTGGAATTCTCGGTGCGTGGGCAGCGCATCATCACCAGTTGCGGCGCACCACTGCGCGATGTTGCCGAGCTGCGCGAGGCGGCGCGGCTGAGTGCGGCGCACTCCATGCCGATGCTGGAACATGCCGATGCCGGCGAACTGCTGTCGGATACGCTCAGCCGCTGGTTGGGAAGTGGCGCGGCGCTGGCGCGTGGCCCGGTGGTGGCGACCGATGTGCAGGAGGGCGATGCCGGGCTGGTGGTGGAGGCGGCGCATGATGCCTGGCGGGCGGCGCACGGGTTGACGGCGCGGCGGCGGCTGTTTTTGTCGGCAGATGGCACGGACCTGCGCGGCGAGGACAGTTTCCTGCCAGCGGATGGGCAGATGCCTGTCGCGCAGGAAGCGGAGGCCGGCGCTGGCAATGCAGGAGATGGTTATACCGGGCAGGCGGTGCCTTTCATCATTCGTTTTCATCTGTATCCCGGCGTGCGCGCCAGCCTGTCGCGTGATGGGCTGTCGGTGGTGCTGATGCTGCCTGATCGCTCCGGTTGGGTATTCACCGCCCGCAATGCGAAGCTGGCGCTGGAGGAGAGCATTCTGCTGGCGGGGCCGGGCGGGCCGCGGCGCAGCGTGCAGATGGTGTTGCGCGGAACATGTGCGCCGGGGTGCGGCGCGGTGGTCAACTGGCGGCTGCGGCGTTCCTCCGCGGCAAAAAACGGCAGGCGCGGCACACCGGCCAGCCGGCAGCAGCGTCGGCAGGAGGCTGTCGATACACCGTTGTTCGGCTGATGTCCGGCCAGCGGTCGAAGGCCAGGCATCACTTCCCGGTCAGTGGCGGAAGTGGCGCATGCCGGTGAACACCATCGCCAGCCCCTGCTCGTTGGCCGCCGCAATGACCTCCTCGTCGCGAATGGAGCCACCGGGCTGAATCACCGCCGTGCAGCCCGCACCCGCTGCCTCCAGCAGGCCGTCGGCGAAGGGGAAGAAGGCGTCTGACGCCACCACCGAGCCTTTCACTTCAAGTCCCGCGTGCTCCGCCTTGATGCGGGCGATGCGGGCGGAGTTCACCCGGCTCATCTGCCCCGCACCAACGCCGATGGTGCGCCGGTCCTTGGCATAGACGATGGCGTTGGACTTCACGAACTTGCACACCTTCCAGGCGAAGACGAGATCACGCAGCTCCTCCTCCGTCGGCGCGCGGTCGGTTACCGTCTTCAGCTCGTCATAGAGCGCCAGGTCGGCATCCTGCACCAGGAGGCCGCCGTTCACCCGCTTGAAGTCGAGCCTCGGCTGCGGCTCACGCTGCCACATGCCGGTGGCCAGCAGCCGCACGTTCTTCTTGCTCGCCACCGCCTCGCGCGCCGCATCCGTTACCTCCGGCGCGATGATGACCTCCACGAACTGCCGCTCGACGATGGCTTTCGCCGTCTCCTCGTCCAGCGCCTGATTGAAGGCGATGATGCCGCCAAAGGCCGATTCCGGATCGGTCTGATAAGCCAGATCGTAGGCCTGAAGCAGGCTGTCCGCCACCGCCACGCCGCACGGGTTGGCGTGCTTGACGATGACGCAGGCCGGGCCTTCTTCCCCGGCATCGAACTGCTTCACGCATTCCAGCGCGGCGTCGGCATCGGCGATGTTGTTGTAGGAAAGCTCCTTGCCCTGCAACTGCTCGGCGGTGGCAATGCACGGCTCGGAAGCGCCTTCGGCATCGGTGTAGAAGGCAGCCCTCTGGTGCGGGTTCTCGCCGTAGCGCATCTCCTGCTTCTTGACGAACTGGGCGGTGAAGGTGCGCGGCCATGCGGCTTCCGGCTCCTCCGGGTTCTCCACCACCCGGCCCAGCCAGTTGGAGATGGCGGCATCATAGGCAGCGGTGCGGGCAAACGCCTTCTGCGCCAGCTTGCGGCGGAACTTCGCGCAGGTGCCGCCATCATGCTGAGCCATGTCGCCCAGCAGCTTGTCGTAATCGGCGGGATCCACCACCACCGCAACGCCAGCATGGTTCTTCGCCGCGGCGCGGATCATCGCCGGGCCGCCGATGTCGATGTTCTCCACGCAAGCGTCGTAATCCGCGCCTGAGGCCAGCGTCTGCTCGAAGGGATAGAGGTTGACCACCAACAGGTCGATCGGCCCGATGCCATGCTCGGCCATCGCCGCCTCGTGCTCGGCATTGCCGCGCACCGCCAGCAGCCCCCCGTGCACCATCGGGTGCAGGGTCTTCACCCGCCCGTCCATGATCTCCGGAAAGCCGGTGATGTCGGAAACGTCTGTTACCGCGATGCCGGCCTCCTTCAGCGCCTTCGCCGTGCCGCCGGTGGAGATGATCTCGACATTGAAGCGTTCCACCAGCGCACGGGCAAGGTCGATGATGCCGGTCTTGTCGGAAACGGAAATGAGCGCGCGGCGCACCGGGCTGGGCATGGATCTCTTCCCCTGCTTGCAGATGATGAAAGCGATGATTGCCCGGGTGATAGCAGATGGCGGTGCGGGGGAAAAGCGCAGGTGTGTGGTCAGGTATTGGTTAAGAGAAGGGCCGACGGGTCAATATGCCCCGCCGGCCCTTCTGCTCGATTGTTTTTGCCTGTTTCTCCCTGTCAAGGACGGCCCTTCGGGCCGCCGCCGAAGGCGGTCGAAGATCCTTGACAGGGAGAAACAGGCCCCCACGATGATCATGAAGCGCCAATGGCGGCTTTGCCCCATTGGCGCTTCTCTCAGCCAATTCTCAACTTCAGACCCGCATCATGGCAGAAAGGCCTGCGTGATCTCGCGCATCACCGCCGCGTGGTCGGCGGGCGGGGCGGGGATGTGCTCCGCCGCCGGGCGCGTCGTCTGCCAGACGATGCCGGTTCCAAGCTCCGGCGCGCTGATCACCTGCGCCATCGCCTCCTGCAGCGAGCTGGCGGGCTTGAACACGTCATCTTCCACCTGCCGCTTCCATTGCGTCTGCTCCGGGCGGAAGGTGGGGCAGGGGCTGAGCACCTCGATTACCGCGAAACCGGGGTGCTCGATGCCGGCGATGATCATCTCCGCCAGCGCATCGACGTGGCCGGAGAAGGCCCGCGCGACGAAGGTCGCACCGGCGGAGAGCGCCAGCAGCAGGCCGTTGACGGGAGGCACGTGCGGCCCCTCGGGCTGCAGCGCGGCGGCGAAGTCCGGCTCCGAGGTGGGCGAGGGCTGGCCCTTGGTCATGCCATAGACGCGGTTGTCCATGACGATGAGGGTGATGTCCGGGTTGCGCCGGCAGGCGTGCACGAAGTGCGCCGCGCCGATGGAGTAGATGTCGCCATCGCCACCGGCGGCCAGCACCGTCAGCTCCGGGCGGGAAAGCTTCAGCCCCGTGGCCACCGGCAGGGCGCGGCCATGAAGCCCGTGAAAACCGTAAACGTCGAGATAGGCCGGAATGCGGCCCGAGCAGCCGATGCCGGAGACCAGCGCCACCTCGTGCTTCGGCAACTGCAGCTTCGCCAACGCCCGGGTGATGGCGGCCAGCACCGCAAAATCGCCACAGCCGGGGCACCAGACGGGGTGCACGCCGCTCTTGTAGTCGCCGGGCTTCGGTGCGGGAGCCGTTTGCCTGTTCATGTGCAGACCCTCTCGGTGAGCTTCGCATCAACGGTGCAGGCCTCGCGCAGGGCGCGCAGCACCTGTTGCGGGGTGATGGGCTTCGGCCCCGGGCGGCGGCAGGAGATGACCACTTCGGGCAGCTCGTAATGCGCCTTCAGGTAATGCAAGAACTGCCCGGAATGGGTCTGCTCCACCACGATGAGGCGCTTCACCCCTTCCAGCAGCTTGTGCAGCCGCTTCTTCTGCGGCGGGAACAGCAGCCGCATGCTGATGTGTCGCGCATGCAGCCCCATATCCGCTGCCAGCCGGATGGCCTCGCGCGCCGGCCCGGCGCTGGAACCGAAGGTGATGATGCAGACCTCGCCAGTGCCGATGCAATCGGCCCAGTGGCGCATCTCCTCCTCCGGCCACTCCTCCATCTGCTGAAGCTTGCGCCAACGTTTTTCAAGTTGCGCGGCGTGATCCTCCACCTTCGAGGACGGCAGCGCCGCCTCGTCATGCTCCAGCCCGTCGATGGTGTGCATGCAGCCCTTCGCGCCGGGCAGCGCCACGGGTGAGATACCGCTGTCGGTGAGGGCAAAACGCCGGTAATCGCCCGTTTCGCAGGCAGCCACCGTCTCGCGCTCCGCCTTCCACGGCGGCATGCCTTCCGGCGCATCGATGACACTCAGCATCTGCCCCAGCTTCTGATCGCTCAGCAGCACCGCCGGGCATTGCAGCTTCTCCGCCAGGTGCAGCGCCCAGGCGGTGGTGCGGATGGCATCGTTGATGCAGTCCGGCGCGATGACCAGGTGCGGCGCATCCCCGTGCGTGCCGCACAGCGCCAGTTGCAAATCGCCCTGCTCGGACTTCGTCGGGATGCCGGTGGAGGGGCCGATGCGCTGCACGTCAACGATGAGTGCCGGGATCTCCGCCATCACGCCAAGGCCGATGCCCTCCGCCATCAGCGAGAAGCCGGGGCCGGAGGTGGCCGTCATCGCCGGAATGCCGCCGTAAGAGGCGCCCAGCACCATGTTGATGGCGGCCAGCTCGTCCTCCGCCTGCACCAGTTGCCCACCCAGTTGCGGCAGCCGTGCTGCCAGCCATTCCAGCATGTCGGTGGCCGGCGTGATGGGATAGCCCGCCACGAACCGCCCGCCCGCCTGCAGAAAGCCCGTCGCCACCGCCTGGTTGCCGCTGATCAGCCAGCGCCGCCCGGCCTTGGCCTGCGCCCGCGCTGCATCCGGTGTTGTGCGCAGCGAAGGCACCTCCTCCAGCATCGGTTCGGCCAGCGCAAAACCGGCCCGCATGGCGGCAATGGACGGCTCGATGAACTGCTGCCGCCCCTTGCGGGTGAAGAACCAGTGGATGATGTCGGCAAGCTCCTCTTCCGTCAGCCGCAGCAGATGGCCCAGCAGGCCCAGCCCCACCATGTTGATGCGTGCCTTGTGCTCCCTGGCAATGGCATGCAGCGGCAGGTGGCGAATGTCGGCGGCGTGTGCGCGCACCACGCGGGGGATGTCGGTGGCGGCCTCATCGGTGATCACCACCACGTCATCGGCCAGCGTGATCTCGCCGGCGAAGCGCTCGAAGTTCTGCCAGTCGGCGGCGAACAGCACGTGAAAGGCATCATCGTGCGCCTCCACCGGATAATGGGCGATGCGCAGCAAGGCCGCCGATTCGCCACCCCTGATCTGAGGGCCGACGGAGCGCGTCTGCAATCCATACAGGCCAATGCGGGCGCAGGCGCGCAGCAGCAGCTCGCCAGCGGAGATCATGCCGGTGCCGCCGGAGCCGGTGAGCGCCAGGGAGAGACTTTCGCGTCTTGTGCCGGGCATGGATAACTCCTCGTCGGATGGTTGCGGGAGCGTGGTTGCCGGCTGTCGCTTCGCTTGTCCTTGCCTGTTGTGTGCCAGATCGTCCGTTGAAAGGTGGGCGTGGTGATGCGTGCCGAACAGCACTTTTCCAGTATATGGCGGTTCAACGCCGCCGCAACCATGCCGCCAAGTGAAAAAGCACGAAGAAGCCGAAGGCAATGGAGACGATGGCCGGGCCGGAGGGGATTGCGAAGGCGCGCGCGATGAACAGCCCACCGATGACCGCCGGCAGGGCAACGAGCACCGCACCCAGCGCCATGTGTTCCGGCGTGCGGGCAAAGGCACGGGCGGCAGCGGCGGGGATGATGAGCAGCGAGGCGAACAGCAGCAACCCGGCGGCCTTTGCCGCCAGCGCCAGCAGGGCAGCGGCGGAGAGCAGCAGCAGCATCTGGGCGCGCTGCACCGGCCAGCCCTCGGCCTGCGCCAGCTCGTCGCTCACCGCGCCCAGCACCAGCACGTTCCACGAGCGCCACAGCAGCACGGCGATGATGATGGCACCGATGATGATGGCCACGGCCTCCACGGGCTGCATGTGCAGCACGTCGCCAAACAGCACGTGATGCAGGTCCGCCCCCTTGGGCAGGGAGATGAAGGCCAGCAGCAGGCCCAATGCCAGCAGGCCGTGGGCGAAGGTGCCAAGCAGCGCATCATGGGCCAGTTGCCCGCCGCGCGCCATGCGGATGACGGTGGCGGCCACCACCAGCGCCACCACCGCCACCCCGGCGATGACGGGCAGGTGCATGGCCAGCGCCAGCGCCACGCCGAACATGGCCGCGTGCCCCAATGCATCGCCGAAATAGGCGAAACGCCGCCACAGCAGCACGCTGCCCGCCGGGGCGGTGGCCAGCATCAGCGCCAGTGTCGCCAGCAGGATGAGCCAGAACGGCGCGGGCACGATGGCCCCGTGCAGATGTTCATTCAAATGTTCGTGCATGATTCATTCCTCCCGGCCCGGATCATGCTTCAGGCCGTGCTCGTGATCATGCAGGTGGGTGTAGGCTGCCTGATGCGCCACGGCGGCGGGACCGAACAGGCCGGTGTATTCCGGGTGTTCCGACACGGCCTGCGGGGTGCCGGCGCAGCATACGTGCACGTTGATGCACACCACGTGATCGGTGCCGGCCATGACGAAGTGCAGGTCGTGCGAAACCATCAGCACGCCGCAGCCGCTCTCCTCCCGCAGGCTGCGGATGAGGTCATAGAGCTGCGCCTCGCCGGTGAAATCCACGCCCTGCACCGGCTCGTCCAGCACCAGCAGGTCGGGGCGGCGCAGCATGGCGCGGGCAATGAGCACGCGCTGCAGCTCGCCGCCGGAGAGATGCGCCAGTTGCTCGTGCAGCAGGGATTGGGCACCGGTGCGTGCAAGCGCCGCTTCGATGTCTGCCCGGCCCGCGCCCGTGCCCAGCGCCAGGAAGCGCGCCACGGAAAGCGGCAGGGTGGCATCGGGCTTCATCTTCTGCGGCGTGTAACCGATGCGCAGTCCCGGCTTGCGCCACACCGTGCCGGTGGTGGGGGTGATGATGCCAAGCGCGGTGCGCACGGTGGTGGTCTTGCCGCCACCGTTGGGGCCGATGATGGTAACGATTTCACCGCGCTTCACGGAGAAGGAGACATCGCGCAGGATCCAGCGCCCGGAAGGCGCGCGCACGCCGACGCCATCAAGACGCAGCAGCACGTCGCCGTTGCCATTGCCGGATGCGGGAATGTGCATGGTGGTCTGCTCCGTCTCGATGGAAATGCGGGAAGCGCACGGAAACGGGGAAACTCACAGGAACCTGTCCAGCATCGGCACCTTGCCGGCCAGATCATCGAGGATGCGCCGCACCAGCTCCTCATCGGCCTCGTTCTTCAGGTGTGCGAACAGGGCCTTGCCGACAGTGCCGATCTGCCCGGTATCCAGCCCCAGCGCCTGCAGCCTGTCCAGTGCGCTCATGGCCGCACCCATGGAGCCGCCCAGCATGCCGCCGAGCATGCCCATCAGCCCGCCACCACCGTTGCCGCCCGCATCCGCTGCCTGTGCCGCGCCCTCTTCGGCCAGCGCTGCCGCTTCCGGCACCTGCTCGAACAGCGCCCGCGCATCCGCCTCCTCGGTATTATCCCGCACGAAGGCGAGCAGCGTGCCGATGGCGCTGCGCGCCGTCTCTTCATCCGCATCCACCTGGGCGGCGACATTGCGCACCAGTTCTTCCATCATCCCGTCTCTTCTCCGCTGCTGCCTGCCTGTCGCACGCTCATCAACGCCCCGTGCAACGTAGACAGAGCGTCGCGCCAAGACAAGCGCATCCTGTCAGCCAGACATCCACATCATTCCGTTGCCCGCGCCTTCTGCCGGCGCTGCTCGAACAGCTTGATGATCATCGCCGCCGTTTCCTCCACCGCCCGCCGGGTTACGTCGATGACCGGCCAGCCGTGGCGCTCGCACAGCTTGCGCAGCTCGCGGATCTCGGCGGCGATGGCGCGGCGTTCGGCATAGTCTCGCACCTGTCCCTGCCGTTGTTGTGCGCCGATGTCCTGCAGGCGGCTGGAGCGCAGGCCGGAAAGCGCCTGCGAGGTGGCGATGAGGCCGACGATGAGCGGCTCTTTCAGGTGAAACAGGCCTTCGGGCAGCGCCTGCCCGGCAATGAAGGGAATGTTGGCGGTGCGATAGCCCTGGTTGGCCAGGTAGATGCTGGTGGGCGTCTTGGAGGTGCGGGAGAGGCCGATGAGGATGATGTCGGCCTCTTCCAGCGTTTCGGCGTTCTGACCGTCATCGTGCATCATGGCGAAGTCCAGCGCACGCATGCGGGCGAAGTAGTGCTCGTCCAGCGCCGGGCGCGGACTGCGCACGATGTTCTCGTTGGTGTTGAGCCAGGCGGAGAGCATCTCCACCAGCGGGTCGAGCACGGCCATGCAGGCCAGCCCCTGCTCGGCGCAGAAAGCCTCCAGCATGTGCCGCAGGCGCTTGTCGGAAAGCCCGTGCAGCACCAGCCCCGGCTCCTCCTCCAGCCGCTCCAGCACCTGCTGCATGTCCGTTGCCGAGCGCAGCAGCGTGTGCATGTGCACGATGGGCTGGTGCCCGGCAAAGAACAGCAACGCCTTGTCCAGCAGCTGGCGCAGGCCCTCGCCGGTGGAATCGGAGACGAGGTGCACGTGAAAGAAACTGTGGGCGCTGGCGCTCATGCGCGGGTTGCTCCGTTGACTGCATCAGGCGGCTGGCAGCAAGATGTCTTGCACCTTGCCGCGGGGTTGTGCAATGGCCACGCGCGAAGGCGGCGGCGTGGCGGGCGAAGGGCTTGACCCGCCGCCGCGCAACGGCCAAAAACCATGGGCATGAAGAGTGATACCGAACATCTCTCGCGCGATGAAGTGGCAGGCGTGCTGGCCGAGGCCCTGCCCTTCATGCAGCGCTATGCCGGGCAGACGGTGGTCATCAAGTATGGTGGCCATGCCATGGTGGACGCGGCGCTGGCGGAGCAGTTCTGTGCCGACGTGGTGCAGCTGAAGCTTTCCGGCATTCATCCGGTGATCGTGCACGGTGGTGGGCCGCAGATCGGCCGCATGCTGGAGAAGCTGGGCATTGCCTCGCGCTTCGAGGACGGATTGCGCATCACCTGCGCACAGACGGTGGAGGTGGCGGAGATGGTGCTCTCCGGCTCCGTCAACAAGCAGGTGGTGAACTGCATCCGCAAGGTGGGCGGCAAGGCGGCGGGCATTTCGGGCAAGGATGCGGGCCTGTGCACCGCCCGCAAGCTGCAGCGAAAGAAGACCGATCCGGTCTCCGGCATCGAGAAGATCATCGACCTGGGCTACGTCGGCGAGCCGGTGGCAATGGACACGGAGATCATCGACGTGCTGGCGCGCTCCGACGTGATCCCGGTGGTGGCCCCCATTGCCGTCTCCGAGGATGGCGAGACGCTGAACATCAATGCCGATACCTTCGCCGGCGCGCTGGCCGGCGCGCTGAAGGCCAAGCGCCTGCTGCTGCTCACCGACGTGATGGGTGTGCTGGATGCCGATGGCAACCTGCTTTCGGAGCTGACACCGGAAGAGGTGGAGCGGCTCATTGCCGATGGGGTCATCTCCGGCGGCATGATCCCGAAGGTGCGCTCCTGCGTGGAGGTGGTGAACAGCGGCGTGGAGGGCGTGATCATCCTCGATGGCCGGGTGCCGCACGCGGTGCTGCTGGAGCTGTTCACGGCGCGCGGCGTCGGCACGCGCATCTCGCTGGGGCAGGCTCCGGCACGAGGTCAGGAGGAAGCATGACGGCCGGTGCCGCCAGAAACACCACCCACGATCCGCAAGGGATGCAGCAAGGCGCGTCGGTGGGGCCTGTGGATGATGCACGCCTGCGCGCCGCCTTTGCGCCGGTGCGCGAGTGGGTGTTCGACCTCGACAACACGCTCTACTGCGCCTCGCGCGGGCTGTTCGAGCAGATCGATCGGCGGATGGGCGAATATCTGAGCCGGCTGTTCGGCGTGGACAGGCAACAGGCGCGCATCATCCAGAAGGACTATTTCCGCCGCTACGGCACCACCCTGCACGGCCTCATCGCCAATGGCGAGATTGCCGATCCGGACGACTTTCTCGCCTTCGTGCATGACATCGACTATGCCCCCATCGCGCCCGACCCGGCGCTCGATGCGGCACTGGCGCAATTGCACGGGCGCAAGTGGGTGTTCACCAACGGCTCGCTGAGCCATGCCGAGCAGGTGCTTGATCGGCTGGGCGTGCTTTCCCGCATCGACGAGATCTTCGACGTGAAGGCGGCGGGCTACGTGCCGAAGCCGCATGCGCAGGCCTTCGATGCCTTCTTCCGCCGCACCGGCATCAGTCCCGCCAGTGCTGCCATGTTCGAGGACATTGCCCGCAACCTTGCCGAGCCGCATGCACGCGGCATGACCACCGTGCTGGTGCGCCACCCGGCCAACGCCGATGCCGACAGCCTGCATGCACCGTCCGCGGGGTGTGGCTGCCGCGCCGGCGGTGATGCAGCCATGTCTCACCCGCATGATGACCCGCAAGGGGAGCATGTGCATTTTCGCACCAGCCGGCTGCCGGAGTTCCTGCAACGGTTGATCGATACCGGTGCTGCTGCCACAACAGCCACCACAGCCACAACAGCAGCGAAGCTTCAGGACACGAACGAAGGAAAGGCGACATCATGAGTTTCGACGATCTGCGCAATACCATCGAGACGGCGTTCGACAACGCTGCGGACATCACGCCCGCCACCACCGGCGCGGTGCGCGAGGCGGTGGAAGAGGCCCTGAACCTGCTCGATTCCGGCAAGGCGCGAGTGGCCGAGAAGGTGAACGGCGAGTGGGTGGTGAACCAGTGGCTGAAAAAGGCGGTGCTGCTGTCCTTCCGCCTGAATGACATGCAGGTCATCGAGGGCGGCCCCGGTGGTGCGGTATGGTGGGACAAGGTGCCGTCGAAGTTCGCCGGCTGGACGGCGGAGGACTTCCGCAAGGCAGGCTTTCGTGCCGTGCCGGGCAGCATCGTGCGCCATTCCGCCTACATCGCGCCCAACGTGGTGCTGATGCCCTCTTTCGTCAACCTCGGTGCCTATGTGGACGAGGGCACCATGGTGGACACCTGGGCCACGGTGGGCTCCTGTGCGCAGATCGGCAGGAACGTGCATCTCTCCGGCGGGGTGGGCATCGGCGGCGTGCTGGAGCCGTTGCAGGCAGGCCCCGTCATCATCGAGGACAACTGCTTCATCGGCGCCCGCTCGGAGATCGTCGAGGGTGTCATCGTCGGCGAAGGCTCGGTGATTTCCATGGGCGTGTTCATCGGCCAGTCCACCCGCATCATCGACCGCGAGACGGGCGAGGTCTTCTACGGCCGCGTGCCGCCCTATTCGGTGGTGGTTTCCGGCTCCATGCCCGGCTCCAAGACCGAGCTGCCCAACGGCAAGCCCGCACCCAACCTCTACTGCGCCGTGATCGTGAAGCGGGTGGACGAGAAGACGCGCGCGAAGGTTTCCATCAACGACCTGCTGCGCGACTGAACCTGCCTGCCCCGCCTGCGCGGCAGCAGGCAAGCCTGCAGGGTTGGCATTCCCTGCGCATGAGGCCTGGGGCCTGTTGACGGGATGAAGGCATGATGCAGTGGCGCGAACATGGCAGGCCTTGGCCATCATCGGCCAGCATGGACGTTGCCCGGTGCTGCCGGCAGGCGCTGGTGGCGTGGGTGGCGCTGGCGGGGCTTGCATTGCTGCTGGCGCTGCTGGCGATGCCGCAGGCCGGCCGGGCGCAGTCCGCTGCGCCGGCGGCGAAAAATGTGCAAGGCGAAGCTCTAGCCGCACGCACCCCGACGGGCGGGGCAGATGGCGTGGCAGGGGCGGATGGCGTGGCGCAACCCTACATTGCCCATGCCAAGGAGCGCTACCGCCTGTTCGTGTTCGGCGACAAGATGGCCACCGGTCTTCTGGCTGGCACCTGGCGGGTGCTGGAAGGTGATACGCGTTTCATCGCCAAGGGGCGGTTCAATGCCGGCTCCGGGCTGGCGCGCCCGGCGTATTACGACTGGCCACGGGCCATTGCCCGGGTGCTGGAAAGCCAGCCGGTGGATATCGGCATCGTGCTGCTGGGGGTGAATGATGCGCGCGACATTTCCGTCGGCGGGCGGCGCATCCCCTTCGGTTCCGCTGAATGGGAGCGCATCTATGCCAGCCGGGTGGATGCCGTCATCGAAACCTTCCGCAGCGCCGGAGTGGCGCTTTACTGGGTGGGGCTGCCGGTAATGCGCGACGCGCGGCTGGATGCGGCGACACGGCGCATCAACGAGGTGGTGCGGGCGCGCACGCGCGCTGCCGGGGTGCGTTTCATCGATATTCGCAAGGCCTTTGCCGACGCCAATGGTGGCTTCGCCTTGATGGGGCCGGATGTCAACGGGCAGGTGGTGCGGCTGCGGGCGCACAATGGCATCCATTTCATCAAGGCCGGCAACACGCGGCTGGCGAAACTGGTGATGGATGTCATCCGCCGGGACGTGGAGCAGGCAGCGCAAGGGGCGGCTGCGGGCGGGCCGGGCATGGCGCTGGCACCGGAGCAGGGAGCAGATCAGCCATTCGTGGGGCGGGCCGGACCGCTGGGAGAGGCCGTGTATGAAACTCCGGCCAGCCTGCCGGGCAGCGATGTGGTGTTTCTGGCGCGCACCCCGGCCGGTGCGCCTCGAGGTGGGGTGTTGCAGGCGCTGCGGCGCAGCGTGCCGCCGAACAGCGCGACAGCAGCGTTGTTCCGCCGCGGGACATGGGAACAGGCGAAGGCAGGGCGGATAGACGACTTCTCCGCTCCGGCCGGACTGTTTGCCGAGGGCGATGTTGCCGCAACAACCGATATCGATACCGCCGGAGGAGCTGACAAGGGTGGTGGCGCTGCAGAAGCTGCCACCGGTTCCACTGAAGGCTCGGCGGCACGGCAACCGTAAAAAAAGCCACGGGAAAGGAGTGTGCTGGCCGTGGTCAGGGTGAAGATCTGTGGCATCACCGATATCGAAGCGCTCGATGCGGTGGTGGCAGCAGGAGCCGATTTCGTCGGGCTGGTGTTCTATCCGCCATCGCCACGGCATCTGACGCTGCAACAGGCATCGGCGCTGGTGGCGCACTTGCGTGGACTGCCGGCGCGGCGGCCGGATGATGAAGGTGCATCGGCACCGCAGCGCCCGGCGGTGGTGGCGCTGGTGGTGGATGCCGATGATGCCCTGCTGAGAGACATTCGCCAGCAGGTGCGGCCCGACTACATCCAGGCGCATGGGCAGGAGACACCGGCGCGGGTGCGGGAAATCGCGGCGCTGGCGCAATGCCCCGTCATCAAGGCGTTTCGCCTGCGGCAGCGGCAGGACCTGGCGCTGGTGGAGCCCTATCTGCCGCATATCGCCTTTCCGCTGTTCGATGCCTGGCATCCGCCGCAGGATGCAGCGCTGCCCGGCGGCATGGGCCGGGCGTTCGACTGGGCATGGCTGAGCGGCTGGCAGCAAGACGGCGGCGGTGCCGATGCTCAGCCCTTCATGCTGGCGGGTGGACTGACACCGGAGAATGTCGCCGAGGCCATTCACCAGACCGGCGCGCCGATGGTGGATGTCTCCTCTGGCGTGGAGCGTGCAAGGGGAGTGAAGGATCCGGCGCTCATCCGCCACTTCGTGCAGGCCGCGCACGCGGCAGGTGATGCACGGAAGTGAGCACCGGCAAGGGCAACGGAAGGCAACGGAGAGCAGCGTGGCACAACAGCACGAGCACGGCGCGGACAGGGTTTACGTCATCCCGCAGGGGCTGCTGCACGGCGAGGCGGCGCGGCTGGCCGTCAGGCAGGGGCTGGCGCTGCCGCTGGCGGGCAGGCGGCTGGCCTTCACCTGCGGCTGGCTGGTGCACCATTGCGGGCGCACGCAGGAGCGCTCGCGGCGGCTGCTGCATGTCGATGAGCTGCGCCGCAAGGCGGAAGATCATCCGGCGCTGGCACGGTGGCTTCAGCAGCTGGGCAGGCAGCGCCCACCATTCGCCGGCCTGCCACTGGATGTGCCGCGGGTGATGGGCATCATCAACGTAACGCCGGACAGCTTCTCCGACGGCGGCCTGCATGGGGATGCACGCGCAGCCATCGAGCATGGGCTGCGGCTGGCCGAGGCCGGGGCGGACGTGCTGGACGTGGGGGGTGAGTCCACCCGCCCGGGTGCGGCGGAGGTATCGGAGGAAGAGGAGATGGAGCGGGTGCTGCCGGTGGTCGAGGCGCTGGCGGCACAAGGCTGCGTGGTGAGTGTCGATACCCGCAAGAGCGCGGTGATGCGCGCGGCGGTGAAGGCGGGGGCGCGCATCGTCAACGATGTTTCGGCCCTGTCGTTCGACCCGCAGGCACGCGCCACCGTGGCCGAGCTTGAAGTGCCGGTCATTCTCATGCACATGCGGGGCACGCCGGACACCATGATGCAGCATGCAGCCTATGATGACGTGGCGCTGGAGGTGTTCGACGAGCTGGAGGCGGCGGTGCTGGCGGCGGAGACGGCAGGCATCAGCCGGCAGGACATGATGATCGACCCCGGCATCGGCTTTGCCAAGAACACTGCCGACAACCTGGCGCTGCTGCGGCACCTGGCGCTGTTGCACGGGCTGGGGATGGGAGTGCTGTATGCCGCCTCGCGCAAGCGTTTCATCGGCGAGATCACCGGTGTGGCAAAGGCGGGGGAGCGGCTGGCCGGCTCGCTGGCGGTGGCCGAACTGGCGTGGCTGGCCGGTGCGCAGATGGTGCGGGTGCATGACGTGGCGCAAACCGTGCAGGTGAAGCGCATGCTGCAGGCGGTGCTGGAAGAGGGGTGAAACTTGCCTGCAGGCGGTGATTGATGGAGGCGCTGGCCTGGTCTTGTTGCACGCTTTTTTCGACAGGCATGCGCGAGATTGTCATTTTTGCACATGTGAGTGTCAGGAAAATTTCATGTTTTCGTGATAGTCGGCAAGGCACGTGCATCGGGGCCTTTCGCAAACAGGTTTTGCAAGGCTGCCAACAATGCCATCAAGACATTCGTTCATGCCGAGGGGTGCAAGGACATGGCACAGCGTTATTTCGGCACCGACGGGGTGCGGGGCAGGGCCAACGAGAAACCGATGGATCCGGAGACCATCGTGCGGCTGGGCATGGCGGTGGGCACCCTGTTCGCCAATGGCCAGCGGGCGCGGGTGGTGATCGGCAAGGACACGCGGCTTTCCGGCTACATGGTGGAGCAGGCGCTGACGGCGGGCTTTCTCTCCGTCGGCATGGACGTGTTCGTGCTGGGGCCGGTGCCCACGCCCGGCGTGGCCATGCTCACGCGCTCCCTGCGCGCCGATCTCGGCGTGATGATCTCCGCCTCGCACAATCCTTATCACGACAACGGCATCAAGTTCTTCGGCCCTGACGGCCACAAGCTCACCGACGAACAGGAGCAGCGCATCGAGGTGCTGCTGGAAAACGACCTCTCGCGCTATGCCGCTGCTTCCGACAAGCTGGGACGGGCCAAGCGCATCGAGGATGCGCAGGCGCGCTATATCGAGTTCGTCAAGCGCAGCCTGCCGCGCTTCTTCAGGCTGGACGGGCTGCGCGTGGTGGTGGATTGCGCCAATGGTGCGGCCTATCGCATCGCGCCGACGGCGCTGTGGGAGCTGGGCGCGGATGTCATCGACATCGGCACCGACCCTGACGGCTTCAACATCAACCGCGAATGCGGCTCCACCGCACCGGCGCAGTTGCAGCAGGCGGTGCTGAAATACCGGGCCGATCTGGGCATTGCGCTGGATGGCGATGCCGACCGCGTGATCATCGTGGACGAGCGCGGGCAGGTGGTGGATGGAGACCAGATCCTTGCCGTCATTGCCGGGTATTTCCGCGAGCATGGCTGGCTGCAGGGTGATGGAGTGGTGGCCACCATCATGTCCAACCTGGGGCTGGAGCGGCACCTGCAGGCGCAGGGACTGACGCTGCACCGCACGCCGGTGGGGGACCGCCACGTGTTTCAGGCCATGCACGAGAAAGGGTGCAATGTGGGGGGCGAGCAGTCAGGCCACATCATCCTGACCGACTACAACACCACTGGCGATGGGCTGGTGGCGGCGCTGCAGGTGCTGGCGGTGATGAAGCAGACGCAGCGCAAGGCTTCGGAAGTGTGCCACGTGTTCGAGCCGGTGCCGCAGGTGTTGCTGAACGTGCGCCATGGCGGCGGGCGGCCGCTGGAGGATGCGGCAGTGCAGAAGGCCGTGGCGGCGGCGGAAAAGGCGCTTGCAGGCTGGGGGCGGCTGGTCATCCGTCCTTCCGGCACCGAGCCGCTCATTCGCATCATGGTGGAAGGCGATGACGCGGAGAAGATCCGCAGCATTGCCGAGGAACTGGCCGAGACGGTGCGCCGCAAGGCGGCGTAACATGCCGGGAATGTCAGCCTGCCGTGTTTGGCTGCAAACCTGCCAAGCCGAACATGAAAAGGAAAGGCAGCATGAGTCGTGTAGTGAGCGCGACTTTCCAGCCTGTGCAGCGGGCCGGGAAGCTTTCTTCATGGGGCTGTCCTGGACAACCTAACAGGTTTCACTGCAACTATTTGTAATTTTGCCATTTTAATGCGTGCTAACCAAGAGAGGCGCCAATGGCGAAAAATCGCCATTGGCGCTTCTTCATATTCGACTCGTCAGCTGCCAGTGGAACCGAAACCGCCACCACCGCGCGGGGTGGCATCCAGCGTTTCCACCTCCAGCCATTCGGCCCGCG
>JALSGQ010000042.1 GCA_026982665.1 Hyphomicrobiales bacterium | reverse complement strand
GCCGCAAGAGAAGTGCGACTGAGCCGCGCAGCTTTTTGGCCAACCGCGCAGTGGGTTCTTTTCAAAACCGGCCCTTGGCCGATTGTTTCTCATTGTGCGTGAATGCCCATCTCATGATCCCGGATGTGTCTTGTGTGCAGAGGGCATCTGCCCAGAATGGCACCAGTGAACAAATAGGCATCCCCGGAAACTCGATGATTTGGCCGGGATAGCCGTTTTAATTGGTGGCCTTTACCGTAATTCCACCCCGGGATGGTTTTCAAGCTTCCATTGCGGGCGGTCTTGAATCAGGTGGGCATCAATGCAATCATCCCGTTCCCGAATGAGGCGCGCTTCAGGCCTGTATGCGCTGTTTCATATATAATTCTCGATTTCAGCCTTTCATCAGAAGGGGGACATATGCCTATCACCGGACAGGACGAGAGAGACTGGAAATTTCTGCAATCACTTCTTGACCTGCAGGTGCAATTGAAAACCGCGCCGACATCTCGCGAGCTTCTTTCCTTGCTTTACTTCAGGCAACCAGAATCCTTGAGAGGATTGCCGCTGCGAGCATTGGTAAATGGAGTTGAAGAAGAGAAGGGCTTGCGCATCAGTGTGCTGAGCGGAGGCCTGGAATCTTCGTCGGATGTGGAAATCCTGCCCACCGGGGTATCTGCACGCCTTGAGTGTCTGCAGTCAGACGAAGAAAACCATGCAGCCTTGGTGCGCCTTTCGAGATTGGAAGACAACTCTTTTCCCGAGCCTGGCAGCATCATTTGTGATGCCCGCAAGCCTGCAAGACAGTCAGACATGTTCTCTGTGAATGTACTCTGGTTCGATGACGAACCAATGTATGCAGGGCGCACTTATCGCATCTCTGCCATCACGGGAGAATATGCTGCTCTTGTCGGCAAGCTGAAGGGACGGATTGACACGGAACTGGCGCGATCGCTGGCCGCCACCTGCCTGAAGCAGGGAGAAATAGGACAAGTGGAAATAGAGTTGGATGGGAATCTCATTTTTGATACCCAGGAAAACCCGACTCCACTGGCCATGATTGCATTCCTGCATGGTGCCGAAAAACGGATTGCTGGCGTAGGCATGATCCGGTTTGAGTTGCGCCGGGCCAGCAACATCCGCTGGCAGGAGCTGGAGCTGAACAAGCAGCAGCGCGCCGCGGCGCTGGGGCAAAAGCCTTTGGTGCTATGGTTCACAGGCCTCTCCGGTTGCGGAAAGTCCACGGTTGCCAGTCTGCTGGAAAAGAAACTGCATGAGAAGGGCAAGCATTGCTATGTGCTTGATGGCGACAACGTGCGGCATGGCTTGTGCAAGGATCTGGGCTTTACCAAGGCCGATCGCGTGGAAAACATGCGCCGAGTAACGGAAGTGGCGAAGCTCATGGTCGATGCCGGCTTGATCGTGCTGGTTACCTTCATTTCCCCTTTCAGAGAGGAACGCGCAAAAGCTCGAGCCTCATTTGAAGAAGGTGAATTCATCGAGATTTTTGTGGATACGCCACTGGAAATCTGTGAAGCACGCGACATCAAGGGGCTTTATGCCAAGGCCAGGGCAGGCATCATCAAGAATTTCACGGGCATCGATTCACCTTATGAACCACCCGAATCACCGGAAATACGCCTGGACGGTGCGCGAATGTCGGTAGAGGAGATGGTGGAAGTCATTCAGAAGGAACTCATGTCCAGAAAACTGCTCACCTGACATGCTGAGCATGAGAAGCGGCAGGGTATCTGTTCCTGTTCCAGGATGAGATGCAACATCCTGAAGCGCAGGATCCCGAGAACATCGACAAGGGATGTTGCGCTTCGGCATATATCTCAGGTTTGCCGCTTTTTGCCCGTGTTGCGCAGCAGGTGGGCATGTGCCGGGTCATACAGGCCGGAGCGGCCGGTGGCTGATGCGGTCAGCACGTGGCCGATGATGATGAGAGCGGTGCGGGTGATTTTCGCTGCACGCACCTTTTCCGGGATGTCGGCGAGCGTGCCGGTGATGACCCGCTCATCCGGCCAGCTGGCGCGATAGACCACGGCCACGGGGCAGTCCTCGCCGTAGTGCGGGGTGCAGATGCGCGCCACCTCGCGCAGGCGGCGGATGGAGAGGTGCAGCACCAGCGTGGCGCGACTCCTTGCCAGTTCCTCCAGCCGTTCCGGCTCCGGCACCGGCGTTGCCTTGCCGGAAATGCGGGTGAGGATGATGCTTTGCGAGATGCCCGGCGCGGTCAGCTCACACTTCAGTGTGGCGGCAGCGGCGGCAAAGGCCGGCACGCCGGGGATGATCTCGAAGGGAATGCCGCGCTCTTCCAGCAGGCGTATCTGCTCGGCAATGGCGCCATAGATGGAAGGATCGCCGGAGTGCACCCGCGCCACGTCATGCCCGGCGGCATGGGCAGCCTCGATTTCGGCGATGATCTCCTCCAGCGTCATGCTGGCGGTGTCGATGACGCGGGCATTTTCGGGCGCATGGGCAATGACCTCGGCAGGCACCAGCGAGCCGGCATACAGGCAAACGGGACAGCGGCTGATGACCTCTGCCGCGCGCAAGGTGAGCAGATCCGCCGCTCCCGGCCCGGCACCAATGAAATGGACGGTCATGCGTCAGTATCTCCAGCATTGGTTTCACTTCCCCCTCCGGCAGCTGGCCTGTCGTTCTTCAGTCCATAGCCGCGCGGGGTGTAGGCCATGTTCTGGCCGCTTGCGGTAATGATGCGGCTCTCCGAATTGCCCACCAGCACGATGCTCAGCATGTCGGCCATTTCCGCGCGAGCTTCGGCCAGCGTGGTGAGGTGCAGCTTCTCCTGCGGCCTGCCCATCTGCGAGGCGAACAGCACCGGCGTGGATGGCGGGCGGTGCGCACGCAAAACCTCCAGCGCCTCGGCCAGTTGCGTGGTGCGGCGGCGGCTGCGTGGATTGTAGAAGGCCATCACGAAATCACCCAGTGCCGCAGTCTCGATGCGCCGGCGGATGACTTCCCACGGCGTCATCAGGTCGGACAGGGAAATGGCGCAGAAATCGTGCCCGATGAGCGCACCGGCAGCAGCAGATGCAGCCTGCAATGCGGTGATGCCGGGAATGACCTCGATGTGGATGCGGCGCTCGAAGTCGCTCCAGCCTTCCTGCTCGCGTTCCAGCAGCTCGAACACCAGCGAGGCCATGGCATAGATGGCGGCATCGCCGGAGCCGAGCAGGGCAACGCGGCGGCCCTCTCCGGCCAGGCGGATGGCATGGCGCACGCGCTCCTCCTCCGCCCCCAGCGGGAAGGGATGCAGGCGCTTGCCGCCGGAAAGGTCTTCGGCCAGTTGCAGGTAGAGGTCATAGCCCACCCAGTCGGCGGCCGACAGCAGTGCCTCGCGGGCAGCAATGGTGCGCTGGGCAGGGGCACCCGGCCCCAGGCCGACGATGGCAAGATGCCCGCGCGGGCGGCCCGGCAGGGTGGCGGCATCTTCCGGCGGGCGGGGCAGGGCGGCGATGGCGATGGTAACGTGCGCGTTCTTGCGCTTTTCCAGCAACAGGTGCCCTTCAGCGCCAGCCAGCGCCAGCGCCGCCGCCTCGGCCACGGACGGCGTGCCTACCTCCGCTGCCACCACGTCGGAAGGATTGGGCACGTCGATGGCCTGCAATTGTGCCGCCGAGAACAGGTGCAGGGGAACGTCAAGCTCGGCACACAGGGCCGCCAGCGCCGGTTCGTCGGCCTTGCAGGCGAGGGTGCCGATGGCGGCGATGGCGTGTTCCGCTGCATCGGCCTCGGTCAGCGCCTGTTGCACTAGTGCTTGCACTGCTTCCACCGGTGCATTGCGCGCCAGGCCAATGCCCAGCACCAGTTGCCGGGGGTGATAGACCAGGTGGCGTTCATGACCGGCAAGGCGGTGTGTGGTGCAGGTGATGCGCAAGGCGGCGTCTTCCGGGCTTTCGGAGAAGGGCAGGGCGCTTTCCCGCAGCCAGCCGGCATGGCCCGTGTCATCCACCAGGTGCACCTTTGCACCGTCGAGAAGGGCGGTGATGAAGGGCTTGGCATCTTGCGGATTGGCCAGCCGCCAGCCAGGGGGCGGCTCGTCCAGCGCCAGGCCGAAGCTGGTATCCGAAGCGGTGGTGATGGCAGCATGTGCCTTCAGTGCCTCGGCAATGCGCCGGGCCAGGGCATTGCCCCCTGCATGTCCTCCCAGCAGCGGCACGATGTGCGCACCATCGGCAGAGATGGCGATGACCGGCGGTTCGGAGCGCTTGTTGGCCAGCAGCGGGGCCAACGCGCGGATGATGATGCCGGCGGCGCAGATGCAGATGAGAGGCTGGCCGGTGGCAAAGGCATCTCGCATCGCCTGCGCAGGGTGCTGCGGAGCAATGCATGGCTGGCCGCCGATGGTATCGGCAATGCGTTCGGCCAGTTCCGCGGCATGATCATGCAGCGCCAGCACCAGTGGCGGCAGGGTCCGTGGTGGCATGGCTGCTCAGGCTCCCTGCGGCCACACCAGCACCAGCGAAAAGTAGCTGGCATCCGCATCCACTGCCTCGTGCAGCGGCACGATGCGCTCCTGCATGGTGCCCAGTTCCTGCACCACCATTGCATCGGCCAGCCGTCCCGCCTGTTGAAGGATGCCGGCGATGTGCCGCAAGCGGTGCCCGGCCTTGAGGATGGCCAGCATGGCCTGCCGGTTCAGGCATTCGGCCAGCAGGGCGTCTTCATCCATGGTGGCGGGCAGCAACTTGAACGGCTCCGAGCCCTGCGCCAGCCGCCGCATCAGCCTTGATGCTGCTGCCTGTGCCGCGTTCACGCCGGGCACGCTGCGCACGTTGAACTCGCTGCCCAGGTGTGCCGCCAGCTTGCCGAAGGTGCCATACAGCAGCGGATCGCCCAGGCACAGGAAGGCGACATCGCGCCCCTGCTGCAGATGCCCGGCAATGGCCGTGGCGGCGTCGGCATAGGCCTGCTCCACTTCATTCGCTGGTGCCCCGAAGGGAATGCGCAGCGGCAGCTCGATGGCATCATCCGGCATGAACGGATCGACGATGGCACGCGCCCGCGCCTGCCCGGATTCGCCTTCCGGCCAGGCAATGACGGGGCTGAGGGAGATCACCCGCCAGCCCTTCAGGGTTATCAGCTCCGGATCCCCCGGCCCCAGCCCCACGCCATGCAATGTCGCGGCCATGTTCTTCCCCCATCTTGCCGAAGTCTGCCCGCCGGCAGGAGCTACCACCTGCTGCCGTGAGTCGTATCCTTGCGTGTTAGAACATGCCTGCCGGTGCAAGGCAATCACCGTCAGGCCTTGCGCACGCGCCACTGGGTGAGCGGCAGCGACTGGCGAAAGGCGGAATAGCCACCGGCATGTGTGGCAGGCGCATCCACGGACGGCCAGGCAGCACGTTCCTCGGCCATGCCGGCCATTGCCGTGCTCATCTCGTCTGCCGTGTGATCGGCCCTGTCATCGGCATGGCGGTTTCGGCTTTCGGCTCCTGTTGCCGGGCTGCTGCTCCCCAATGGCTCGGCGTGGGCGATCTGTATGCGCATCAGCTCCCCGCCCAGCCGTGCATGGCGCGCCAGCAAGGCGTGCTCGGCCTGCAGGCTCACGGCATTGGCCACCAGCCAGCCGCCCTTCGGCAGGGCCTGCCAGGCGGCTTCGAATACCGCATCATCGGCCACGCCTCCACCGAGGAATATCACATCCGGCTGTGGCAGCCCGGCCAGTGCTGCCGGAGCACGGCCATGCACGATACGCAGCTTGGCTGCGCCCATCACGTCTGCATTGCGCGCCATCATCTCGCAGCGGCGGGCATCGCTTTCTATGGCCACGGCGTGGGCCGTGTGTCCGCTCATGCGCAGCCACTCGATGGCAACGCTGCCGCAGCCGGCACCGATGTCCCACAGGCAGGTGCGGGGGCGCGGCATGAGAGCGGAGATGGTGATGGCGCGGATGGGGGCCTTGGTAATCTGCCCGTCGTGCTCGAAGACGGTATCGGCCAGCCCCGGCGCGCGCGAGCAGGCAAGGGGGTGAAAGTCTGTTTCCGGATGCTCGTATTGACAGTCCAGCGCAATGACATGGGGCAGTGCCAGGATGCCGTCATCGAACGTGAGCGCCTGTTCCACCGTCAGTTCGTGCACGGCTTCCTGCTCGCCGCCGAGGTCTGCCAGCACCACGATGCGGCTGCCGGTGAGCATGCGGCGTTGCAGCCGCTGCGCCACCTGCCGCAGGGAGTTCGGTTCCGTCAGCAGAAAGATCTTCGAGCCTTCCACCAGGTAAGGCTCCAGGGCACGCGTATGGCGGCCATGAAGGGAAATCTTCCAGATATCCTGCAGCGGCCAGCCCAGCCGCGTGGCAGCCAGCGAAAAACAGGATGGCGCAGGCCATGTCCTGATTTCCGAGACATCGAAATGCCGCGCCAGCACCGAGCCGACGCCATAATAGAACGGGTTGCCGGTGGCCAGCACTGCCACGGTGCGCCCCTGCCGGCGGTTGGCGGCAATTTCCTCCACCATGGCGTTGAAGGGCACCGGCCAGTGTCGCACCTTGCCTTTCAGCGGCTCTGGCAGCATCCGCGCCAGGCGCGAAGATGTGTAGATGATATCCGCCGAGAACAGGGCGCGCGTGGCATCCACCGTGAGGCTGTGCATGCCCTGCGCCCCCATGCCGATGATCAGCAGCGGGTTGCAGGTTGAGGAAGACGTGGATGAAGAGGATGCTTCATCGCCGGGCTGCCGAGGGGGCTGTTCGCTGCGCTTGCTCATGGCTGCTTGCCTTCATTGGCTGGCGCTGCCGCCCTGCTGCATGGCCAGCAGCATGGCGTTCAAGGCTGCTGCCGCCATGCCCGCGCCCCCGGCTCGCCCCAGCAGTGTAGCACCTTTCACTCCTTCCTGCATGTATTGTTGCAGGAAAATCTCCTTCGATTCCGCTGCCCCGACGAAGCCGACCGGAAAGGCCAGCACGGCAGCGGGCATCAACTCGCCGGCCGTGATGCGCTCCATCAGGCGAAACAGGGCCGTTGGCGCATTGCCGATGACGCATATTGCACGCTGTGGTTGAAAGTCCCAACGATCAACCGCCGCAGCGGTTAACGTGGTGTTGCATTTTCCGGCCAGTTGCCGCGTTTGCGGCTGGCGCAGCAGGCAGTGCACCTGCACGCCCGGCGGCAGCAGCCGACGCATGATGCCCGCGCGGGTCATTTCCGTGTCAGTGATAATCTGGCAACCCTGCAAGATGGCGTTTTCCACAGCTTTCTGCAGGCCGGAACCGATGCGCAGATGCGCTGCCAGTTCCGGCAGGCCGCAGGCATGGATGATGCGCGCCGCGATGTGGTGGGTATCAGGCGGCAGATGCGAGAAGTCTGCCTCTTGCGCGATGATGCGGAAGGATTCCGCATAGATGGTGTCGGCATCGCGCAGCCAGTTGCCATCACCTGAATCGGTGCCGTTGGTGTTCATGGCTTTTGCAATGTCCTGGGCCCCAGCGGATGGTCGGCATGGGGGTAAGGGGCATGGGTATGGCCATGATGATGGTGGTGGTCATGACCATGTGGATGATCATGGTGATGGTTGTGATGGTGCCCCGTGCCGATGCCCTCCACGTGGTGATGATGGCTCATCTGCGCCTCGCCCACCTGGTGCTCGAAGCCGATGATCTGCTCGCGATACTTGCACAGTGCGCAGTTCATGGCCGTATCGCCACGCAGGATGCCGTGGGCGCGCTCGATGAAGGTGTCGATGACGAGCGGATGATCATTCAGGTAGCCGGCCTTGAGAAACTCGATGCCGGGGAAGGCGCGCGCGGCCTCGTCCACCGCGTCATGTATGCGCCGCACCAGCACCCCGGTGAACAGGAACCACGGAAACACGATGATGCGCTCGTATCCCAGCCGGGCGGCATGCTCCAGCGCCGGTGCTGTCAGCGGAAAGGTAACGCCGGAATAGGCCGTGAGCGCAAAGCCGAAGCCCATGCCCTCCCACAGCATGCGGGTAAGCTTGGCGACATTGGCGTTGGCATCTGGGTCCGATGCGCCGCGCCCCACCACCAGCAGCAGCGTGCGATGGCGCGGGATATCCTGACGCGCCGATGCTTCCGCCGCCTCCAGCCGTTCCGTGGCAACCTTCAGCAATGCCGGCGTAATGCCCAGCTCGCGTGCGTAGTGGATGTCGATGCCATGCTCCACGGCATAGCGCTTCAGCACCATGGGCATGTCGTTCTTGGCATGGCCGGCGGCAAACAGCAGGCCCGGCACGGCAAGGATGCGCTCGCAGCCCTGTAGCCGCAGAAAATCCAGTGCCTCGCGGATAACGGGACGGGCGAACTCCAGGTAACCATGTGCCACCGGCCACTGTGCGGTTGCCGGATCCTGCGCCAGGCGGCGGCGAATGCCGTCCACGAGGCGGGCAAACTCCTGCACCGCCTGTTCGTCGCGCGAGCCGTGCCCGCAGACCAGCAGGCCGGTGCGCGGGGCGTCTGCCTTGCCGTTGGCAGGTGTGTCATTTCCGGCGGGGGTGCCGTTGCCGGAGAGGGATGTCATGCCTGATCCTCCTTGTTGTCGTGCCAACAAGGCAGGATCCGTTCCCGATCTGTGGCAGCTTGCAGCTGGCAGGCCCCCGGTTTGGGTCGGCCCCGCCGCAATGGCTTCCGCAGTTCCCGAAACGGAACGCTGCCCGGAGCCATCCCCTTAGGCGGTGCAACTGCTTCCGTCAATGGCCTGCCTTTGGTGGTGCTCTCACCTTGTTGATGGCACCCGCTGGCCGGAACTTCTCTTGCCAGCACCATTGGCTGCATTATGAATGAAGGCCATGCAACGCATTCTCGTCAGCCGCTGCCTGTTGGGCGAACCGGTGCGCTTCGATGGCGCAGCGAAGCCGTTGATGCATCCATTGCTGGCGCAATGGCGCGAGGAAGGGCGGCTGGTGCCGGCGTGTCCGGAGCTTCTGGGGGGACTGCCCGTGCCACGCGCAGCGGCGGAGATCGTCGGTGGCAATGCCGATGATGTGCTGAAGGGCAGGGCAAGAGTGCTCGCCAGCACGGGAGCGGATGTTACGCGGGCCTTCGTGCATGGTGCCCGGCAGGTGCAGCAGTTGGCCCTGGAACATGGTTGCCGCTTTGCACTGCTGAAGGAGAACAGTCCGTCATGTGGCGTGCACCGGGTGCATGACGGCAGCTTCGGAGGCCGCCTGGTGGCCGGGCAGGGGCTGGCTGCCGCGTTGCTGAAGGCTGCCGGGTTGCGGGTGTTCGCCGAACATGAGGTGGAAGTGCTGGCTTGCGCCGTGGCGGCAACGGAAGAAAGCGGCCAGGCATGCTGATGTTGCATCATGACTTGCACTTGCAGGATGGCATGCAGGGCAATGCCTGAAAGGGCCGGGACTGTTCTGGCCAATCACGTGGCCATCGTTGCAACGGTCTGCAATTTGCCACTCGAGAGATGCTCCAATGGTGAAGGAGCGCCATCGGTGCCTTTTTGCCATCCTTTCCGCAAACCCTTGTTCCCCTTTTTCTTCTTCGCCGTGTTCGACATGAGAAGAAAACAGGCATGAATGCGTATTCATGCATTCATGCCTGCGCCAATGGGTATTTGAAGGCTGCCGATCTCAGTCCAGCTTGGGGATGCGCAGGGCCTGGCCGGGATAGATCTTGTCCGGATCGGAGAGCATCGGCTTGTTGGCCTCGAAGATGGCCATGTATTTCGAGCCGTTGCCATAGTGCTTCTCGGCGATCTTCCACAGGCTCTCGCCCTTCTGCACGATGTGGATGACCGGCTCGCCTTCCTCGCCTTCTTCTACCTTCACCTGTGTTTCCACCTGCGAGACGCCAACGATGTTGCCGGCAGCGACGATGGCCTTCTCCAGGATGGTCTGATCGGCCACCGAGCCTTTCAGCACCACCTTGTCGCCCTCAACCTCCACATCGACGCCATCGGCACCAATGTCGAGGGTCTGAAGCTCCTTCTTCACTTCCTCGGCTGGCGGTGGTGTTTCCTCATCACCACCAAACCCCAGCTTCTTTCCGGCGGACTTGATGAAATCGAACAGGCCCATGTGGTTGCCCTCCCTGCAAGGTGAATCACGCACCGAGTGTAGCACGCATCAGCCACCACGCAATGCTTCAAGCCCCTGCCGCAGCCGGGCGCAGCCCTTGCGGATGTTCTCTTCCGAGGTGGCGAAGGACAGGCGCAATGCTCCCGGCGCACCAAAGGCGCTGCCTGGCACGGTGGCCACGCCATGCTCCATGAGCAGCCATTCGGCCAGCGCCATGTCGTCTTGTGGCAGGCCGGCTGCTGCATCAGCCAGCAGTCCGGAGCAGTCCGGCAGCATGTAGAAGGTGCCGGCAGGAGGCGTCAGGCACAGCCCCTCGATGCCGTCCAGAAGCTCCAGCATCAGTGCGCGACGGCTGGCGTAGCGCTGACGCATTTCCTCCACCGCCGGGCGCGCCTCATCCGACAGCGCAGCGAGAATGGCGCGCTGGGCAAAGGCGTTTACCCCGGCGGTGAAGCTGCCCTGCATCTTCGCGATGGCGCGGGCCAGTTGCGGCGTGCTGGCGGAATAGCCCAGCCGCCAGCCGGTCATGGCAAAACCCTTGGAGAAGCCGTTCACCGTGATGGTGCGCTCGAACATGCCCGGCAGCGCGCCGATGGAAACATGCCGTGCATCATCGAACAGGATATATTCGTATATCTCGTCGGAAAGCACCATCAGCCGCGGATGCGCCTGCACCAGCCGGGCAATTTCTTCCAGCAGGGCAGGGGGAAACACCGCGCCGGAAGGGTTGCAGGGCGAACTCAGCAGCAGCAGCTTGCTGCGCTCGCCGATGGCCTCCGCAATCCGCTCTGCCGCAGGCAGGAAGCCGTCTTGGGCACTGGTTGGAATGAACACCGGCACTCCTCCGGCCAGCTCGATGATGGGCAGGTAGGCAGCCCAGTAGGGAGCCGGGAGGATGATCTCGTCGCCGGGGTCGATGAGGGCAAACAGGGTGTTGGCCAGTGCCTGCTTGGCACCGGCGGAAACGACAATGCCCTCCGGTTCCACGTCAAGGCCGTTTTCGTGCCTGAGCTTTTCGGCGATGGCGGCGCGCACCTCCGGAAAACCCGGCATGGGCGGATAGTGGGTGTAGCCCTCCTCCAGCGCCGTGCAGGCGGCGTGGCGAATCGGCTCCGGCGTGTCGAAGTCCGGTTCGCCGAGGGTGAAGGAGACGACATCACGCCCCTTTGCCCGCTGCTCGCGCGCCAGCCGGCTCATGCGCATGATGGGGGCTTCTTCCATGCCTGAAGCGCGCTTTGCGAGAACGGATGACAATGCGAAGGTGGACATGAAGCAGCCTCCGGTCTTTGGGTGATCCTGCCAGCCTCATGGAGGATCACGCCGCCTGAACTGTCTGGTGTCATTTCCGCTGGAATGGCATGCGAGCAGCTTTGCAGCCTGAAATCCGTTCAGGCAAGCCCTTCGCACGCCTTGGCACGATTGCGGCGATGGATTCCGCCGGCCGGGCATGTCAAATGGCCGATGCCAGATGCTGCATGAAGAAGGGGCCAGGCTCCCCCCGGAACCCGGCCCCGTCAGAAGGCCCCCCGGCCTTCCCCTCATCTCGGCATCACCACCTCACTGGCCGAACAGCAGCTTGCCGGTATCAACGGTGATGGAGGCGGCGATGATGTTCACGTGCTGCTTGTAACTGGCGACAAGGCCTGGCCGCGGCGCTGCCGCGGCAATGTTCACATCACCATCCTTGACGATGATGTGGGTATAGCCCGCGTGCAGCCTGATGGCATCGGAGGCCTTGTAGGACAGGCCAACGGACAGCCAGTGGCGGTCATTGTCCGGCACGCGCACGTTGCGGGTAGCGTCAGGCACCGGGCTGTTCTCGTAGGCATAGCCGGCGCGCAGCGTCAGCATGTCGTTGAGCGCGTATTCACCGCCGATGGCAAACAGCCAGCCATCCTTCCAGTTGTAGTTCTCCGCCGGCGGATTGACGGGCGAGGACTCCACGTCGAAGGTCTTCAGTACGCTCCAGTTCGTCCACTCCACGCTGCCCAGCAGGGTGAAGCGCTCGCCCACGCGCTGGCGCACGGAGACGGTGAGCATGTCCGGCAGGGTGGTCTTCACGGAAGCCGGGTTGGTGGTGCCCAAGGCACTGAGGTAGAGCGAGCCTTCCAGCTTGTGCTTGATGCGGCTGCGATAGCCGATGCCGATCTGGGTGCCGTCCATGGGCGTGAACAGCAGCCCGGCGGTGAAGCCCACGCCCCAGTCATCGCCCTTCACGCGGCTGGTGAGGGTGCCGAGGTTGGCAGTGGAGAGATCACCCTCCATGTAGTTCACCTGCAGGCCGAAGCCGACGGACAGCATGTCGCTGAGCTTCACACCCACCATCGGGTTGATGTTGAGGGTGAAGATCTCCGACTTGTAGCCATACAGCGCGCTCAGCGCGTTGGCGTCGTTTTCCGTCTTCATGCCGAAGGGGGCATTCACCGCCAGCCCCAGCCAGAACATGTCGTTGAGCTGGTAGCTGGTGTAGCTGGCAGGCACCACGGCAGCCTTGCCTATGTTGCCGGAGCTGCCGGAATAGCCGATGAGGTTGGCAGCGATCCCGCCCGCCGTGGTTTGCCCCGTGGCCTTGGAGGAGGGCAGGATGAGCGCGCCGTTGTAATCGCTCTTCCACCCCGTCTGCGCCGTTACCGTCGCCGGGTTCCAGAACATGGAGGAAAGGCCTTGCCCGGCAGTTG
This sequence comes from Hyphomicrobiales bacterium, assembly GCA_026982665.1. GTDB lineage: Bacteria > Pseudomonadota > Alphaproteobacteria > Rhizobiales > Aestuariivirgaceae > Thermopetrobacter. The sequence continues at coordinate 17,410 of JALSGQ010000042.1, read as the reverse complement.
CCGCCCCGGCAAAGGAGCTGCCCTGATATTCCGCCGACTGCTCGCGAATGGCATAGCCACCTGCCAGTGCCGCCTCGGCCAGCAGGCCAAGTGTCAGCAGCGAAGCCGCCCCGGCCAGCGCCCTGGAACGCCACGTCCCGGCAAATGATGCGCGCATGAGGTCCCCCCTCCCGTTCGTTGTCTAGCTGCCTGTCGTGGATGATGCGTGCAGCGGGAAGCGCTGCCATTACTGCGCGGCAATATCCTTTGCCCCCCACCATCGGTGCAAGGGAAAACGGCAATGGCGTTTACCTTTCCGGCCAGATTGTTGCATTTGCGCAACATATCGGAAAGCCATCATGCACGCAGGCATGACGAGGATCGGCTCACTGCCCCTTGCGCGTGCGGATGCGCACCATGCTGCCCCTGGCGGACGCCTTTGCCGGAGCACCGGGCAGTTTCCGTGCATTTTCGGCGCAAGCTTCCGCTGCAGGCTGCGCTGCCTGCAATTCCGGGCGCGTGTGCGCGTTTTCCTCCGGCAGGGGAATGTGCAGCTCCTGCGAGCGCTCCTTCCTGCGGATGACAATGCGCCTGCCATTTCCGTTGCGGGAGGTGCTGGCGGTGCTGGCGGCACTGTTGCCGGAGGTGCTGCGCGATGTTGTGGCCGTGCGCTGCTGCGCATCATCATGAGCGGAAGGTGCATGCTGCGGCTTCACCGCTTCTGGCGACACGGGTGATGAGGCACGTTTTCCCGTATTGACCACGCCGTTGACAGCTCTGGCAGATGCGGATTCTGCCTGGCCGCCGTTTTCGGTGCCGGTCTGTCCGGCCTGCCGGGCCGCAGCCTGCGGTTTGTCAGGCTCCTTCTGCCGCACATGAGGTGCCTGCCGGCCGGTGGGCACCCTGAGATCATCGTCTGCCGTGATGCCTTCTTCCGTTACCGCCAGATGTTCGGCCGGGCTGGCCTGCGGCTGCTGCTCGCCCAGCAGGCGTGCCATCTGCCGAAAGGTGTCCTGCAGATGCAGCAGGGGCAGGGCTGCTGTTCCTGTTTCCGGGCGCTGCGCCAGTTCGCCCAGCAGCAGCGCCAGCCGCCCGGCGGCGGCTTCCGGCAGCGTCGGCTCCGGCAGCGGGCACGAGGCAGAGCCTTCGGACATGTGCCGTGCAAGGGTGTCTGCAGTTTGTGCCAGCAGCAGGCGGATACCTTCCAGCGCCGCCTGTTGTGCCATGGCATCACCGCTGCCTGCCACGCTGCCGGTGGCCTGCGCCAGCCGCCGCAATGCCTTCACCAGCCTGCGGGTTTCGTCGTTCTGGTGCCGCCGCAGGTATTCGCTGAGGAACCAGCGCCCGCGGGCAGTGGCCAGCACTGCCTGCTCGATGGCCTCGAATTCTTCCTGCACACCTGCCGCTTCCGTGGCCGTGGCGGTGGACGGCTTGCAGGCAGTATTGACAGCGGCCGGAGCCGTTGGGTGTTTCTGCTTGACGGCCATGCTGCTACACCGGTTCATGCATCAAACGCTCTACTGACCCGCCGGCCCGTGCACCGGCTCGTGGGAGATGCCACTGCACCAATGAAAATGCCGTGCCGCGGCCTCGCGCCTGACACCGCGGCATGGCATTCCTTGCGCGCGAGTATCGGCAAAAATGGTTAGGGAAAGCTTGCAGCGCCACGAAAATGCCATGGATGCTACCGTCCGCGCCTGGCCGGTGGCGCTGCTTTATGGTGCGCAGTTCCTGGCCATTGGCCTGTCCATGCCATTGCTGCCCGTGTGGCTGGCGGCGCGCGGGCTGGGGGCAGAGGCCATCGGACAGGTGCTGGCGGCGCAGGGGCTGGCGCGGGTGCTGGGCCAGCCGCTGCTGGCGCGCCTTGCCGATGCCGGCGGCAGGGGCGGGGAAGACAACGATGCAAGGCTGCGCCGGGTGATGTTCCTGGCCGCGATGCTGGCATCAATGGCGGCGCTCTGGCTGGCCGGCATGGCGCAGGGATTCACGGCCCTGTTGCTGGGCGTGGCCCTGACCTTCTTCTTCTTCTCGCCATTGATACCCCTGACCGAGGTGGTGGCAGTGCGCACCGGCGAGCGGCTGGGGATAGCCTATGGCCGCTTCCGCCTGTGGGGGTCTCTCACCTTCACCATTGGTGCCCTGCTGGCCGGGCTGCTGATGGATGCGCTGCCGTCCGGCTTGCTCATCTGGGCGGTGGTGCTGGCGATGCTGGCCACGGCTGCAAGCGTGTTGCTGCAACAGGTAGCGAAGAGTGCGCCACAGGATGCGCTGGAAGATGCCGCCAGCGAAGCTTCCGGCAAGGCTGGAGTGGGTGAAGAAAGAAGCGATGAAACAAACGGATTGAAAAAGATCCTGACACCATGGTTCATCCTGTTTCTGGCCGTCAGCGGGCTGGTGCAGGCCTCGCATGCAATGCTTTACGGCTTTTCCGCGCTGCATTGGCAGAAGCTGGGGCACACCGGCCTCACCATTGGCCTGCTGGTAACGGCCGGGGTGCTGGCAGAGATCCTGCTGTTCTGGTTTTCCGGCCAGCTGCTGCAGCGCCTTGGCGCGGGGCGGCTGCTGATGCTGGGAGCAGCTGCAGCGGCCCTGCGCTGGCTGGGCATGGCCTTCGACCCGCCGCTGCTGGTGCTGTTCCTGTTGCAACTGCTGCATGCCTTCAGCTTTGGCGCGGCACACCTGGGGGCCATCACCTTCATCCGCACGCGCACGCCGGCGCGGCTGGCGGCCACCGCTCAGGCAGTGCACAGCAGCGTCAGCATGGGGCTGTTCATGATGGTGGCCATGTGGGCATCCGGCCAGCTTTACGAGGCACACGGCGCACATGCCTGGCTGGCCATGAGCATCATGGCTGCAGTGGCGGTGCCGCTGGCGGCATGGCTGCGTCGCATGGTGCCGGCGCAGGCATGAATGGGGCAGATATGCCCTGGGCAACTGCACTGACGGAGCACATGCTGTGCCGGTTCAGCCGCCCCACAGCGCGCCCGTGGGGGGATGCATCAGCGCGCCTTCGAAGCGGATGGGCGGCTGGGCGTCCTGCGCCAGCAGCAGCGGGCCGTCGAGGTCGATCCACTCGGCCAGTGGAGCCAGCAGGAAGGCCGGGGCCATGGCCAGCGAGGAGGCCAGCATGCAGCCCACCATCACCTTCAATCCGCTCTCGCGCGCCTGTCGGGCCAGTGCCAGCGCCGGGGTAAAGCCGCCGGCCTTGTCCAGCTTCACGTTCACCGCATCGTAACGGTTGGCGATATCGCGCAGATCTTCGGGGCCACGCAACGATTCATCGGCGCACACCGGCACGGGCCGCTCGATCTCGGCCAGGGCCTCGTCCTCGCCGGCGGGCAGCGGCTGTTCCACCAGCGCCACGCCAGCCTGCGCACAGGCCGCCAGCAGGCGCGGCAGATCCGCTGCCCGCCAGCCTTCGTTGGCATCGATGATGAGATCGGCGTCCGGTCTGGCTGCGCGCACGGCGGCAAGCCGTTCCAGGTCCTCGTTTGCCTCGCCTCCCAGTTTCAGCTTCAGCAGGGGATAATCGGCGCGTTCGCGCGCTTCCTGCGCCATGTTGTGCGGTGTATCCAGCGAGATGGTGCAGGCGGTGATGCGTGGTTCCGGTCGTGGCAGGCCGGCCAGTTGCCAGACGGGCGTGTGCTGCTGCCGGGCAGCCAGGTCCCACAGCGCGCAGTCCACGGCCGTGCGCGCCGCCAGCGTGCGCAGCAGCTGGGGCAGGTCATGCACGGAAACTCCAGCCTCGATGGCTGTGCGTGCCTGCTCGAGATCAGCCAGCACCTGCTGCGGGGTTTCGCCGTGGCGCGGGTAGGGCACGGCCTCGCCACGGCCGGCATGCCCGTGCACATCCACGAGGCTGACGATGACCGTCTGCACCTGCGTGCGGCTGCCGCGGGCTATGGTGAAGGTGCGGCGGAGCGGCCAGCTTTGCGCCTGCACCTGCATGTGGCAGGGCAGGGCAGCTGGCACCTCTGCTGTCCACGGCCCGCTCATGCCCTGCCGCTGGCCCGTGCCAGCTCCAGGTAGAGCCGGCCACTGTCCGAATGCAGGCAGGCATCCATCAGGCGTTCGCCATCAGGTCCATCGCCCACCACCTCCAGCAGCTGCTCGAACAGGGTGCAGTAGTGATCCACCGCCGTGCGGATTGCCGTTGACTGGCCATGATGCTGCCGCACGGTGTGGCGCACCTGCTCCAGTGCCTCGGTGGACAGGTGGTGCGTGTAGGCAGCCGCCTCGCCCCCCTGCCAGCGCTGCTCCACGCTTTCCGGCAGGGTGCCGAACAGCGCCTGCGCCAGCATGCGTGCGGCCACGTTCACCTCATGCACCAGTGCCTCGGTGCGCTCGGCCGCGCTTGTCGCCTTGTGGTCGCTGCGCCGGGCGCTGCTGGTGGCCGATGCCGAGAGCTCCACCACCGGTGGCTGTTTGTCCTCCTGCCGAAAGGCCTGGCGTGAGCCTGATATCTCCGCCACCTTCGTGGCGGATGCGCCGCCCCGCTGCCGCTTGCCGGGGGCGTCGGCGGCCTGCGGGGCGAAGGCCGCGACGCCCTCAGATTTTCCCGGCGGTTCTCCCTGCGACAGATAGACCCCGGGGCCTGACACCTCCATGGCCATGGCCTGCTGGCGCACCACCTCTGCCAGCGCATTCAGCGCCGCTATCTGGTCGGAAATCATCTGGTGCATGTTTTCCGTGTTGGCGCGCGCCTTTTCGGGCAGCTCCAGCATGGTCTGGCGCAGCTCGTTGCGCACCTGCTCCATCTCCTGCACCACCTGGTGCGCCACCCGCTGCAGCAGTTCGGCAGTGGAGGTGAAGTCGCCCGCGGTGTGGTCCAGCATGGCGCGAATGGCGCTGGTCAGCTCCTCGTGCTGGCTGCGAATGGTTTGGGCCAGTTGCTGCAGGCGGCCTTCCGCCGTCTGCTCGATTTCGGCAATGCCCTGCTGCAGGACGGCGGCCGCGCCCTGCGCGTGCTCGGAGAGCCTTTCGGCGACCTCCGCCGCGCGCTGCGTGGTGTTGCTCAACGCGCCATCGATGTTGCCGAAGTGGCCACGCAGCAGCTCGTCGGTTTCGCGGATGCGCTGCTCGATGCCGGCCACCGTGTCGGCAAAGATGTTCTCGCGCTGTGCCAGCAGCTCGGAAACGCGGGTATCGAAGGCCTGGGTGGCGGTGCTGACCGTCTGCAGCGCCTGCGCAAGCCGGGCCGACAGCTTGCCGGTCTCGGCCTCGAAGCGGCCGGTGATCTCGGCCGAGGTGCCCTCCAGCTTGCGGCTGAAGCCCTCGGAGAGCGCCTGCACGTGCTCGGTCAGTGCCTGGTGGTGCTCGTCCATCTGCATGCGGAAGCTGGCCACCGTCTTGCCGAAGTTGCCGGAGGCCATTTCCGCCTGCTTCTGCAACAGGTCGGTGGCCTGCTCCAGGTGCTCGGCGATTTCTGCCGTCTTCTCGTCGAAGCGGGTGGTGATGATGCCGGTATCCTGCTCCAGCCGCTCATGGATGACCTTGCCCGTCTGCTCGAAGCGGCCGATCACCTGCTCGGTGGAGGCGGCAAGGCGGGCATCGAAGGTTTCCGCCGCCTTGTTGAGGCCATCCAGCACGTGCGAGGCGGCGGTGTCCAGCGTCTGCACGAAGCGCTCGCCGGTGGCATCCATGTGCCTGCCCACCTCGGAGGAAACTTCCTCCAGCAGCGTGTTGGCAGCCTCCAGCCGCTCCTGCAGGTCGGCATGCAGGCCCTTCATGGAGGTGATGACCTGCCCGCCACCGGAGCGGATATCCGCGCCCAGCTGCTCGGCCGCCGTGCGCATGTGGCCGGAAACCGTCTCCTGCAATGCCTGCAGGCGCTCCTCCAGCGAACCGACGACATTTTCCATGCGCCCGTTGACCACGCTGGCGGACTGCCCCAACTGCGCCACCACCGCCTCTGCCGCTTCCGCCATCCTTGCGCCAAGGGAGGCGGCGGTCTGGTCCACTTCCGAGGTGATGGTCTGCGCCACCGTGCCCAGCCGCTGCTGGTAGGCCTGCAGGTTGACGGCCAGCTCCTCGCCGGTGGCCTCCAGCCGCTCGATGCTCTGGGCCGAAGCCTGGCGGATGGCCGTGCTCGTGTGTTCGCCGGCCTCCTGCACGGTCTGTGCTGTCAGCCGTGCAGCCTCCTGCAACTTCTGCGTGGCAGTGCTGGTGGCATCATCAAGCGCACCTGCGGTGCTGGTGGCGGCCTCCTGCATGGCCTGTTGCGCGGCCTCGGTGCTGGTGGTGAGTTTCTCCACCGTGGCTTCGGCTGCGCGGGTGAGGGCCTCCTCGGTGATGCCGGAAGCCTCCTGCACGGTCTGCACCGCCAGCTGCGCGGTATCCTGCAGCTTGCGCGTTGCCACGCTGGTGGTCTCACGCAAGGCACCTGCGGTGCTGGTGGCGGCTTCCTGCATGGCCTGTTGCGCGGCCTCGGTGCTGGTGGTGAGCTTCTCCACCGTGGCTTCGGCTGCGCGGGTGAGGGCCTCCTCGGTGATGCCGGAAGCCTCCTGCACGGTCTGCACCGCCAGCTGCGCGGTATCCTGCAGCTTGCGGGCAGTGGTGCTGGTGCTGGCCTGCAGGGTGCTGACCACTTCCTCCCCGGTCTGCGCCACCTTTTCGGTGAGGGCCCGGGCAGAGGACGTGATGCGCGAGCCAGCCTCGCTGATGTTCCGTGCCCCCTGCTGCAGCTCTTCCACCACCTCCCGGGTGGCGCTGTGCAGCTGCTCTGCCGTTTCCGCTCCGCGCTCCTTCAGGGCATTGGTGCCCAGTTCGAAAACTTCCGTTACATGGGCAGTAAAGGCGGTAATGCCGGTGGTGAAGGAGGCACTGGTCTGCTCCATGCGGGCAAGGGCCTGTTCACCGGCCTCGCCCAGCCGCTCGTTGACCTCGGCGATGATTGCCTCCAGCCGCTGTTGCAGCGTGTTGCTGGTCTGCTCTCCGCGTTGCTGCAAGGTGTCGGCAGCGGCATTGAGGGTGGCGGTCATGCGGCCGGTTACATCGTCAATGCGGCTGAAGAACATCGCACCGACGCTCTCCACCTGCTGCCGGAAACCATCCGCGCCGCTTTCCAGGGTTTCCTTGAGGTTGGTGCTGGCGCTGGCGAGGGCATGGGTGGACTTCTCCAGCGTGGTGCGGATGCGTGCTTCCAGCCGCGCGCCGGTCCTGTCCACCTGTTCTTCCAGCTCGGCACCGCCCTGCTTCAGCTGCTCCAGCAGCCGCAGGGTGCTCTGCTCCAGCCTCGTGCCGGTTTCGCTGGCACCACGATCCATTTCCTCCAGCAGCGAGGTGGTGGCCTGGTCCATCTGCTGGCGAATGCGCCCGCTGGTGGCCTGTGCCCGCTGGAACACCTCGCTGGTGGCCTTTTCCATGCTGGCCGCCAGTTCCGTGCTGGCGCGGGTGAGATAGTCTTCCAGTTCGCTGCGCGCCTGCGCCACGTTGTGCAGGAAGGAGCCGGAGACCGACAGCACGTTTTCCTCCAGCGAGCCGACCACTGCCTGCATGCGGCCGGAGATTTCCTCGCCGCTGCTGTTCAGCCGCTGCTGCACTTCATCGCTCAGGGCCTGCAACCGCTCAAGCAGGCTGGTTCCGGCATCCTGCAGCCCGGCAGTGGCGCGGGTGGCGGTCTCCTGCAGCGCCTGGCTGCGCTCGTTCAGCATGTTCTGCAGGCGCTCGGCCGTTTCCTGCAGGGTGGTGGTGAAGCCGGCCTGCGTCCGGGTGATCTGCTCCACGGCCTGCCTGCTGTTGGCATCAAGGGTGGAAGTGAGCGCCGTGAGCTGTTCCACCAGCCGCGTCGCGGCACCATCGCTGCGCTCTTCGAGCTCCCGCACCGCGCCGCCCAGGGTTTCGGTGAAACGGGCGGAAACCTCTTCCACGCGGCTGAAGAAGGCCGTGGATGTCTGCTCGAGCTGCTGTTGCACCGCGCCGGTGGCGCTCTGCATGGATTCGTGCAGCGTCTCGCCGATGCCTGCCAGGCGGGTGTCCAGGTCCTTTGTCAGGCTGGCCAGCTGGGTGCCGATGGCAGCGCCCGTTTCTTCCAGTACGGCGCGGGTGGCCTCGGTAGCGGCGCGAATGTTGCCGCCCAGTGCTTCCGCCGTCTGCGAGATGTTGCCGACGGTCTCCTCGCCAGCCTGCCGTAGGGCTGCTGCCGTCGCGTTGCCGGTGGTCTGCAGGCGTTCTGCAACCTCTCCCGCAACGGACGCAAGCCGGTTGCCGACCTCCGCACCTGCCTGCTCGATCTGGCCTGTGGCCTGCTCGGTGCTATGTTGCAGTTGCTGGCCGACGGCAGAGGTGATTTCCGCCAGCCTGGTATTCGCCTGTTCGGCCACGCCGGCAAGTTGCTGCCCTGTCTGCTCCGCAGCCTTGCCGATGCTGTCGGTGGTGCTTGCGGCAGCCTGCTGGAGCCTTTCAGCTGCACTCTGCAGGGTCTGCTGCAGGGTGCCGGCAGTGGACTGGGCCACCTCGCCAAGCTGCGCCGTGGTGCGTTCTGCCGCTTCATCGATGCTGCGCACGGTAGCGCTGCCAGCCTCGGCAAGGGCCGTGCGTGCCTGCTCGGCCACCTGCGCCAGCTCGTCGCGCAGGGCACCCATCTGCTCCTGTAGCCGCTGCTGCTCGTCGCGCAGGGAGGCCAGCACTGCCTCCACGGAGCCACTCTGCTCGGACAACAGGGTGGCCATCTGCTCCTTGCCGTCCAGCAGGATGGCGGCGACGCTTTCCAACCGCTCCGTTTCTGCCTGCAGGCCCTGCACGCCGGCCTGCGCGCGCATTGCCGCCTCTTCCAGCGAGGCCAGCGCCTGCTGCGTGGTTTCGCGCAGTTGCACGTCTGCCTGTGCCAGCTTGCCGGTGGCCAGCTCGGCCGTCTGCTCAAGCCGCTTGGCGTTCTCGTCCAGTTGCTGCAGCAGCGGCACGGTTTCCGCATGCAGCGCCTGGCCGATTTCCACCAGCGTCTTGCGCTGGCTCTGCAGGCCGGACATCAGGTCATGCAGGCGTGCATCATTCTCGCCAAAGGCGCGCTCGATACCGGCCAGCTCCTGCTGCGCCGCCGCATGCATCTGGCGTGCCTTGTCGATGTTCTGCTCCATGCGCTCCAGCAGGGATTCCATCTCCGCCTTGAGCGCCTCGCCCAGAGCGTGCGCCTGCTGTGCTTCTGCCGGTGCCGGCTGTTTTCCCAGCTGCAGGGCGGCATGCACCAGTGCCTCGGATACCTGGCGCATGTGGCGTGCCCGCCAGAACAGCAGAGCCGCACCCCAGATGGCAGCCAGCGGCATCAGCCACAGTGCCAGCGCCTGTGCCAGCATCTGCATGGCACCAGGAGCGGAAAAAGACGGCAGGGCGAGCAGGGCAGGCAGGTAGACAATGGCGCTGAGCAGCGTCCACAGGACGGATACGGCCAGCGCCACGATGAGCGGCACCGGAGATGGACGCTGGTGCAGCCGTGCGATGAGCGCGGCGGTGGCGGCGTCGTTCTGGTTGGCCGGAGAAGGGTGCAGCGCCGCATCAGGTGGCGTCTGCGCCGCTGCCGTTGCCTGCGTTGCGGCCTGCTGCCGGGTGTGTGGTGCGTTGCTGGCCTGTGCCATGGTGCTGCTGCCCTCGTGCCTGCTGTCTTGCCTTGTCCGGGGACCCTGTCCGGGGGATCTGGCCCTGCTGTCAGTGCCCGCGTGCGCCCGTGCACTGCCTGCACTCGGCACGGCGCACACTGCCCCGACATGGACGATCGCGGACAATCTTAACGATTTCGCGGCGCTGCGCACCGGTGAATGTGAAGAATTGGTTAACGCATGCAAGGCCATTGCCGTGATGGAGTCAATGGCTGTGCATGAATGCTGGAAAATGCCGTGGCATCAGCCACCGGGCACGGCATGTCCGAAGGGATGCCAGGCATGGCGGCTTTCCTGGTGCAGACAGGGCAGGGCGGAAAAGGACAAGGAAGGGCAGGGGGGACAGCCTCAACTCCGGCGGGGTTGGGGAGCAGGAAGATCGCAGGCCATGTCCGCCAGCACCGTTTCTCCGGCGATGCAGCGCTGCCCCACCAGCGCGCTGGCTTTCACGCCCGGCGGCAGCCACACGTCCACCCTTGAGCCGAAGCGGATGAGGCCGATGCGCTCACCTGCCTGCACGGTATCACCCTCATGCACGAAGCGCACGATGCGCCGCGCCACCAGCCCGGCGATCTGCACCACGCCAATGCGCCTGCCGTCCGGCATCTCGATGGAGAAGGCCTGGCGCTCGTTGTCCTCGCTGGCCTTGTCCAGCTCGGCATTGACGAACTTGCCGGGAATGTAGGTGATGGCGGCAATGTGTCCATCCACCGGTGAGCGGTTCACGTGCACGTCGAAGACGTTCATGAATACCGAGACACACACCCGCGGCTCGTCATCTCCCAGGTCCAGCTCCGGCGGCGGCGGCGCGGTGCGCACGGAGGAGACGACACCATCGGCCGGCGAGATTACCAGGCCTTCCCGCACGGGAGTTACCCGCTCCGGATCACGGAAGAAATAGGCAATCCAGGCGGCAATGCCCAGCAGCAGCCAGCCGAAGAAATCCGGCAGCAACCAGAAGGCCAGCAATGCCGCCACCACGGCAATGGCGATGAAGCGCCAGCCCTCGCGATGCACCGGGGCGAACGTGCGGGTAATGGTGTCGATCAGGCTCATGACATGCTCCGCGGGCGTGAATGCGAATTCATGGTGGCCGGAAGTTCGTTGCCGGTCTGATGATGCAATGCCGGATTCGGCGAATCTCCTGCTGCAGGAATGCAGGGCAGGGGAATTTCCGTCAAGCTCCGTCGGCCATCAGCGGCATTTCTTCAACATGATGTAATGTCATTCCAGCGCGCTTGCCGAGGCAGGCATGCACCTCTCACGTGCTCGTATGCTCACATGCGGCGCTCCAGCTCTTCCGGTGTCCACAGTGGCTGGCGTTTCGTCTTCAGCCGCTTCTCGAACATCGGAATGACCTCCTCGGCACGGCGCACCTGGTCCAGATGCACTTCCGTGCTGGACTTGAAGAAGCCCTGTTGCCTCATGTGCTCGAACAGCTGCAGCAGCGGGTCCCAGTAGCCGTCGATGTTGGCGAGGATCAGCGGCTTCACGTGCTGGCCCAGCTGCAGCCAGGTGGCCATCTCCACCAGCTCTTCCAGTGTGCCGATGCCGCCGGGCAGGGCGCAGAAGCCATCGGCCTTCTCGAACATGGTCATCTTGCGCTGGTGCATGTTGGCCGTTACCACCAGCTCCTGCACCCCTTCCAGCAATATTTCCTTTCGCACCAGGAATTCCGGGATGACGCCGATGACGTATCCGCCAGCCGACAGGCAGGCCTTTGCCACCTCGCCCATCAGCCCCAGCGACCCACCGCCATAAACCAGGCCGATATCCTTCTCCGCCAGCAGCCGCCCCAGCGTGCGGGCAGCCTCCGCATACGCCGGATTCTCCCCGTGGCTGGAGCCGCAATAGACGCAGAGCTTGCGTTTCGGTTGCGTGTTCATGTGCTGATGTGAACCACGACGGGGCTGATTCTGCAAGCGCCTGGCAGCGGTTGACTGGCAGGAGAGGGCAGCTGTTTTGCAGTTCGGTTTTTTGTGGTATGGGGGGTGCCCGCCATGATGATGTCGGGCCGGGGAGGGAATGGGGAACGGCGGAAACCGGCAGGGGATGTGTGCATGCCTTCCATCGCTGAATTGTTGCACACCCGTGGTGCCTTTCTGAAAAGCTGCTGCGGCGACATCAACGAGACGTTGTCGCGCGCTTCGCTGGTACGCGCCATCGGCAATCACTACACGACGTTCGAGCCGTTGCGCGACAGCCTGCTGAACGGGGCGGGGCTGGCATGGCCACAGAATGGCGATGATGATGCAGCCAGGCAGCTGGTGGAAGGATTGCAGCAGGCCGGCATGCTGCAGCGCCACGGCGATGACCTGCTGCGCCCGCTCGATGCCGCGGCGCGTCGTTTCCTCTCGGGCGGCTGGCTGGAGGAACTGGCGTGGCTTGCCGGCATGCACGCAGGCGCGGATGAAGGGATCTTCTCCCAGTGCGTGGGCTGGGAGGTCAAGGGCTTTCGCGGCGAGAACGAAATAGATGTCATCCTGCGCAAGGGGGAGCGCCTGGCCTTCATCTCCTGCAAGGCGCTGCAATCACGCTTCGATACTTCCAACCGCAAGCTCCGCAACCGGCTGATGGACGCCCTGCACGAGGCCGACAACCTGGGCGATCATTTCGGCAGGGAAGGGGACCGCGTCGGCGTGCTGGTTACCAGCGATCTCTACGATGAAATGCGCGGAGACAAGCCGCGTTACCAGGCGCTGATGGGCAAGGCGGCGGTGTTTGATGTGCGTATCATCCCGCTGGAGGAATTGCAGTGGGAGCTGCTGGTGGATGCCATGCGCGACCTGCTGGAAAGCGATGCACAGACACCGGCCGGGCAAAGTGCCGGCTGTTGATTTTTCTCCGGCCACGCGCGGAAATGCACTGTTGGCGAAAGCGTGCAGTCTTGCATCCTGCCGGGCAGGGATGATTTCTGCTCATAACGGCGGGCGCAGGGCGATGATGGTGCGGATGATCTCAGGATTCAGCCAGTTGCGGCCACCGAAGGCGATGTAGGCCAGCTTGCCCTCGGTATCCAGCACGAAGGTAACGGGCAGGTTGAACACCCCCCATGAGCGCGAGATCTTCTTTGACGGATCGTGCAGCACCGGCAGCTTCAGGTCCAGCTCCTCGACGAAACGGCGGATCTCGGCTTCCGTGTGGCCGACATGAATGGTCAGCACCTGCACGTCCATCTTGCCAAACTTGCGCCAGAGCTTTTCCAGCGTCGGCATTTCCACCCGGCATACGGGGCAGGAGATGGCCCAGAAGTTGATGACCACCACCTTGCCCTTCAGGTCGGCCAGTTGCCAAACCTTGCCGTTCAGGTCCTCCAGCAGGAAGTCGAGCGCCGGCGGCTTCTTCTTGATGGGCATCAGCAGCGGCACGCCGGATGCGCGGGCATCATCATGCCGAAGGCCGATGCCGGGCAGGGGAGAAACGAGCAGCAGGATTGCCAGCAGTAATGGCAGCACTGCCAACCGCGGTATCGAAAGGAAGAAAGACGGGCAGCATGGGGACCGCCATTGCCGGGAAGCCGTGCCTGAAGGCAAGGGTTTGCACAGGTTCTGCTCTTTGCTGTCTGCCGCTGCCATCATCTTTTGCCGCTTCATGCCTGCCTCTTTCTTTTGCAAGAATGTATCCTGCAGGTCAGGATCCAGCAAGCCGTGGCGTATCCATCACACCCATCCCTTGGAGCGCTTGCCTGCCCGGCAGTGCCATGCAGCCTTTCATGCATTGCCATTGACGGTCCAGGCAAGGGCATTATCCCGGTTTCCACCGGGCCAGATCGTCTTGCGAACAGGCGCAGCAACATGGCTTCAGGCTTGTATCTCCGTGTGCAGCTATATATGCTGCACGGCGTGTCCAAGGGCGAAAAGAGGAGCATGCCCACCATGGTCGGGAGCACGGAGCTGAAACAGCACTGGCGTGCGGTCTATGCCGGCAAGGACGAAGACGAGGTCAGCTGGTACCAGGCGCGTCCGTCCCTGTCGCTGCAACTGATCAGGGCTGCCGTTGCCGCGCCGGATGCCGCCATCATCGATGCCGGCGGTGGAGCCTCCACCCTGGTGGACCACCTGCTGCAGGCCGGATATCGCGACATCAGCGTGCTGGACATTGCCCCGGAGGGCATGGACAAGGCGAAGGCGCGGCTGGGAGCGGAGCAGGCGGCGCAGGTGAGGTGGATCGTGGCCGACCTGCTGCAGTGGCAACCACCGCAAATGTATGACCTGTGGCATGACCGCGCCGTGTTCCACTTCCTTACCGAAGAGGAACAGCGGCAGCGTTATGTGGATGTGCTGCGCCGCGCGACAAGGCCCGGCGGCCATGTCATCATCGCCACCTTCGCCCCTGATGGCCCCGAGATGTGCTCCGGCCTGCCGGTACGCCGGCAATCACCGCAGGAGATTGCTGCCGCACTGGGAGAGGAATTCGACCTGCTGCAGACGGCCGATGAGCACCACACCACCCCTGCCGGCAAGGTGCAGCATTTCAATTACGCCCTGCTGCGCCGCCGGCAGGGCTGAGGCCACCGCGGTACACCAGCGGTTTCTCGTGAGCTTCGGATAGCCATCTTGTCCGGTGCGCCTTGTCCTCGCCTTGCCGATGCCTGCAAGCGGATGGAGGCACACGCTCGCCTGCACGCGTTCGGAATCATGGTTGATGAAAGGTAAGCGATCACACGCGATTTTTCCCGCTCCGGTTTGCGTAATGGCAAGACAGCCCTGCTAGATTGTGGACTACCGAGACAAATCCTGATCCTTGGGAAGGGCTGGCGGAGATGTCCGTGGTTTATCGTTCCATATTGCAACTGCTGCATCACAGCCGGCTGGCGCGGGCCACTAGCGCCGCCTGTCGTGGTGCCGGTGTCGTGTTCATGCTGCACCGTGTGCTGCCATCAGCCACACCACGCTGCGAGGGCTGCCATTTTGCGCCCAACGCCGGGCTTGCCATCACCCCTGAATTTCTGGATGCGGCCCTGTCCTTCGTCAGGCAACAGGGATACGAGCTGATACCGCTCGATGCCGTGCCAGAGCGCCTGCAACAGGCCAGGGCAGGGCAGTTGCAGCGCCCGTTCGCCGCCATCACCCTGGATGATGGCTACCGCGACAACATGGAATACGCGCTCCCCGTGTTCCGCAAGCATGAGGCACCGTTCACCATATTCGTTGCCCCTGCCTATGCCGATGGAGAGGGCGAGCTGTGGTGGGACGCGCTGGAGGCGGTGATTCGCGACAATGACGTGGTGCATTGCGACCTGGAAGGCCTGCCGGACAGGTTCCATACCCACACCGATGCCGGCAAGCAGGCGGCGTGGGACATTCTCTATCCCGCCATCCGCTACATGGACGAATACGAGCAGCGCGCCTTCATCATCCGCTTCGCCGCACGCCACGGACTGGATGTGCATGCCCAGTGCCGCGAGCTGATCATGGACTGGAACGAGCTGCGCGAGTTGAGCGCGGATCCCCTGTGCAGCATTGGCGCGCACACCATGCACCACCGCGCGCTGGCGCGCATCGACGAGGAAGATGCAAGGGCGGAGATGCAGCAGTCGCGCGAGCGGCTGGAGCAGGAGCTGGGCTGCACGGTGAACACGCTGGCCTATCCTTATGGCGACCCGGCCTCTGCCGGGGCGCGGGAGTTTGCGCTGGCGCGCGAGCTGGGCTTCTCGCTGGCCCTGACCACGCGCAAGGGACACCTGTATGCCGAGCATGCCGATCATCTCACGGCGCTGCCGCGGCTGTCGCTGAACGGCTTCTACCAGGACATCCGACACCTCGACGTGCTGCTCAGCGGCCTGCCGTTCATGCTCTACAACCGCTTTCGCAAGCTGGACGTGGCCTGATTTCAGATCTCCCTTGCGCGATTTCGTGCCTTGCTCCGGCAAAGGGGATGGAGCGTATGCTGCTCCTTCATGCCACTTGCTCGCTTTCCTGTGGAAAAGGCATTTGACGCCGCCATGCCCCTGCGCAACAACAGGTCCGCCCCCGCAGCGATTGGGCATCCGGACACGCTCGCCGCACTCTCTTTCTTTCCGGCATGATGGCAAGACGGGGCAGGGCTGGCGGCAGGAAGGAGCAGGGAATGCAGGTCATCACCGACACGCCGGCGCTCGAGGCGTTGTGCACGCGGCTCGGCAACGAGGAATTCATTGCCGTTGACACGGAGTTCATGCGCGAGCGCACCTTCTGGCCGAAGCTGTGCCTGATACAGGTGGCAGGTGCCGGGGAAGCCGCCATCATCGATCCGCTGGCGAGAGGAATGGACCTGTCGCCGTTCTTCGACCTGCTGGCCGATGAGGGCGTGCTGAAGGTGTTTCATGCCGGGCGGCAGGATATCGAGATCTTCCATCATCTCACGGGACGCGTGCCGCGGCCGGTGTTCGACACCCAGGTTGCCGCCATGGTCTGCGGTTTTGGCGATCAGGTGAGCTATGGCGCACTGGCCGAGAAGCTGGCCGGCGTGAAGCTGGACAAGGGGTCGCGCTTCACCGACTGGTCGCGCCGTCCCCTGTCGAAGCGGCAATTGCAGTATGCGCTGGCCGATGTTACGCACCTGCGCCGCATCTATCAACGCTTGCGCGAGGAGCTGCAGCGCTCCGGCCGCGAGCACTGGCTGAACGAGGAGCTGGAAATCCTCACCAACCCGCAGACCTATGCGCAGGAGGTGGAAGAAGCCTGGCGGCGCATCCGTTTTCGCCCGCGCGAGAAGCGGCAGCTGGCACTGCTGCAGCGGCTGGCCGCCTGGCGCGAGGAGCAGGCGCAGCAGCGCGACATTCCGCGCCGGCGGCTGCTGAAGGATGAAGCCATCGTGGAGATTGCCAGCGAGATGCCGGCGGATGAACAGGCGCTGGCACGGCTCCGGCACCTTTCCCCCGGGCAGGCAAAGGGCGAGATGGGCCGTGCCATCCTGCGCATCGTGCAGGAGGTGCTGGCATTGCCGGAAGCACAGCTGCCACAGCCGGAAAGGCGCGAGAAGGCACACCCGCAAGGCACGCAGGCGCGTGCCGACATTCTCAAGCTGGCCCTGAAGATCGTGTGCGACCGCGAGGGCATTGCGCCGAAGCTGGTAGCCTCGGCAGCGGACGTGGAGCGGTTGGCGGCCGGCAGGCGCGATGTGCCGCTGCTGAAGGGCTGGCGGCGGGAGGTGTTCGGTGCACTGGCGCTGGAGTTGCTGGAAGGCAGGCGCGTGATCGGCCTGCGGGATGGCAAGCCGGCCATTCTTGCCCTGGATGAAGAGGGGCTGGTGCGCGAGGTGCAGGCATGAGCGGATGCGTGGCATGCAAGGGTGGCAGCGGGGGATGGAGCTGGTGTGCGTGCGTGTGAACGAGGGGAGAAGGGCATGACCGATCAGAAGCCGCAACTGGATGAGCGTTACCAGAAGAGCTTTCCGGTGTCGTGGGATCAGTTTCACCGCGATGCACGGGCGCTGGCCTGGCGGTTGGCGGAAAAGGGGCCATTCAATGCGGTGCTGGCCATCACCCGCGGCGGGCTGGTGCCGGCGGCCATCGTGGCGCGGGAGCTGGACATGCGCGACATCGAGACCATCGGCATTGCCTCCTACGACTTCAGCAGGCAGGGCGAGCTGCGCATGCTGAAGGAGCCGGCGGCGCGCTACATGGAGAACGGCGGCGAGGGCCTGCTGGTGGTGGATGACCTGGTGGACACCGGCAAGACGCTGAAGTTCGTGCGCGAGCTGCTGCCGAATGCCCATTACGCCTGTGTCTATGCCAAGCCCGCCGGGGTGGAGCTGGTGGACACCTTCATCACCGAGGTCTCGCAGGATACCTGGATCTTCCTGCCGTGGGACATGGCGCTTCAGTTCGCCCCGCCCATCCGCGAGGGTGGCGCGTAAGC
>JALSGQ010000041.1 GCA_026982665.1 Hyphomicrobiales bacterium | reverse complement strand
CCAAGCCCGCCGGGGTGGAGCTGGTGGACACCTTCATCACCGAGGTCTCGCAGGATACCTGGATCTTCCTGCCGTGGGACATGGCGCTTCAGTTCGCCCCGCCCATCCGCGAGGGTGGCGCGTAAGCAAGAAGGGCAGGGGGCTGGCGTTTCACCAGCCACCACCACCTCCGCCGCCTCCTCCGCCGCCGACACCACCGCCCGCGCCGCCGCCGAAGCCGGAGGCCGATTGCGACGGCATGGCGCCATCAAGCGCCTGCGTCATGCGCTCGCCGATGGTGCCGATCTCTTCCACGCGCCCGATGTGCCCACCGTGCCAGCCGGGCTGATAGGCCACTGCCGCCGCCGTGCCCGCCGCCGCGGCGCTGGCCAGCCAGGCACTGAAGGCGCGCGTCCACGGCTTTTCGAGATCCAGTGCAATGGCCCACGGCAGCAGTTTCTCGAACAGCGTTACGGCCTGCTTCGGCCCGCCGGCGCGGTTGAAGCGTTCCTGCTCCGCCGTCTCGATGAACATGCGCACGCCCTCGATCTCGTCCAGCAGGGCGCGGCCCGACGGCGTGGGGCGGCGCAGCAGGTAGCCCCACAGCATCAGCCCCAGCGGCAATGAGGCCACCGCCAGCAGCACCATGACGGCCTGCGCCCCGGGCATGGAGGCGCGGAGCATCTGCAAGGTCATCGTCAGCGCCACGGCGAGGAACAGGGCGCTGAACAGCATGGGCGGCAGCAGCTTCCAGCCCTTGCCGCCGCTCAGCGCGTCGCGCAGCAGGTGGCCGAGCATGATGGCGGGAATGATGGTGAACATGGCCAGCGCCAGGATGGGCATTGCCCGCGGCAGGCCCCACACGGCCATCACCAGCAGTCCCGCGCCCAGCACCACCAGCAGCCCGGTGCCGAGCATGAACCACAGCCGGTTGTGCTCCACGTGCCGTCCCGCGTGTTCCTGCTCGATGGCCCGCGTGAAGGTGGCGAGCGCCTGGTGCAGCCGCTGACCGTTGTCGCCGGAGAAGGCGAGGCTGTCCCTGCCGTCCTCGAACAACGTGTCCATCAGTGCCTGTTCGCCCGGCGGCAGCGATGCATCCGGCTCCTTCAGCTTCACCAGCCGGGTGTGGGGCCGTCCCTCCTCTTCCTCCTGTGGCTCGATGCGCAGGAAGCCCTTCACCGCCAATGACACCAGCGCGGCGGAGAACATGCGCCCGGCATCACCGCCGCGCAGTCCTGCCTCGCCGCGCAACCATGCCGCGGCAGCGGGGGAGATGCCTTCCGGCGGCTGCCAGCGCGGGATGATGACGCCGGGTTTCGGGTCGCGCCCCACCCGCCACCAGGCCCACAGGAAGTAGAGGTTCACCAGCGCCGCGCCGCCGATGACCCACCACAGCGGCAGGCTGTCCTGCGCCCGCCACCACAGTTGTTGCAGCCATCCCGGCGCGCGCACCACGCCTTTCGGGAAGGCGATGGCGATGCTGAAGCCCTCGCCGGGCAGCAGGGCGCGGGTGGTCTCGGCCACCACCACGCCATCGGAGCGGCGCACGATGACGGCATCCGATGCCCGCGAGCCGGGCGGGCCGGTGAACAGCGCCACCCTGTCGATGCGCGCGGCCCGGCCATCGGGCATCTGCGGCAGCCGCGCGGTGATACGCGCCTTGCGGATGGGAAAGCGCCAGCGCTCGCCGGTAACGTTCCAGAACAGCTCGTCGTGATCGGGGAAGAAGCGCAATTGCCGGGTGGTGCGATAGACGAAGGTGTAGGTGTATTCGCCCGGCGGCAACAGCACCTCCTTGCGCCCGGCATAGATGCGGATGAAGCCGCCCTCGCGCTGTTCGCTGAACCAGTTCTCCGGCGCGCCGTTGCGCAGCACCCGCAGCACCTTGAAGCCCACCCGCCCGATGCCGCCATCGCCGCGGCGGAACAGCAGCGGGAAGTCGCGGTAGATGCCGCGGCGAATCCGCCTGCCCTCGGCCCGCACGGTGATGCGCTCGGTTACCGTCAGCGCGCCGTCCTCGGCCACCTCCACGGTGCTGTCGAACAGCAGGATTTCTTCTGCCGCCAGCGCCGGAGAAAGGGTGGCCAGCAGCAACAGCAGCGCCGCCAGCAGGCGGCCCGGATGCCTGTGCGGGGCCAATGCCTTCACAGCTCCACCTTCGGCACCTGCCGGGCGGAGGCGTCTTCCAGTTCGAAGTATTCCGCCTTCATGAACCTGAAGAAGTTGGCGACGAGGTTGGAGGGAAAGCTCTCCACCAGGATGTTGTTCTCCCGCACCGCGCCGTTGTAGTAGCGCCGGGCCATCTGGATGTCGTGCTCGATCTGCGCCAGCTGCTGTTGCAGGTCGAGCACGTTCCGGTCGGCCTTCAGGTCGGGATAGTTCTCCACCGCCACCATGACCTTGCCCAGCAGCGAGGAGATTTCCTGCTCCACGGCGGAGCGCTGCGCCGGGTCGGTGTTCTCACTCATGCCCATTGCCTTCGCCCGCAGCTCGGTGAGCTTCTCCAGCGTCTCGCGCTCGTGCTTCATGTAGCCCTTCACGGCGGCAACGAGGTTGGGGATGAGGTTGGCGCGCTTCTTCAGTTGCACGTCGATGCCGGAATAGCCCTCTTTCACCATCTGGCGGTTCTTCACCAGCTGGTTGTAGATGTATATGCCATACAGGACGACGGCGGCGACGATGCCGAGCAGGATGAGCTGGGTCATGGAATCCTCCCCCGTGTTTGGTGAGACAATGGCCGAAACTGCCGCTGTCCACATGAATGCAGCATGAACATTGCCACAAGCGCGCCATTTCTGCCACAACCATCTCATGGCCAAGGCGAAAAGCACATACGTCTGCCAGGCTTGCGGGGCGATCAGCCCGCGCTGGGCCGGGCGCTGCGACTCTTGCGGGCAGTGGAACACCATCGTCGAGGAGGCGCCGGAGCAGCCGCTGGCCGCCGCTGGCGGCGCGAAGCTGCCAAAGGGCCGGGCGCGGGGCTTGCAGCCGCTGGCCGGAAAGAGCGAGCCGCCGCCGCGGCTGGCCAGCGGCATCAATGAGCTGGACCGGGTAACCGGCGGCGGCTTCGTGCCCGGATCGGCGCTGCTCGTCGGCGGTGATCCCGGCATCGGCAAATCGACGCTGATGCTGCAGGTGCTCAGCCGGCTGGCGCGGCAGGGCAGGGCGGCGGTCTATGTCTCCGGCGAGGAGGGGCTGGACCAGATCCGCCTGCGGGCGCAGCGCCTGGGCGTGCTGGATGCGCCGGTGCTGCTGGCGGCGGAGACCAACGTCGCCGACATCATCGCCACGCTGGAGAAGGAAAAGCCCGACGTGGTGGTCATCGATTCGTTGCAGACGCTGTGGACGCCGGTGGTGGAATCGGCTCCCGGCACCGTCTCGCAACTGCGGGCCGGGGCGGAGGCGCTGGTGCGGCTGGCCAAGCGCAGCGGCGCGGTGGTGCTGCTCATCGGCCACGTTACCAAGGAAGGGCAGATCGCCGGGCCACGCGTGGTGGAGCACATGGTGGACGCGGTGCTCTACTTCGAGGGCGACCGCGGGCACCAGTATCGCATCCTGCGGGCGGTGAAGAACCGCTTTGGCGCCACCGACGAGATCGGCGTGTTCGAGATGCAGGGTGCGGGCCTTGCCGAGGTGGCCAACCCGTCATTGCTGTTCATGGGCGAGCGCGACGCGGAAGTGGCGGGCGCGGCGGTGTTCGCCGGCATGGAGGGGCAGCGCCCGCTGCTGGTGGAATTGCAGGCGCTGGCCGTGCCCACCACCTTCGCCACGCCGCGGCGCGCCGTGGTCGGCTGGGATTCGGGGCGGCTGGCGATGATCCTGGCGGTGCTGGAGGCGCGTGCCGGGGTGCGGCTGGGCCAGCATGACGTGTATCTGAACGTCGCCGGCGGCATGCGGGTGCGCGAGCCTGCCGCCGATCTCGCCGCCGCGGCGGCGCTCATCTCCTCGCTGTCAGGGCGGGCGCTGCCGGCGGGCACGGTGCTGTTCGGCGAGGTGGCGCTCTCTGGCCGCGTGCGCGCCGCGCCGATGGCCGAGCAACGCCTGCGCGAGGCAGCGAAGCTGGGGTTTTCCCGCGCCTGGGTGGCGGAGGATTCACGCGTGCCGAAAGGTCTTGGCCTGCAGGTGGAAATGCTGCCCGACGTGGCGGCGCTGGCGGCAAGATTGCTGCATCAAGCTTGACGCCGGCGGTGCCCTGTGGTCTTTCAACCGGCATGTGGTCAGTGGCGGGTGGCCAATGGCCTGGCCGGCAGGGCAGGAGGTAGTCCCGTGGCTGGGAGCGGGTGCTGCGCATTGATTCCACGCATGCTTCTGACGAACAATCGGGGGTCGAGCTTTCATGCAGCTTCTGGATATCATCCTCGTGGTGCTGATGCTGGTTTCCGGCCTGCTGGCACTGATGCGCGGCTTCACGCGGGAAGTGCTGTCCCTGTTCGCCTGGGTGGTGGCGGCGGCAGCGGCATGGTTTGCCGTGCAGATGCCGCCCCTCATCGAATTCACGCAAGGCTTCATCGCCCAGGAGAAGCTCGCCATCATCGTAACTGGCGCGGCTGCCTTCCTGCTGGTGCTGCTGATCATGTCGGTGATCTCGGTGAAGATAGGCGACTGGGTGCTGGACTCCGCCGTTGGTCCATTCGACCGCACGCTGGGCGGCTTCTATGGCGTGCTGCGCGGGCTGGTGCTGGTAACCATCGCCTACCTGTTCTATATCTGGATGGTGCCGGTGGAAAAGCGCGCGGAGTGGGTGGAACAGGCCAGGCTGAAGCCGTTGGTGGAGGGCACGGCGGAAGTGCTCATCGGCTTCATGCCGGCAGACATCGGCGAGGTGCTGGCCGACAAGCTGGCTGCCGGCAGGCGGCAGGGTGAGGCTGGCGACATGGCCGCTCCCATCGACGGTGGCGACAGGAGGCGGCTCGACAACATGCTGCAGGCTCCGGATGATGCCCGCTGAATGCCTTGCAGGAGAGAGCTGGCCCGGCGGGCGTCATTCGTTTATTGATGCGGGCATCATCAGGATGACAGGCTTCCTGCGCCTTTCTGTGGCGCTGGGAGCAGGGCAGGGATGGTGGACAGACAACCATGTGGCACGATTTTGATCTCGACGGCGATCTGCTGCGCGAGGAGTGCGGCGTTTTCGGCATTCTCGGGCACCCGGATGCAGCGGCGCTGACCGCACTGGGGTTGCATGCCCTGCAACACCGCGGACAGGAGGCAGCCGGCATCTGCAGCTATGACGGGCAGCAGTTCAACCTTGAGCGCCGCATGGGGCTGGTGGGGGATCACTTCACCAAGGGCAGCACCATCGGCCGCCTGAGCGGCGAGGTGGCCATTGGCCATGTGCGCTATTCCACCACCGGCACCACCATCCTGCGCAATGTCCAGCCGTTTTTCGCCGAGCTGGCCACCGGCGGCTTTGCCATCGCGCACAACGGCAACCTTACCAACGGGCTGCTGCTGCGCCGCGAGCTGATCAACTCCGGCGCCATCTTCCAGAGCACGTCCGACACGGAGGTATTCCTGCACCTGGTGGCGCGCTCGCCGCACCGGCGGCTGATCGAGCGCTTCATCGATGCACTCCGGCAGGTGGAAGGCGGTTATGCACTCATCGCCATGACCGAGAAAAAGCTCATCGGTGCGCGCGACCCGCTGGGCATTCGCCCGCTGGTGCTGGGAAGGCTGGGAGAGAACTGGATTCTCGCCTCCGAAACCTGCGCGCTGGACATCATCGGCGCCGAATTCGTGCGCGAGGTGAAGAATGGCGAGGTGGTGGTGATCAGCGGCACGGGAGAGCAGGGGATACAGAGCTACCATCCGTTCCCGGAACAGCCCGAACGCCCGTGCATTTTCGAATACATCTACTTTGCGCGGCCCGATTCCATCGTCGGCGGGCGCTCGGTCTACCAGGTGCGCAAGGAGATGGGCCGCATCCTGGCGCAGGAATCACCGGCGGAAGCGGATATGGTGGTGCCGGTGCCCGATTCCGGCGTGCCGGCGGCACTGGGCTATTCGGAAGCATCCGGTTTGCCGTTCGAGCTGGGCATCATCCGCAATCACTACGTGGGCCGCACCTTCATCGAGCCCACGCAGAAGATCCGCGCGCTGGGCGTGAAGCTGAAGCACAATGCCAACCGCGCCGTGCTGCATGGAAAGCGGGTGGTGCTGATAGACGATTCCATCGTGCGCGGCACCACTTCGAAGAAGATCGTGCAGATGGTGCGCGAGGCTGGCGCGGCGGAGGTGCACATGCGCATTGCCTCGCCGCCCATCACCCATCCGGACTTCTACGGCATTGACACGCCCAGCCGCGAGCAGTTGCTGGCTGCCACGCATTCGCTGGATGACATGTGCGCTTTCATCGAGGCCGATTCGCTGCGCTTCATCAGCGTGGATGGGCTGTATCGGGCGCTGGGACACGAGAAACGCGATGCCGAACGCCCGCAGTTCACCGACCATTGCTTCACCGGCGACTATCCCACGCCACTGGCCGACCGCGAGCAGCAGACATCCGACCCGAAGCAACTGCCATTGCTGGCCGACTCGGCCTGAACCCCGGATGGCAGCGAATGGCGTGCGTGGTGCTTTTCGTCCGCTCGGCGTGAGGCGGCGAGTTTCTGAGATGCAAGTTCAAATATCTTGCACATGGTATTGTAGAAAAGATTGAAATTTGCATCTTCCGGGATATCGGTGCGGCAAAGGATTTTCCATAATACATATTATGCGAAATGCATGACGGGATTGATCAGCTGCCGTCCTTTACCCCCCGGAAAATGCGGTTGATCAATTTGGGCGCAAGCCGCGAACGTCATCGGCCAGTTCGGCCAGTGAGCGGAAACGGACATCGGGCTGCGGCAGCTCCGGCATGGCGGGAATGGCACCCCAGTGGCCGCTTTCCAGCAGCTGCTGGCGATCCACCCATGCGCAGGCGATGCCGGCGGCGCGGGCTGGCGCAATGTCGTGAAACGGGCTTTGCGCCACGTGCAGGATCTCTTCCCTGCCTATGCCGAAACGTTCCTGCGCCTGGCGCAGCAGATGGTCGAACATGGCAGCATCGGGCTTGTATGCCTGCACCTGCTCGGCGGTGCACAGCAGGTCGAATGGAGCACCCAGCTTCGGCATCGTGGCCTCGATGCCGGCCAGGTGCACGTTGGAAAGAATGGCAAGCCGCGCATGCTTGCGCAGGCGGCGCAGTGCTTCCGCCGTGTCGGCAAAGGCAGGCCAGCAGGCAATGGAGGCTGCAAATGTCTCGTCCAGCCCCGGCGTGGTGATCAGCCCCCAGCGGCGTGCCAGCGCCTGATGGGTGGCGGCGAGGATGCGATCATAGCGCTCCCGTGGCTGCTCGCGTTGCAGGCGGCTTTCCTCTTCCGCATAGGCTGCCAGCGCCTCCGCGCGGGAAACGGGTGCACGGGCATCATTGGCCAGGAACAGGCGCTGCAGGGCATCCCAGATGCCCGTTTCCCAGTCGATGAGAGTGCCGTAGCAGTCGAAGCTGAACAGCCGAAAACGTGAATAGTCCATGCACTCCGCCCTCCCCTGAGCTGCCTGCCGACTGTTATCACACAGGCATGCCGACGCTTCAGACCAGCCCCTGCCGGCGCATCTCTTCCAGGGCATCCATGTATTCGTTGAGATGCTCCATGTTTTCGAAACGCAGCCACCCCTCCTCCAGCTCGGCCTCTATGGTGCCATCCGAAAGAATGCGCGCAGGACGCCCACGGATGGTGCGTTCCTCCACGACGTAAAGAACAGGCTGCTGCTGCACGGGCTGTTGCTGTGCAGGCACCTGCTCTGCCGGTTTCTGCTGCTCTTGCTGCTGTGCAGGCGGTTGCTGCGCAGGCTTCTGCGGAGGCTGTTCCGGCTTCTGTGCCGTGGCCTGTTGCTGCTGTGCGGGCTTCTGTTCCGCCGGTTTCTGCTGCTCTTGCTGTTGCTGTGCAGGCGGTTGCTGCGCAGGCTTCTGCGGAGGCTGTTCCGGCTTCTGTGCCGTGGCCTGTTGCTGCTGCGTGGGCTTCTGTTCCGCCGGTTTCTGCTGCTCTTGCTGCTGTGCAGGTGGTTGCTGCGCAGGCTTCTGCTGCACGGGCTGTTGCTGCGCAGCCACCTGCTCTGCCTGTTTCTGTTGCTCTTGCTGTTGCTGCGCAGGCTTCTGCGGAGGCTGTTCCGGCTTCTGTGCCGTGGCCTGTTGCTGCGCGGGCTTGCGCTCTGCTGCTGCCTTCTGCTGTTCAGATGCGGATGGCACAGCCAGCGGTGCAAGCATCGGCTCTCCTGCAGCCGATTGCGTTGGCAGAGCCTGCTGCTGGCGCAAGGCTTCCGCTACCTGCTGCATGGCCTCTGCCAATGACGCCAGAACCAGCAACAGCAGGCCACCGAACACCAAGGCCAAGCCCTGCACCACGCCCAGGCCGAAGGCCATTGCCACCGGCATGAATAGCGAGACAAGCGCTGCCAGCACCCCGCTGCCGATCAGAAAAAGGGCCCCTGCCCTGATCACCCCCTGCATGTTTCTGTCCCTTGTGAAAAGGCATTCAACTTTTGCAAGCACTCAATACCACATGACAATGCTGCTCCTGCCATATTCTGCTGCATGGCGGGCACGGCTGGCAAGGCCTGCTCGGGAATCCTGCACGGATTTCACGTGCCCAGCCACCAGGCCGCCAGCCCGAGGAAGGCAAAGAAGCCGACAACATCGGTTACGGTGGTAACGAATATGGTGGAGGCCAGTGCCGGGTCTGCCCCCAGTTTTTCCAGCGTGATGGGAATGAGAATGCCGGCAAGTGCTGCCGCCAGCAGGTTCACCACCATGGCCATGGCGATGATGAGCGCCAGCTGGTCGGAGCCGAACCACCACCAGGTGAAAGCCCCCATGATGATGGCGAACAGCAGGCCGTTGAGCAGGCCCACGGCGGTTTCGCGCCACACCACGCGCCACAGGTTGGCGCGCCCCAGCTCGTTGGTGGCCAGCGCGCGCACGGTTACGGCCATGGTCTGGGTGCCGGCGTTGCCGCCCATGGAAGCGACAATGGGCATGAGGATGGCCAGCGCCACCATCTGCTGGATGGTGGCATCGAACCATGAAATGACCCACGAGGCCAGCACCGCGGTGCCCAGGTTGATGAACAGCCACACGAAACGCGCGCGGGTGATGGAGAGCACCGAATCGTGAATCTCCTCCTCGTGCACGCCATGCATGCCGAGCATGTCCTCGGCCGCCTCCTCTTCCAGCACATCGACGATGTCGTCGATGTAGAGCGAGCCGACCAGGCGGCCGGAATCATCCACCACCGGGGCGGAAACAAGGTTGTAGTGCTCGAACTGCCGGGCAACGTCCTCGATGTCATCCTGCACGTGAAAGACTGCCGGCAGCTTGTGCATGATCTCCGTAACCGGACGCTCGCGCGGCGTGCGCAACAGGCGCGCGGTGGCAACCGAGCCCAGCACGTGAAAGCGCGGGTCCACCACGTATAGCTCGAAGAATTCGTCAGGCAGGTCTTCTTCCGTGCGCAGGTAGTCGATGACCTCACCCACCGTCCAGTGCTCCGGCACGGCGACGAACTGCGCCTGCATGTAGCGCCCGGCGGTATCCTCGTCATAGTCCAGGGCGCGTTCCACGGCGATGCGCTCTGCCTGCGGCACGCGGGAGAGAATGCGCTGCTTCTCCTCCTCCGGCAGTTCCTCCAGCAGCCAGGCGGCATCGTCCGACTCGAGCTTGCGCACGGCGCGGGCAATGACACTGGAAGGCAATGCCTGCAACAGCTCGTTGCGCACTGCCTCGTCCAGCTCGCTGAGCGCCTCCACGTCGAACTGCCGACCCAGCAGCTGGATGAGACGCAACCGCTCTTCGTGCGGCAGCAGCTCGATGACATCGGCAAGGTCGGCCTCGTGCAGGTCATCCACCAGCGCCTTCAGGGCGGCGCGATCATCACGCTGCAGGGCCTCTTCCACCGCCTGCAGGAAAGCGGGCGCAATGGCCCCGTCGGCATCCCTGAGCGGCGGGATGTCGGCAGCAGGCATGTCTTCCCGCATCTGGCTGGCGGTATTGTCCATCATTGCACCCGGGCTTGTTCAACTGCATGGATACGGAAGGCTTAAGCATCCTTTCCCATGCGTGCAAGGGCAACAGGTGAAAGGCTCGCATACGCCATCGTGAAAGAAAACGCGGCTTTCTGCCCGGAAATCCCCATGCAGGCCCCACCTTCACGGGTTCATGGGGCACAAGCGCTCCGTGCATGCCCGCGCATGCCCGCACAGCCTCTTTTCAGGAATGAAAGAAGGGCTGGCGACAGCAGAATCGCCAACCCTTCTCGCCAACAGGTCAGCCAATTGTTGCCGGAATCCTTGCAGACATTGGCCTCGCCTTTTCTTTCCCGGTGCTTGAGCCGGGCTTGCGTGCCGTCAGTCGGCACCGGCGCGGCGCAGGGCAGGATGCAGCGATACACCCAGCAGGTGCTGGCTGTAGCCGATTACCGCCGAGGACGAGGAAACGATGGCGGGATCCGGGCCGGTAACCACATTCTCGTCCTTGTCCGGATAAGGCATGATGGAAAGAAAATGCTGCATCGCATTGATGCGTGCACGTTTCTTGTCATTTGACCTGATCACCGTCCAGGGTGCGTCTGCCGTGTCCGTGTAGAAGAACATGGCCTCCTTCGCCTCGGTGTATTCATCCCACTTGTTGAGGGATTCCCGGTCGATGGGGGAAAGCTTCCACTGCTTCAGCGGATCGTTGCGGCGGGCGGCAAAACGGCGCAACTGCTCCTCGCGCGTTACGGAGAACCAGTACTTGAACAACCAGATGCCGGAACGCACCAGCATGCGCTCCAGCTCCGGGCACTGGCGCATGAACTCCAGGTACTCGTACGGGGAGCAGAAGCCCATCACGCGCTCCACCCCGGCGCGGTTGTACCAGGAGCGGTCGAACATGACGATCTCGCCGCCGGCCGGCAGGTGCTGGATGTAACGCTGGAAATACCACTGCGTGCGCTCCCGCTCCGTGGGCTTGGGCAGGGCCACCACGCGCGCCCCGCGGGGGTTGAGATGCTCCATGAAACGCTTGATGGTGCCTCCCTTGCCGGCGGCATCCCGCCCCTCGAAGAGAATGACCACCTTCTGTCCGGTATCCTGCACCCACTTCTGCAGCTTCAGCAGCTCTACCTGCAGGGCGGCCTTCTGCTTCTCGTATTCCTTGCGTGGCAGTTTTTCAGCGTAGGGGTAAAGGCCTTTCTCGTATGCGCGGCGCAAGGATACATCCAGCGACATGCCGGCCAGGCGCTGCATCAGCATCTCGGCATCAGCCGAGGCAAAATCCTCTATGGCGTCAAGCTCGGCATCCCAGTCCTTTTCCGGTTTCTGGCGCTTCTTCCTGCGCTTTTTCCGGTCCTTTCCTTCCTGCAGGGATGACGGGCGTGTTTCTTCGGCCTTTTTCGCACTTCCGGCACCGGTCTTCCTGCGGCTTGCGGCCTTTCCTGTCTTTTCTGCGGCCTCTTTCTTCTCGGGCCTGCCATCCTCCTGCTGCAACGCCTCGGAAACAGCAGGCGTGCTCTCCTCTTCCGCGCTTGAGGAGATGTTTCCCTCCAACTGTCTGTCCATCATGATTTCCGGCTCCTGCCAAGCCGGCTGCGCTTCACTCCCGGCACGAAAGGATACACTACGGCGGGAATTTTGCACAGGAAATGGAGTGGAATGGTTATGCCTGCAATGTTTCATTGCCTGCGGCCAGCAGGCAGCAGAAATCCACCGCCAGCATGGCACCGGCCAGTGCCGTGGCACCGGCGGGGTCATATGGTGGGCTGACTTCCATCACGTCGAAGCCGGTGAAGTTCAATCCCGCCAGTTCCCACAGGATGGCCCGCGCCTGATGCGTGCTCAGACCTCCCGGCACCGGTGTGCCGGTGCCCGGCGCGAAGGCGGGGTCGAGGCAGTCTATGTCGAAGGTCAGGTAGACCGGATGATTTCCCACCACCTCGCGCACCTTCGCGGCGATCTGCCGCGCGCTCATGGCATGGCAGGCGGCAGCATCGATGACGGTCATGCCCGCTCCCACCTCGCCGGGATAGGTGGTGCGAATGCCGATCTGCACGCATGCCTCCTCGCGCAGCAGGCCCTCCTGCAGCGCCTCGGAGAAGACGATGCCATGATCGATGCGCCCCTGCCCCGCGCCCTCCTCCACGTCGCGGTGGGCATCGAAATGAACGAGCGCCACCGGCCCGTGATGCGCATGCACCGCCCGCAGCACGGGCAGCGTGCAGTAATGATCTCCGCCCAGCGTCAGCGGCACCGCGTTCGCCGCCAGCACCCGCGCGGTGTGGGCGGCGAGATTCTCTGCCATTTCCTGCGGCCTGCCCCAGTCGAAGGCAATATCTCCGGCATCCACCACCTTCAGCCGCTCGAACGGATCGAATCCCCACGGCCATATGGGCCCCCATGCCAGTTGCAGCGATTCATCGCGGATTGCGCGCGGGCCGAAGCGCGCGCCCGGACGGTTGGTGGTGGCAACATCGAAGGGCACGCCGGCAACCACCACGTCGCAGCCGGAAAAATCCGCTGCGCCTTCGGCCATTGGTTGCCGCATGAAGCTGACCAGCCCGGAATAGGATGCCCGCTGCTCCGTCATCGCCACCCTGCCCTCTTCCATCAATCCCGCCTGCCAATAAATGTTGGCTCGCCTACTCTGCTGGTTGCTCCGCCACCGCCTCGCCTCCACCGGCCAGCCTCTCTTCCTCCTCCGCCACCTGGCGCAGGCGGGCGCGGGCGGCATCGGCCTCCTGCTGGCGCTGCCACATGCTGGCATAGACACCGCCCTGCTGCAGCAGCTCCTCGTGCGTGCCGCGCTCGATGATGCGCCCATGCTCCAGCACGATGATCTCGTCGGCATCGACGATGGTGGAAAGCCGGTGCGCGATCACCAGCGTGGTGCGGTTTTCCGACACCTTGTCCAGCGCTGCCTGGATCTGACGCTCGGTCATGGTATCCAGCGCCGAAGTGGCCTCGTCCAGCAGCAGGATGGGCGGGTTCTTGAGAATGGTGCGGGCAATGGCCACCCGCTGCTTCTCGCCACCGGAGAGCTTCAGTCCACGCTCGCCCACCAGCGTGTCATACTTCTGCGGCAGGCGCATGACGAAGTCGTGGATCTGCGCCATTTTCGCCGCCTCGATCATCTCCTCGTCGCTGGCATCCAGCCGCCCGTAGCGGATGTTGTAGCCGATGGTGTCGTTGAACAGCACCGTGTCCTGCGGCACGATGCCGATGTTGCGCCTGAGCGACTTCTGCGCAACCGCGCGGATGTCCTGCCCGTCGATGAGAATGCGCCCGCTGGTGGGTTCGTAGAAACGGAACAGCAGGCGCGAGATGGTGCTCTTGCCTGCCCCTGACGGCCCGACGATGGCCACCTTCTTCCCCGCCGGCACGGTGAAGCTGACATCGTGCAGGATCTGCCGGTCGGGATTGTAGGCGAAGCCCACATTCTCGAACCTGACCTCGCCATTGCGAACCACCAGCTCCTTCGCGTCCGGCGCGTCGGTGATCTCCGGCGGCATCTCAAGCAGCAGGAACAGGTTCTCCAGGTCGGTCAGCCCCTGGCGGATCTCGCGATAGACGGAACCGAGGAAGTTCAGCGGCTGGCCGAGCTGGATCAGCATGGCATTGACCATGACGAAATCGCCCACCGTCAGTTTGCCGGCCTGCACGTCCATGGCCGCCAGCACCATGATGAGCGTCAGCCCGGCGGTGAAAATGGCGGCCTGCCCGGTGTTGAGCATGGCCAGCGACTTCGACGTCTTCACCGCCAGCTTCTCGTATTTGCCCATGGCGCGGTCATGGCGCCTTGCCTCGTGCTCCTCGTTGGTGAAGTATTTCACCGTCTCGTAGTTCAGCAGGCTGTCGATGGCGTAGCCCGAGGCCTCGTTGTCCGCCGCGTTCATCTCTCGCCGCACCTGCGTGCGCCACTCCGTAACCGTCCACGTGAAGGCGACATAGGCGATGATGGTGAGCGCCACGATGAGCGAATAGAGCCAGCCGAAGTTGGCGAAGATGATGCCCAGCACCAGCACGATCTCGATGGCGGTGGGAATGGAGTTGAACAGCGAGAAGCGCAGGATGATCTCGATGCCCTTGGTGCCGCGATCGACTATGCGCGCCAGCGCGCCGGTGCGCCGCTCCAGGTGATAGCGCAGGGACAATGCATGCAGGTGGCGGAAGGCGGTATCGGCCAGCTTGCGCACCGCGCCGTGCCCCACCTCGGCAAACAGCCAGTCGCGCAACTGGGCGAAGGCAACCATGAGCACCCGCCCGACGCCATAGGCGATGACCAGGAATACCGGCACGGCGAGAAAGGCCCACAAGTCAGGCTGTATTGCGCCCCCCTGCCCCGCTGCCGGTGCGCCAGCCCCCTGCCCTGCCGCCACCGGCTGGCCGGAAAGTGCATCCACGGCATACTTGTAGGCGAAGGGCACAAGCACGGTGATGACCTTGGCCAGGACCAGCGAAGCCATGGCCAGCACCACGCGCAGGCGCTGGGCAGGCCTGTCCTTCGGCCACAGGTAGCCCAGCAGCCTGACAAGCGTGCTGAACGGCCCAAGCGGGCGCACATCACGGCCTGCTGCGTGCATGTCTTCAGGCAGTGCGGATGTGGAAAGGCGTCCGGCCATGATGATCCTGTTTCATTGTTCCGGCCTGGCGGATGATGTTCCGGTGATGGCAGCCGGCATGTCTCCTTTCAAGGCAGAAAGCCAATGCGCCAGGGAAAATGCCATGCATCGGAAATGCCGTGCATGCAAGAGCATCCCCCGAGATATTTTCGGAAAACCAGGTGGCCGGGAAGACTTGTTCCGGCAAAACCAGCTGTTTTCCCGTTGCCCGAAGGTGTTTCAGGCAGAAGCGGGAGAAGCCGCAGGGGGCTTCCCCGGCCATGCGCACCAAGGCTCTTGTGCCCACGTCAACATATTGTTCTGAGTGGCAATATGCCCTACTCTGCCTGCAATCCGGCATGAAGCCTCGATACCCGCCAGTATCTGGCAAGAGGGAAGTGGGCAATGAGCAGCAACAGTGGCGGCCAGCCAGGCGGGCAGGAGCAGCAGCAGGCGCGGCTGGCGCTGGTTGTTGCCGTGTCGGAGAACGGCGTCATCGGCAAGGCCAATGCCCTGCCCTGGCGGCTGCCGTCCGAGCTGAAGCTGTTCAGGCAGCGCACCCTGGGGCACCCCGTCATCATGGGCCGGCGCACCTTCGAGAGCATCGGCAAGCCGCTGCAGGGGCGCGACAACATCGTGGTTACCCGCGGCGAGGTGATGGAGCACGAGGATGTGCTCACCGCCAACTCCATCGAGGAAGCACTGGCGCTGGCGCAGCGGCTGGCGCAGCGCCGCGGGGTAGACGAGATATTCATCATCGGCGGCAGCCAGATCTTTGCCGCCACGCGAAAGCTGGCGCAGCGCATCTACCTCACCCGCGTGCACGCCAATGTGGAGGGCGATGCCCATTTCCCCGACCCGGAGCCGGACAGGTGGCGCGAAATCTCCCGCGAGAAACACACGGCGCAGGAGAAAGACAGCGCCGATTTCACCATCATCACCTATGAACGCCGCTGACCTGCTCCAACACCTGTCAACGGCCATCCGTCATGATGCCGGGCCAAGGGCATGCCGGGCCAGGGGGGCGTGGCATGGCGTGGGCACATGCCCCTGCCCCCCGCAAGCCCGCCCATCAATCAGCCCACCACGGTGAACTGCCCCATCATGCCGGCATCCTCGTGCTCCAGGATATGGCAGTGATACATGTAGGGGTGTTTTTCGTCCGCATAATCCTCGAACCGGGCGAGCACGCGCACCACATCGCCGCCATCCACCAGCACCGTGTCCTTGCGCCCGGCCTCGTGCGCCGGCACCGGCCTGCCGTTGCGGGTGAGCACGCGGAACTGCACGTCGTGAACGTGAAACGGATGCGGCATTGGCGAGCGGTTGCGAATCTCCCATATCTCCGTGCTGTTCAGCGGCACCACCTCGTTGATGACGTTCATGTCCATGGCCTTGCCATTGATGGCGAAGGGAGCGCGCGCCCCCATCATCATCATTGGCCCCATGCCCATCTGCAGGTCGAAGCGGCGCACGCGGTCTGCCTTGCGGGCATCGGCCTGCGGCAACGCCACCAGCCGCTCGGGCAGCGGCGGCGAGGCCTCCAGCCGCTCCGCCGGCATGATGTGCAGGAAGGTATGCGGCGGCAGATCCACGCTGCTGCGGCCACCCATCATGCCGCCCATGCCGCGTCCCATCATGCC
>JALSGQ010000040.1 GCA_026982665.1 Hyphomicrobiales bacterium | reverse complement strand
CCCATCATGCCGCCCCCCATCATGCCGCCACCACCCCGGCGGCCGGATGATTCACCCGCTCCTGCAGCGCCACCGGAAACGAGGAAGAACGGTTCGCTTCCCACCTCCACGACGATCTCCACCCGCTCTCCCGGCGTGATGAGCACGCGCCGCCGTTCCACCGGGCGCGGCAGCAGGCCGCCATCAGTGGCGATGACATGAAACGGCCGGTTGTCGGAAAAGCCGATGTTGTAGAAGCTGGCATTGGCACCATTGAGAATACGCAACCGCAGCCGCTGCCGCCTGGCCTCGAAGGCAGGCATGAACACGCCGTTGCACAGGGCAATGTCGCCCTCCATGCCCATCATCACGTCATGCATGCTCTGCACGTAAACGAGCTCGCCATCACGGCCGAACAGCCTGTCCTGCAGCACCAGCACGATGTCATCCACGCCGTATTCGCGCGGCAGCGGCAGCGCATCGGCTTCCTCGTCGTCGATGATGATGGGCCCGGCCAGGCCTTTCCACACGTGCAGCCCGGTGCGCTTGTGCGGGTGGGCGTGATACCACAACGTCGCCGCCGGCTGGCGCACCTCGAAGGCAGGCTCCCACGTCTGCCCCGGCTTCACCTGCTGATGCGGGCCGCCATCCATCCTTGCCGGCAGGTGCATGCCGTGCCAGTGCACGGTGGTGGTTTCACGCAGGGCATTGCGCACGCGGATGCGCACCTTCTCGCCCTGCCGCATGCGCAGCACCGGCCCCAGGTAGTTGCCATTCACGCCAATGGTGGCGGCCCTCGCCCCCGCCACGAAGGCATGACGCCCCTCGCGCACCGTCAGGGAATAGGTGCGCACGCCATCCTTGAGCTCTCCGCGCTGCACCACCGGCAGCGGCAGCGCCTGCGAGCCGCCACGCACGCGGGCCTGTGCAATGAAATCGTCCTGCGACAGCAGGCCGGAAACGCCACTGCCCGCCGCGAATGCGCCAAGGCCTGCCGTCAATTTCAGAAAGGTGCGTCTGTGAAGGGAAACTTGCTGCATGGCTGAGTATTCTCCCGTGATGAGGGCTGGTGAAAAACAAGCGTGTATTTCAATCTACGGCAATGCCGCCATGTTCCATCGCCCATGCATCACACATTTGCGTGAAATGTTGAGGAGCAAAGGGCAACAGCCGGGCACAAGAACATGCAAGGGAAGAAGCAGGCATGAAAAAAGCCCGCAAACGCGGGCCACCTGCCTTGATGATGATCTTTCCGGGCGAGTGTGATGACACGGCTGGCTGCGCGTCATCGCATTGCCCGTGCATGCCACGGGCACAAGCTGCAGGCGCGTTTTCAGTAGGCGTTTTCCAGCTTCTCGCGCAGTTCCTTCAGCTCCTCTTCCGGCCGCTGGGCAATGCGCTCCGGAGCACCTGCACGATTGTACCAGTAGGCGGCGTTGGAACGATCCCCTTCCAGCTTGTGCAGGATGGCATGCAGCCAGTTGCCGTAGGCATCCGGGTGCTGCTGGGCGATGTGATGGGCCTTTTCCCAGTCGCCCATTTCAAGGTATTGAATGGCCTTCAGAAGCATCTTCCTGTCTTTCTCCAGCATGGTGATTCCACTCCACGGGGAACATGCTAAACCAATAGCGTTACCAGCAGGTAACACTCTGCTCCGCAGGCAATGTAATGCAGCGGTGATGATGCTTTCAATGGGCGAGCAGGAAAAGGCACAGCCGATGTCAACAGGGCTGCACGATGACGATGAGCGCCTGCACAGCCTGCGCCGGCGCATAGACGAGCAACGACGCAGGCGCGATGCCGCGGCCCGGCGCTCCGGGCCTGATCCGCGGGTGGCGGCGCACCACCTGGTGCTGCGCCTGCTGGCCGACCTGGGCGTGGCGCTGGCTGCCGGGCTGGTGCTGGGCTGGGGTATCGATCGCTACTTCGGCACGCAACCCTGGGGCATGCTGGCGGGCATGCTGCTGGGCATTGCTGCCGGGGTGCGCAACGTCATGCACACTGCCGATTCCGCCAGCCGTGCCCACTCAGGCAATGATGCCACCAGCCAGCATGGTGCATCCACTTCCGCTGCCGATGCAACGGGTGGAGATGATGCCGGCCGAAGCAATCCGCAGCCGAAAAAACCCATGAAATCCTGAAAGATCACGACACGCGCCAGCAAACCTTTCCACTGCGCGGGTGCGGCTGATGAAAAGGATTTCCTGCCGCATTGCGCTCGGCGGCAAATGCTGCCACAGAAATCCATCGGGGAACATGATTTCGAAAACCGGCAAGGGGAATGAGAGCGCGGCAGCAGAAATGGTGGAGAAAGAACAGCCATGCCCATTGCATTGCAGCAGAAGGCGCTGATCATCGACCTTGCCAGCGGTGATGCGCAGGTGCGCGACATTGCTCCCGAGGAGCACATTCTCGGCCCCGTCGATTACGGCTGGCAGGAATACCGGCGCGATCCTGACGTCTTCACCTTCGGCGAGGGGGCGTTGGCCTCATCCGCCCTGCCCGGTGCGCGGCGGCTGGTGTTCTGTGCCCATTCGGATCAATGGGAAGGCTTCTACATCTCCACCATGGGCGGCGCTGCCTACACCTTCCAGCACGTGGGGGTGAACTTCGTTTCCCTGCACGGGCGCGCGCCGGAGCCTTCCGTGCTGTTGCTGCACAACCACGGAGACGGCCCCGAAGTGCGCATCGAGCCGCTGCCCGAACATGCCGAAATCTGGAAGGGCTACGAGCACGAGGGCCGCACCCTCATCGGCATCTATGCCCTGCAGCAGGCGCTGCTTGACCGCTACGGCAAGGAATACAATCCACGCCGCGTGCGCATTGCCGTGGTTGGTCCGGCGGCGGCGGCAACGCTGGAAGGTGCCATTGCCTCCAACCCCGTCAAGAAGGGCGCGCTGCACCCGGCAGTGGTGGACTGGGCCGGGCGCGGCGGCCTCGGCTCGCGGCTGTATCGGCGGCACAACATCGTCGCCATCGTTTTCGGTGGCGAGTGGCGCGACCCGCACGGGCTGAAGGCCAAGGAGCTGAACCCGTGGTTCCAGGAGCATTTCGGAGACAAGATGACACAGGTGGACATGCAGGCCTGTGTCAAATACCACTACAACGAGAAGCTCGGCACCGGCGGCACCTTCGGCTCCAACTACGCCACGCTGAAGGACCGGGTGATGACCTTCAACTATCGCTCGACCGCTCATTCCACCGACGAGCGCCTGCGCCACTGGCAGACCTTCATCCGCGACAACATCCTGAAGGACTTCAACCGCGAAACCATCGAGCCGAAGCTGTTCGACCACTGCGGCGAGCCATGCTCGGTGGCGTGCAAGAAGTATTTCGGCGAATACAAGAAGGACTACGAGCCCTATCACACGCTGGGGCCGCAGTGCGGGGTGTTTCACCTGCGCGCGGCGGAGAAGCTGAACTACCACGCCGATGCGCTGGGCTTCGATGCCATCCAGATAGGCGGCATGCTGGCATGGCTGATGGAGCTGGTGGCCGAAGGGCTCATCGACCCGGCAGCATACGGCCTGCCATCACGGGAAGAGATGCATTTTCCGGAATTCGTGGCCGAGCCGGGCGAGGAATTCGACCTGGAGCGTGATTCCATGCGCAATGCCCAGTGGTGCATCCGCGCGCTCGATGCCATCGTTTATGACGAGCGTGCCGCGCTGTTCCGCAAGGGCTACCGCGCCGCTGCCGAAGCCTTGCGCGATGCCGGCTGCCCGCAGTGCCACGACCGCGCGGTGTTCCTGGCCAATGGCGAGCAGGGCTGCATGGTGCCCAACCAGTACTGGGTGCCCGGCATGGGCGCACCCATGCCCATCATGGGCAAGTATTACGTCTATTACGGCACCGACTTCCTGCCGCCGGAAGACCTCGGCCGGCGCTGCGTGGAGCGCATGGTGCACGAGATGATCAACGACAACTGCGGCGAATGCCGCTTTCACCGCGGCTGGTCGGAGGCGCTGCTGCCGGTGATCATCAACGAGCACTTCGGCCTGCAGGTGGACTTCCGCGATCACCACTTCCGGCTGGCACAGGAGATCTTCGAACACCAGGGACACCTGGCCCGCCCGTGGCAGACCCTGCGCATGGCGCAAATGCTGAAGGGCTACCTCGACAACTTCGCGCCGCAGAGCATCTCCACCGAAGGTGAAGTCAGCCTGCCATCCTTTGATGAGGACGACCCCGTCGGCTCGGCCAGGAGCTTCTGGGCCATGCTGCGGCACGGCGTGGAGCGCGCCTTCATGCTGGGCGCGGCATCGGTGCCGCGCCCACGCACGCCAAAACAGCAGCGCGAGCACTTCAGCGTGGAGTAGCCTGCCCGGCGGCAGCAGCAAACGGGTCGTTTTCCGGCTTCCACTTGATGGAGCAGCCCATGGACGGGATCTGCTCTTCAGGTCCGCGCCCGGTGGCGGCCACCTGCATCATCGCCTCGAACAGCTCGCGCCGGGCATCAGGTGCCGCGGGCTCCTTGCGCGAGGCATCCAGCCGCCCGCGATACTGCAGCTCGCGGTTGGCGTTGAAGCCGAAGAAGTCCGGCGTGCACACCGCGCCATAGGCCTTGGCCACCTCCTGTGTCTCGTCATACAGGTAGGGGAATGGAAAGCCGTGTTCGCGCGCGAAGATCTTCATGTTTTCGAAGGAATCCTCCTCGCGGTAATTGGCGTCGTTGGAGGAAATGGCCACGAAGCCGATGCCGTTCTCCATCAGCTCCTTCGCATCGCGCACCAGC
Organism: Hyphomicrobiales bacterium; assembly: GCA_026982665.1. GTDB lineage: Bacteria > Pseudomonadota > Alphaproteobacteria > Rhizobiales > Aestuariivirgaceae > Thermopetrobacter. The sequence goes on along the minus strand of JALSGQ010000040.1, from coordinate 24,480 downwards.
CGGTCGGTGATGGCCTTCACATAGGGGCAGTGGTTGCAGATGAACACCACCACCGTGCCCTTTTCACCGGCAATGTCATCGAAGGTATAGGTCTTTCCGTCAACGCCGGGCAATCTGAAGTCCGGTGCCTTCCAGCCGAAGTCGCACACTGGTGCCTGTGCTGCCATTTCCTGCCTCCGTCATGCTTGTTCTTGTCCTTGTCCTGCCTTTGGGCATCACCCGTGGCAGGCCCACCAATGTCATTGTCCAAGATTAGGCATTGCCGGCAGCGGCGACAAGAGAGCCGGAAGACGTCAAGCACGCCTCTTCACCACGCGGAAACCGGCATGGCATGACGCCAAATGCTTGACAAGACGCTTATTCATTATATGTTCCGCAACAACGGGCGAGCACATGGAATCGCGGCAGGCTTTTCTTTTCTGCAAGATGATGTGGCTGCCCGTCGGTTGGGGTGGGCATGCATGCGCCCATTCATTGGCCTGGGGGCCACCGCCCCTGAGGCAGGCACTTGTGCCGGGTGCCTGGCCAGATTTGCCATTGCCCTTTCAGCATCGCGCCCGGCACACAAGGCCACCGCGCAACAGCACTTGAGACAGACATGAGCGAACAGGACAAGAGCAGCGACATTCCCGCCGAAGACAGGCAGCCGGACACAACGCAGGCGGCTTCCGAAGATGCCGCAGAGCCCTCTTCAGCTGCAGGGGATGAAGAGCACACGCCGGGGTTCGAGGACCTGGGCCTGAGCGAGAAAACGCTGGATGCGGTGCGCAAGGCCGGCTTCGAGAAGCCGACGGTAATCCAGCGCGAGGCCATCCCCCATGCATTGCAGCGCAAGGACGTGCTGGGCCTGGCACAGACCGGCTCGGGCAAGACGGCGGCCTTCGTGCTGCCCATGCTCACGCTGCTGGAACAGGGGCGCGCCCGTGCCCGCATGCCGCGCACCCTCATCCTGGAGCCGACGCGAGAGCTGGCAGCGCAGGTATATGATGCCTTCCAGCAACTGGGCGTGAACCACAAGCTGAAGGTCGCGCTGCTCATCGGTGGCGTGTCGTTCGACGAGCAGTCGCGCATCATCGACCGCGGGGCAGACGTGCTCATCGCCACGCCGGGGCGGCTGCTTGATCACTTCGAGCGCGGCAAGCTGCTGCTGACGGGCGTCGAGATTCTCGTCATCGACGAGGCCGACCGCATGCTCGACATGGGCTTCATCCCGGATATCGAGCGCATCGTCAGCCTGCTGCCCTTCACCCGGCAGACGCTTTTCTTCTCCGCCACCATGCCGAAGGAGATCCAGCGGCTGGTGGACCAGTTCCTGCACCTGCCGGTGAGGGTGGAGGCGCAGCCGCCGTCTTCCACCGCCGAGACCATCGAGCAGCGGCTGGTGCTGGCCCCGGCGGAAGATGCCGCCAAGCGGGCGAAGCTGCGCGAGGTCATCGATGCGCGCAAGGAAAATGTGAAGAATGCCATCGTGTTTGCCAACCGCAAGCGCACGGTGGGCATCCTGCTGAAGTCCATGCTCAAGCACGGCTATTCGGCCGGTGCCCTGCATGGCGACATGGATCAATACGAGCGGCTGGAGACGCTGCAGAAATTCCGCGACAACGAGATCACCTATCTCATCGCCTCCGACGTGGCGGCCCGCGGGCTGGACATTCCGGAAGTCTCCCACGTGTTCAACTACGACATTCCGGTCTCGCCGGAGGATTACGTGCACCGCATTGGCCGCACCGGCCGCGCCGGGCGCAAGGGCGAGGCGGTGAGCCTGGTAACGCCGGAGGACTTCAAGGCACTGGCTGCCATCATCGAACTGATCGGCAAGGAAATTCCGTGGGAAGGCGAAGCCCCGTCGCCGGAAGAGATCGAGGAGGCAAGACGCCGCAAGCGCGGCCGTGGCCGCAAGGGTAGTGGCAGCAGGAAGCGTGCCGACAAAGGCGGCGGAAGCAACGGCTCTGGCCGGAACAACGAAGGCAGTTCCTCCAGGACAGCCGCAAATGAAGCTGCCAGCGACACAGGCAGCAAGGACGGCCAGAAACGCAAGAAGCGCCGCCGCAGGAAACGCAAGAGCGCCAGTGGTTCGGCAGCAGAATCATCCGCCGCCGCGGGAACGCGCAGCGATGGCGCACAACAGAACGGTGATACTTCCACCGGAAATGCCGGCAAGGAAAATCAGGCACGCAAGCGCGGCAGGTCTTTCGGCTCCGCCGGCGGAGGCAACGGTAAAAAACCGGACAGGAGCAGCAAGCCTGTCAGCAATACGCGCGGCTTTGATGAAAACAACATACCGGCTTTCCTCGCCCGCCCGGTGGAACGCGACTGAGAAGCTCTGCGCCAACTGCCAGGAGAGCATCATCCTGATCACAAACGGCTGACGCCGCTGGCGCATGACAGCATGGTGTCTTCAAATGGTCTCATCAATATCCGGACTCATCCGGAAGTTGACTCTTGAGAAGCGCTCCTTGGGGCCTGGGCACCACGACCCGTCAACGTTCACTGAAGGGATTCCCCTTGGGGCTGCCCCGCCTCCGCACTCGGTCGAGCCACCAAATGACGGTAGCGGCAATACAAACAGCAGCCAGGAATGTTTCTGCCAATTTGTCGTAACGGGTTGCGATACACCGGAAATCCTTCAGACGGCAGAAGGTGCACTTGCAAACAGGCAGAAGAAGTTCGGAGCGTTCTCACCGCTCATCAGAAGACCAGAACAATTCAGACATTTGACAACTCCCCCCATAACGAAGCGCCGTGGGAAGGAAATCATGTTTCAGCCGACGCACCAGAAATTTATCGAGACCAGGCCCTGGCCACGCCGGATACAGCCTTCACCTGTTGCAGTGCTTCATTGCCAATTCCCTTTGACCAGATGCGAACAGATTGTTCAGGACAACTCAACGCTTGTGGAAATGATGCCAACCGACACCCGGACTGATGGCCGGAAAAACATCTCGGCCTCCAGACGCGGTTGAGGCCCTCTTGAAGCAGAATGGCATCAGTGCAACCATCTCGTTCCGTAACCGTGTTGCACTTCATGCCTGAATGTGCCTCTGAATCATTGTCCAAGGCAACCTGTCATGAATTCAACAACCCGCTTTGCCCCTTCTCCCACTGGCCGGCTGCACATCGGCAACGTGCGCACCGCCGTGCTCAACTGGCTGTTCGCCCGCCGGCATGGCGGTGATTTCATCCTCCGGCTGGATGATACCGACACCGAACGTTCGCGCGAGGAATACGCACAGGCCATCATCGAAGACCTCGAATGGCTCGGCCTCGTCCCTGCCCGCATCGAGCGCCAGAGTGCCCGGCTGGCATTGTACGAGGAAGCCGCCGAACAGCTGAAGCGCGAGGGCCTGCTGTATGATTGCTACGAGACCGAACAGGAACTGGCGCTGAAGCGCAAGGCGCAAGCGATGGCCGGGCATCCGCCGGTGTATGACCGCGCCGCACTGAACCTCTCCGAGGACGAGAAACGGGCGCTGCGTGCAGAGGGAAGGCAACCCCACTGGCGCTTCCGCCTGCCCGACGAGGTGGTGCGCTTCCATGATGCCGTGCGCGGAGAGGTTCGGGTGGATCTGCGCTCGCTCTCCGACCCGGTGCTCATCCGCGCCGATGGCAGCTTTCTCTACACCCTGCCCTCGGTGGTGGACGACATCGACTTCGGCATCACCCACGTCATCCGTGGCGATGACCATCTCACCAACACCGCCGTGCAGATCGCCCTGTGTCAGGCCCTGGGGGGCGAGCCACCGGTGTTTGCCCATCATGCCCTGTTGCGCGCAGCCGATGGCGGGCCGCTGTCGAAGCGCCTGGGCAGCCTCGGCGTGGCAGACCTGCGCGAACGCGGGCTGGAGCCGGAAACCATTGTCAGCTATTGCGCCACCATCGGCTCTGCCCTGCCGGTGGAACCGTTCACCGACATGGATGCGTTGGCGCAGCGCGTGGCGCTGGAACGGCTCTCCAGTGCACCGGCAAGGTTCAACGAGGATGAACTGCACGCGCTGAATGCCCGGCTGCTGCATGCCCTGCCCTGCGAACGGGCACTGCCTCGCCTGCGCCAGCAAGGCATCGAGCTGGATTGCGCCGAATGGGAGGTGGTGCGCGCCAACATCGAGCATCTTGCCGATGCCGCGCATTGGGAGGCAGTGCTGCATGCGGACATTCCCGCCCCGTCAACCGATTCCCTGTCGGCCGAAGACCGCGCTTTCCTGCAGCAGGCTGCCGAGCTGCTGCCTGCCGAACCGTGGGATGATGCCACGTGGAAGGCATGGACAGGCGCGCTGAAGCAGCAGACCGGGCGCAAGGGAAAGGCGCTGTTCCTGCCGCTGCGGCTGGCCCTCACCGGCCGTGCGCATGGCCCGGAAATGTCGCGTCTGCTGCCGTTGCTGGGCCGCGAGCGCACCCTCATCCGCCTGCACGCTGCCGCAACAGGCTGACCACCTTCCCTGCCCGGGAAGCCGGTTCCGGTAGCTGATCCCGCCGCCGAACACGGAAAACCCGCCTGCCCTTGCGGGCAGGCGGGCCTTTTTCGTTATCGGCACCATGCCGGGGCCGGCATCAGTGATAGCCTTCACCCGGCTTCACCTTGCCGCGGAACACCCAGTAGCTCCACGCCGTGTAGGCCAGGATGAGCGGCACCAGCACCACCGTGCCCGCCAGCAGGAAGATCAGCGACACGTCAGGTGCCGCTGCCTCGGCAATGGTCAGCGACGGCGGCACCAGATACGGATAGAAGCTGATGCCAAGGCCGATGAAGCCCAGCACGAAGATGCCGATGGTGGCCAGGAAGGAATAGCCCGGCCGCTGCTCCTTCCAGCCCTTGTAGAACATGAGGGCGCAGGCCAGCACCAGCGCCGGCACGATGATGGAGAAGATCATCGTCGGCCAGGCGAACCAGCGCTCGAAATACACCGGCTGCAGGAAAGGCGTGGCCAGGCTCACCGCCCCCAGCAGCACCAGCAGGGCGATGAACAGCGGCATCGACAGCCGATGCGCGATGCGCTGCACTGTGCCTTCCGTCTTCATGTCCAGCCACGTGGCACCCAGCACCGCATAGCCCACCACCAGCGCCACCGCGGTGAGGATGGAGAAGGGCGAAAGCCAGTCCCAGTGGCCGCCGGCATACATCCGCCCCTCGATGGCGATACCCTGCACGATGGCACCCAGCGCAATGCCCTGGGCAATGGCTGCCACCAGGGAACCACCGAAGAAGGCCCATTCCCACCAATGCCGGTATTTCGGCGTGCGCGGGATGAACTCGAAGGCCACGCCACGGAAGATCAGCCCCAGCAGCATGGCGATGATGAGCGGATACAGTGCCGTGAACAGGATGCCGTAGGCCAGCGGAAACACGGCAAACAGGCCACCGCCGCCCAGCACCAGCCACGTTTCGTTGCCGTCCCACACCGGTGCGATGGTGGCCATGGCAAGGTCGCGCTCCTCCTTGTCCTTGAGGAACGGAAACAGGATGCCGACGCCCAGGTCGAAGCCGTCCAGCACCACGTAGGCCAGCACGGCAAAGGCCATGATGGCCGCCCACAGGTTGGCCAGGGTGAACAGATCCGTTTCCATCTCAGTGCCCTCCCTTTGCCGTGGCTTCCTCGGCAACCAGCTCGGCTGCAGGGGTAATCCCGGCGGCGCGCAGCGGGCCGACATCATCAATATCGATGTGCTCGCTGGGGCGGCGTGCCATCAGCTTCAGCACGAACCAGATGCCAACCCCGAACACCACCACGTAAACGGTGATGAAGGCCAGCAACGACAGTGCCACCGCCGGTGCATCCACTGCCGAGGTGCTTTCGGCGGTGCGCAGCACGCCATATACCGTCCACGGCTGGCGTCCAACCTCCGTTACGAACCAGCCGGCCAGAATGGCAATGAAGCCGGATGGTCCCATCAACAGTGCCAGCTTCAGCAGTTTCGGATTGTCATAGAGCTTGCCGCGCCAGCGCGCGATGCCGGCCCAGATGCCAACCACGGCCATCAGGAAACCAATGGCCAGCATGATGCGGAAGGCCCAGAAGACGATCTCTGCCGGCGGCCTGTCCTCCTTCGGCACATCCTTCAGCCCCATCAGCGGGCTGGTCAGGTCATGGGTAAGGATGAGCGACGACGCGTAAGGGATCTTCAGCGCGTAATGCACCGTTTCCGCATCGTCATCCGGAATGCCGATGACGATGAACGGCGCGCCGCCATTGGGATGGCTCTCGTAGTGCCCTTCCATCGCCGCCACCTTGATGGGCTGATGCTTCAGCGTGTTCAGCCCGTGCATGTCGCCGGCGAAGATCTGCAGCGGTGCCACCAGCAGCGCCATCCACATGGCGTGCGAGAACATCTTGCGTGCCCCCGCGCTTTCACGGTTGCGCAGCAGGTGCCATGCACCAACCGCGCCGACGACGAAGGCGGTGGTCAGGAACGCCGCCAGCACCATGTGCACGAAGCGATACGGGAACGACGGGTTGAAGATGATGGCCCACCAGTCAACCGGCACGAACTGCCCGTTCTCCGCCACCTCGAAGCCTGCCGGCGTCTGCATCCACGAGTTCACCGACAGGATCCAGAAAGCGGAAAGCAGCGTGCCGATGGCGACGATGACGGTAGCAACAAAATGCAGCTTCTCGCCCACCTTCTCGCGGCCGAACAGCATCACGCCAAGGAAGCCGGCCTCCAGGAAGAAGGCAGAAAGAACTTCATAACCCAGCAACGGACCGATTACCGGGCCGGCCTTGTCGGAAAACACGGCCCAGTTGGTGCCGAACTGGTAGCTCATCACCACGCCGGACACCACCCCCATGCCGAACACCACGGCGAAGATGATCTTCCAGTAGTCGAACAGGCGAATGTAGATCTCGTCGCGCTTCAGCAGCCACAGGCCGTTGAGCACCGCCAGCCAGGCAGCCAGGCCAATGGTGAACGCCGGAAAGATGATGTGGAAAGATACCACGAAGGCGAACTGAATGCGTGCGAGATCAATCGCGGAAAGGCCCAATACCTCCGTCATGATCCTTCACTCCCCTTGCCACGCAGCCAGCCTTCATGCTGCCTGCGTGTTGGCTGTTTCACGCATGTTTCAGGATAGGGTCTGTGGTGCCTGGCAAAATGTGGCAAGATGTTGCGCGGCGCTTTGCTTCACCCGTTTTCTGCAATGTGGAATTGCTGACTGCAGATCAGGATGGTGCGACAATCGAATCTGCCAAGTGATTGCTGCCACGGGCAGGCAACAGGAAGAGCCTCGGCAAACAGGCAGCGCCATTGCAGGACGGCAGGCCAGCAGCCGCTCAGCCACCGGTAACGTTCATGTGGCGTGGCATCTGCCCGCGCACTTCTCCCGGCGCAATGGCAAAATCATGCCCCCGGGGCTTGCGCGCCACGGCAGCGCGAATCGCCTGCTCCAGCGCCGCCATGCGGGTTTCATCATCCGCCCCCACAATTTCCCGGCGCAACACGGCTTTCAGGTCGGCATCTTCGTTCTGCCCCAGGCACATGTAGAGCTTGCCGGTGGCGGTCAGCCGCACGCGGTTGCAGTCATCGCAGAAGTGCGCGGAAAGCGGCGTGATGAAGCCGACGCGCCCGCCGGTTTCACGCACGCGCATGTAACGCGACGGCCCGCCGGTGCTGAATCCTGCCTCCGGCTCCAGTGTCCAGCGCTGCTGCAGCCGCGAGCGCACTCTGTCCAGCGGCAGGTAGTATTCTGCCCGGTCGTATTCCATCTCCCCCATCGGCATGGTTTCGATGAAGGTGATGTCAAATCCCTGCCCGTGCGCCCATTCCACCAGGCTGGGCAATTCGTCCTCGTTCACGCCCTTCAGCGCCACCGTGTTGATCTTCACCCGCAGGCCCGCCCGCCGCGCCGCTGTCAGCCCTTCCAGCACCCTGCCAAGATCGCCGCGCCGGGTGATGGTGCGGAACTTGTGTGCATCCAGCGTATCCAGCGAAACGTTGATGCGCCGCACCCCGGCATCGGCCAGCTCATCGGCAAAGCGGACGAGCTGCGAGCCGTTGGTGGTGAGCGTCAGTTCATCCAGCATCCCTGCCTGCAGATGCCGCCCCAGCCTGCGAATGAGCCACATCACGTTGCGCCGCACCAGCGGCTCGCCACCGGTAAGGCGCAGCTTGCGCACGCCCATCCGCACGAAGGTGGAGGCAATGAGGTCGATCTCCTCCAGCGACAGGATTTCCTTCTTCGGCAGGAAGTCGGGATGCTCCACCATGCAATAGCGGCAGCGGAAATCGCAGCGATCGGTTACGGAGATGCGCAGGTAGGTGATCGTGCGGCCGAAAGGGTCCACCAGCTGGTGCCGAGCGGCACCGGCAACATTGGCAGCGCCGAAGGCTTCGCCATCACCAACCCGCGCTGGTGGGAACGGGGGCTGCGTATCTGCCCGGCCAGCCGTCGCAACCGATGCTGCCGACTGCGCTTCATCAACGGCGGCAGAAGCAGAAGCGGCGTTGGTGGTGATGCGCGTGCGTATATCCATGCCGACATGTTTCCCGCGTTTGCACTGCCGGTCAAGCGGCTTTTCGGCAAACGGAGCAGATATTGCCCCCGCCCCCAGACAGGAGAAGGCCCGCCGCGCCAGAATGCCAGGCGGGCGGGCCTTCGGCATGTCGTTACAGTGAAAAAGGCAGCTTACTGCTTCTTGTAGTAGTCGTACTTGCCACCCTTCCACTCATACACCACGTAGCCCGGCAGGCTCACGTCGCCCTTCTTGTCGAAGGAAAGCTCGCCCAGCACGGTCTTGAACTTGCCCTTGTGCAGGGCTTCCATGACCTTGGCCGGGTCGGTGGACTTGGCCTGCTCCGCTGCCTGCTTCCAGGCCTGCACGGCAGCATAGGTGTAGAGCACGTAGCCCTCCGGGTTGATGCCCGCGGCCTCGAACTTCTTCACCACCTCGGCGGCTGCCGGGTTCTTGCGCGGGTCGGGGCTGAAGGTCATCAGCGTGCCCTCGCCGGCCGGGCCGGTGATGTTCCAGTATTCCTGCGTAACCAGCGCGTCGCCGGACATCAGGCGCGTCTTCATGCCCTGATCACGCATCTGGCGCACGATGAGGCCGGCCTCGGTGTGGTATCCGCCCAGATACAGGATGTCGATCTTGTTCTGCTTCAGCTTGGAGACCAGCGCCGAGTAGTCCTTCTCGCCGGCGGTGTAGGCGCCATACAGCACCTCCTTCTTGCCCAGCTCGTGGAAGCGCTTGCGCATCTCGTCCGCCAGGCCCTTGCCATAGGCCGTCTTGTCATGGAAGATGGCCACGCGGGCATTGGGGAACTCCTTGGCGATGAACTCGGCAGCGGTCTTGCCCTGCTGGTCATCACGGCCGCAGACGCGGAACACGTTCGGCCCACCTTCGTCCGTCAGCTTCGGGTTGGTGGAAGCGGGCGAGATCATCACCACGCCTTCCTCCTCGTACACCTTCGAAGCCGGGATGGACGAACCGGAGCAGAAATGCCCGGCCATGAACGAGACACCCTCGCTCACCGCCTTGTTGGCCACGGCCACGGCCTGCTTCGGATCGCAGGCATCGTCATAGACCTTGCCCTCGATCTTCTTGCCGAGCACGCCGCCGGCGGCGTTGATGTCCTTCACCGCCATCTCGAAGCCGGCCTTCATCTGCGCGCCGAAGCTGGCATACTGGCCGGTCATCGGGCCGGCGGTGCCGATCTTCACGGTCTCGGCCTGGGCTGTGCCCACAAGGCCGAAGGCTGCCACTGCAGCCGCCATCAGTAGCTTTTTCATTGGCTACCTCCCTCAAGGTTTCATTGTTCTTCATGCCCCCGCCTTCGAGCAGGAAAACATGCTTGCGCCCGCAACCGGGCGCAAGCTGCAAGATACAGTAATTTGCAGCTCTGCTCATGGCAAGGGAAAAGCTGTGCCCGCCCCATGGGGCCACATGCAGACCCTGGGGGAGGAAACCTTCGGAGCACGAAAGAAAGCGCTCCGCGCAAGGGGGGAATACGCGGAGCGCCGGGTAGCCGGGCCAGGTTGCCGGCCCGGAAATCACCTGGTGTGGTCAAGCCGCACTGCGGCGTGCGCAGACGGGCAAGGCGTCGTGCAAGGCTCAGCGCCCCATGCCGCCACCCATGCCGCCACCGGCACCGCCACCCATGCCGCCACCGGCACCGCCGCCCATGCCGCCACCGGCACCGCCGCCCATGCCGCCACCGGCACCGCCACCCATGCCACCGCCGGCACCGCCGCCCATGCCACCGCCGGCACCGCCGCCCATGCCGCCACCGGCACCACCAGCCATGCCGCCACCGGCACCCATGCCAGATGCATCATGCTGGCCACCGCCCTGCATCTGCTGCATTTGCTGCTGCATCTGTGCCTGATCCATGCTGCCCTGCCCCTGATGCCGCGTGTTGAAATTGTATTGCTTGCGCATCTGCTGCATCTGCTGCATCTGCGCCTGCATCTGCTGGGCATCGGCAGGCATCGTCTCCGGAGTCATCGTCTGCGCCAGCACCACGCCCGTCATGCCCGACAGCGCCAGCAACGAAACCATCATCTTGCGGCTCATGTTCGTCATCATCTGCTCTCCTTTCAATTGACATCGGTTCGCACATCCCTGCATCATGCTCGCTTGCACATGATGCTCATTCGCCACCCGGCAAGTGGATCAGAACCGACTCGCCAGCAGCGACAATGCATCTTGTGCAGGAGCGCATCGTATATTTTCCCGGCGTTGCCCATCAGGAAAATGTCAGGTTACGCTGCCTACTTGTGGTATGCTGTCTTGCGCTGAACCAAAGGTTTTCCTGGCATCTGTCTTCATGCGCCTGCCTGACCACATGAAATCGACCTTGCCGCTGCGCACGCTGGTTCTCGGCATGCTGCTGACACTGGCCCAGCCCGTTGTTGCCCTGGCCATGGGCGGCGGCGGCATGGGGGGTGGTGGCGGCATGGGGGGAGGCGCTGGCGATGCCGGAGGCGGTGGCGGCATGGGTGGCGATTCCGGCGGTGGCATGGGTGGTGGCGGCATGGGCGGCGGTGCCACGGATGGTGGTGCCAGTGGCGGCATGGGCATGGGCAGCGGCAATACCGCCGGCGGTGATGGCATGCGCGCTCCCGCCACTGACCATGAAGCCGCCCGTTCCCAACGCATGCGCGGCGCTGCGCCTTCCCTGGCCACGCTGCTGGCCGAAGTGCGCCGGCGCCACCCCGGCAAGGTGCTTGACGTGCGCCTGCAACGCGGCCCTGCCGGCAGCGCCTACGTCTTCACCATCATGACCCCACGCAACACCGTGCGCCGCGTGCGTGTGCCGCTGCCCGCCGGCGTTGCCCCCCGGCGTCCGCAACGCACCTACAACTTCAACCGCTCCAGGCCGCAACGACAGCGCTGAACCGGACACCTTCACCACCATGCGCATCCTGATCGTGGAAGACGAAGAGGACATCGCCCGCAGCATAGCCGCCGCGGTGGAGCGCCATGGCTACATCGCCGACATCGCCCATGATGGCGAAGAAGCCCATTTCCTCGGCTTTACCGAGGATTATGATGCCGTCATCCTCGACCTTGGCCTGCCCCGGCGCGATGGCCTCAGCGTGCTGCGCGACTGGCGGCAGGAAGCACGCCTGTTTCCGGTGCTGGTGCTCACCGCCCGCGATTCATGGCAGGACAAGGTGGAAGGCATCGATGCCGGTGCCGACGACTACCTCGCCAAACCGTTCGAAATGCCGGAGCTGCTGGCGCGCCTGCGCGCCATCATCCGCCGGCACCGCGGGCTGGGCAGTGCGCGGCTGTCCTTCGGACCGCTCGAGGTGGACACCCGCCACGCCCAGGCGCTGCTGAGCGGCCAGCCGATACCACTCACTCCGCTGGAGTTCCGCCTGCTCAACTACCTGGCCCACAAGCAGGGCGAACCGGCCGCCCGCAGCGAGCTGCTGGAGCACATCTACGGCACGGAGGCCGAGCGCGACCTCAACGCGCTGGATGCCCTCATCACCCGTTTGCGCCGCAAGATCGGCAGCGGCATCATACGCAACCGCCGCGGCCACGGCTACTACCTTGCCAGTGTCGATGACGAAGCCCCTGCCAGCACGCCCCCTGCCACACGCGCAACGCGCAAGGGAACACACGAGGCATGACCCCACTCCCGCAGCAGCAGACTGCCTCCCCTTCCCCGCCGCCACTGCGCCGCCCTGCCCTGCTGTCATCGCTGAAAGGCCGCCTGCTGGCCCTTGCCGCCGTGGTGCTGGGCGCTGGCCTGCTGGTATTTGCGGTGCAGCTTTCCGCCATGTTCCGCCAGCACGTGGAGCGTGCCGCTCTCACCACGCTGGAGCACCACCTGGAACAACTCGTGGTGTCGCTGCGCTGTGATGCGGACGGCCATTGCCGCACCGATGCCCGGCTGGCCGATCCCCGCTTCACGCGCCCCTTGAGCGGCCTCTACTGGCAGGTGAACGATGCCGATGGCCGCTATGTGGCACGCTCCCGTTCGCTGTGGGATGCCGTTCTGCCACCGCCCCCCGCTCCCCTGCCCCGACAAGGTGCCCTGCATTACGACGCCACCGGGCCTGACGGCGAGCAGCTGCTGGTGCTGGCCCGCCAATTGCTGATAACGGCAGGGCATGACCAGCTCACCCCCGGCATGTCCGACGAGGCGAACACGCAAGAGAGGCACAGCGTGCATGACGGGGCAAATGGTGCCGACAACAAGGGCCGCCTGCTGACCTTCATGGTGGCCATGAACCGCGCCGAGCTGGAACAGGCGGTGGTCAGTTTCCGCCGCGAGCTTGTCATTTCACTGCTGCTGCTGGGCGTGGTGCTGCTGGTGGTACTGGTGATCCAGGTATGGCTGGGGCTGCGCCCGCTGCAACGCATCCGCCGGCAGATCGCCGAACTGCGCACCGGCCGTCGTCAGCATCTCGACGCCCCGGCGGTAGAGGAAATCCGCACGCTGGTGGAGGAATTGCAGGCCCTGCTGCACAGCCAGCAGCAGCACATGGAGCAGGCCCGCGCCCGTGCCGGCAACCTGGCGCATGGCATGAAAACACCCCTGGCGGCGCTGCTGACCCTGGCGCGCGACATGGCCGAACGCGGCAACCCGGAAGATGCCCGCGCCGTGTTGCGCCATGCCACCCAGTTGCGCCAGCACGTGGAGCATGAGCTGAGCCGTGCCCGCGTGCATGGCCATCGCGCCTTGCACGAGCAGACCCGGCTCAGGCCCGTGCTGGAACAACTGCTGCGCACCCTGCACACCCTGCATCGCGAACGCTCCCTGCGCTGGCAGGTGGAGGCGACGGATGACATATGCCTGCGCATGGCTCGCGGCGACCTCCTGGAATTGCTGGGCAACCTGCTCGACAACGCAGCGAAATGGGCGCGCACGCAGGTGCGCATCGCGGCAGGGCAAGACGGCGATTCCATCTGGCTGATGGTGGAAGATGACGGCCCCGGCGTGCCGCAAGCCGACCGCCAGCGCATCCTGCAACGCGGCGTGCGGCTGGATGAGAAGGTGCCCGGTTCCGGCCTTGGGCTGGCTATTGTGCAGGAGGTGGTGCAGGCCTACGGCGGCACGCTGCAACTGGACGAAAGCCCTCTTGGCGGCCTGCAGGTGCGCATCACCCTGCCGCAGGCACGCACATGAACCGGAGATGATGTTTGCCGGCCTGCCCGGCGGCCCCTGTGGGCTGGAACCCGTCGCCTTGCATTGAACGCAGGGCGGCTCCCCGCTCCATGACGGGTGGTTTCAGGCGGCTGCCAGCAGCTGGCGCGGACGCGCTTTCCACATCTCGCGGGCCAGGGCCTCGGCCTGCTCCATGCTTCCGGCATCTCCGGCGGTGCGCAGCCACACGGCCAGCGTGCCGATGATGGCGGCCTCGCCGTAGTCATGAACGGCCTCGCCGCGCCAGACGGCGGCCAGCAGGCGCGCATCCAGCGCCCCTTCCTCCACCGGCACCCGCGGCTCGTCCACCATTGCCGGCCAGCGCTCGCGCCATTCCTCGCCATCGCTCACATAGGCCACCTCGCAGGTCTTGCCCACACGCCGCTCCGGCTCGCCACCTTCCCCGCGGAAAACGCAGAAACGCTCCTGCCCCAGCCTGATCGCCGCACCGGTATGCGTCTCCAGGAAGCCGCGGTGAAAGATGCCGTTCACCATCACCTGCGCCTTCAGGGGATTGATCAGCCGCGGAAAGGTGTTCACCGGCGAGCGCAGGCCGAGGATGGGCTTCAGGTTGATCAGCTCATCCAGCCGCGGCTGCAGGACGGAAAGCGGAATGTAGGTGAAGTTCTCCCGCTCCAGCTGGCGCGCGGCGTCATCCCAGCTCGCGGCCATTTCGCGCCCCAGCGCGGCGAGTGCCTCGCCAATGTAGAGCCTGCCTGCCGTGTGTCCCTCCGCGCCGTGCATGCACACCTTGCGGCCATGCGCCGCCAGCGTGAAGGCCGCCAGCAGATACCACGGCAGCTGCTTGCGCTTGCCGGCATAGGACGGCACGTCAAACGCCACTTCTGGCATGCTGGCGGGTATGGCATCGGCAATCACGTCGCGCACGGCCGCCGCGAATCCGGCAATTTCGTCCGGGCTTTCCTCTTTCAGCCGCAGCAGCATCAGGAATGCGCCGGTCTGCTCCGGCTCCGTCTCGCGGCGCAGCAGCATGGCCATGGATTCGCGCGCCTCGTCAAAGGTGAGATGACGCTGCTTGGTCTTGCCGCGCCCCAGAATGGCGACAAACCTGGCGAATGGATGCTCCTGTCTCTGCATGGCGTTGCCCTGCCCTTCCCTTTCACGTTCCAGCCGTTGTTGCTAGTCATTGCCGCCAATGGCAATGGCCAGTGGCACGTGCTCTTCCTGTGCCTGTTCCACCATTACCGGCATGGCCGGTGGCATCCCCAGCAGGTGTTGCAGGATGGAGGCATCGCGCACCGCGCAGCCCTCGGCATCATCACCAAAGCTGACGAACACCGGCCTGCCCTCCTCCTCGCGCGCCCGCTCCATGTCTTCCACGAATGGTTCCAGGCCGCTCAAGCCATAGCAGCGCTTCTGCGCCTGCATGCCATTGAGCCGGAAGAATACCACCGGCCCGGTAATCCACCATGGCGTGCGCCGCCCGTCATGGTCATGAAAGGCCATCGCCACGTCATGCTCCGCCAGCATGTCGCGCACCCGTGCGGAGTGCCAGCTGGCATGGCGAAACTCGATGACATGCGTCATTTCCCGCGGCAGGCGCGGCAGGAAGTCGGCCAGCGCCTCCTCATCGCGCTTGAAGGTGGGCGGAAGCTGCCAGATGACGGGGCCCAGCCGGTCGTCCAGCAGCTCGATGCGCAGGAAGAAGTGCATCAGGTCCTGGAAGCAGTTGCGCAGGCGCTTGCGGCGGCAGATGCGATGCGGCGCCTTGACGGTGAAGATGAAGCCATCCGGCACCGCATCGCGCCAGCGGATGAACATCTCCTCCTCCGGCAGGCGGTAGCAGGTGGCCGTCAGCTCCACGGTGGAAAAACGCTCGGCATAGAAGCCCAGCCATTCCTCCTCCGGCATGCTGGGCGGATAGAACAGCTTGCGCCAGCCATTGCCGGCCCAGCCGGAGGTGCCGATGCGTATGTCCGAAAGCGGTGTCATGCAGCCGAAGGTGCCTCAGGCACCCTGTCCTTGCAAGCGCAGCAACCGGCATGCGGAAATGCCCGCTTGCCTGGCGTCGAATCTCGCTCCGGCATGCTGCCTTCACGGGCATTCGTCGTGCCAGAATGACATATTCATCCGATGCCTTTCATGTCCGCCAAGGGAGCCATGCATTTCACGGGCGGGCTTGACTTGGGCAATGCAAATGGCTACTTGCTCAGGGCATACGGCTTGGCAAGCGAACGCACGGGATTCGCAGCCGACCGTCATCCACGTTCTGGTGCTGGGGACTCGTCTAATGGTAGGACAGCGGACTCTGACTCCGTAAGTCCAGGTTCGAATCCTGGGTCCCCAGCCATTTTTCTCCCTCCTTTCGCTCGTGGGCTTCTGCCTGTTCCTGCATGCCGGCTGGCAGGCCATGCAATGTGGCAATCCCTGCCGGAGAGTTTCATCCGGCGCACAAACGCGCTATCAGCGCCTCCACGGATTCCGAACAACACCAGCAAGCGGACACCTGCCATGAATCCCGGTGCACGCGCACAGGCCGCCATCGACATCCTTGCCGATATCCTCGGCCATCACCGCCCTGCCCTGCAGGCACTGGCCGACTGGGGCCGCACGCATCGCTTCGCCGGCAGCGCCGACCGCGCCGCCATAGGCGACATCGTGCTGCAGGCGCTGCGCCAGCGTGCCTCGCTGGCCTGGCGCATGGAGGATGATTCTCCGCGTGCGCTGGTGCTGGCGCACCTGGCCTTCAACAACGGCATGACCGCCGGTGAAATTGCCGAGCTTGCCCGCCTGCCCCATGCCATTTCCACTCCTACGGATACGGAAATGGCACGCCTGCAGGCTCCGCGAGCGCTGGAAGATGCGCCCGCCTGGGTGCGGGGCGACTGCCCGGAATGGGTCATGCCGCTGCTGCAACAGGCATTCGGCGAACAGGCCATCGAAGAGGCTGTTGCACAGGCACAGCGTGCTCCGCTGGACATTCGCATCAACACCCTGCGTGGCGATGTGCAACGCGCAGCCCGGCAACTGGCGCACCACCAGCCGCAGCCCACCCCATATGCCCCGCACGGCCTGCGCTTCCTTCCCCACCCCCGCAGCGGCCGCCTGCCGCGGCTGGAGAGCGAACCGGCCTTTGCCCGCGGCCTGTTCGAGATCCAGGACGAAGGCTCGCAGATAGCCGCGCTGCTGTGCGCCGCGCAACCGGGCTGGCAGGTGCTTGACTACTGTGCCGGCGGCGGCGGCAAGACGCTGGCACTGGCCGCCCAGATGAACAACCGCGGTCAGATCCACGCCTTCGATGCCGATGCCGCCCGTCTTGCCGCCATCGTGCCGCGGCTGAAGCGCGCCGGCGCACACAACGTGCAACTGCACCATCCGGCCCGCCGCGAACGACTGGAACAGCTGCAGGGGCGCATGCACCTGGTGCTGGTGGATGCGCCCTGCACCGGCAGCGGCACCTGGCGGCGCAAGCCGGACGCCAAGTGGCGGCTGAAACCACAGGCGCTTGAACGGCACGTCAAGACACAGGCGCAATTGCTGGATGAAGCGGCCACATATGTCCGCCCCGGCGGCTTGCTGGCCTATGCAACCTGCTCCATCCTGCCGCCGGAGAACGATGAGCAGATAAAGGCCTTCCTCGCCCGCAACCAGGCCTTCCGGCCCATCGACTGGCGGCAGAATGCCGATGCCTTGCGCAGTCTTCCCCCGGCCACTGCATCGGCACCCACGCTGCAGCTCACCCCGCACCAGCACGGCACCGATGGCTTCTTCATCGCCCTGATGCGCCGCGTGGATGCCTGAGATGACGATCGAACACAGGGATGAAAGGCCGCGTGAAAGGCTCAAGCCGCCTTTTTTCTTTACGGCAAATTAATATTGCAGCGGCATGATGAAGGCTGCCTGGGGGTAGCGTATTGTCGCATGCACATCACGCATGTGCTTGTCGGGCCAGGGAAGGGACAGTTTTCGATGAACAGGCATTTCAATCCCACGAGCGCCGCTTTCGGAAAACAGCCGCTGCAAAACGAAATACCGCATGACGAACGCCGCCGCAGCCGCCGCCATCGCGTGCTGTATCGGGCGCTGGTGGTGTTTGGCGACAGCACGCTGAGCTGCTCGGTAAAGGACATGTCGCAGCATGGCTGCAAGCTGCGCTTTGCCGTGCCGCCAACGCTGCCGGAGTTCTTCGAACTGCGGCTGCAGAAGCCCATTCGCCGCTTCAAGTGCCAGCTGGTATGGGTCTCGGCTTCCGAGGCTGGCGTGCGCTTCGTGCAGTGAAGCGCTTCAGGCCAGCTGCTGCAAGCAGCCAGCAGCGGTCATCAGGAGGCATCAGGCGAAAACAGGCGCAGCAACACAAAGCGCGGCACAAATGCAAAAGGGGGCGAATCGCCCCCTTTCGTGCTTCACGTTCCACTGCATGGCAGTCATGGCATGCCATCAGCCGCGGCAACGCGCTCCTTCACGCACCGGTTTCCAGGTCATAGTCCAGGATGGCCATCTGGAAATTGTAGCATATGTCGCCGGGGTCTTCGTCATCCTTGAAGATGACCCCGATGAACTCGTCGCCGATATACACTTCCGCCGAATCATCCTTGCGCGGGCGCGCCCGCACCTCCAGCTCCGGCAGCTTGAACTTGTTGCGCAGATAGTTGTTGAGCTTTTCGATTTCCTGCGGAGACACGTCTTTTTCCCCTGTTCCTGCGGGTGAATGAAATGCCGGAAACACCACCCGGGCTGCCCTGATCTGTCATCCTCAGGCAACAGCCCCGATAATCTCCCCACCTGCACGGGCTGTAGCGCGGTGATTGCCGGCAGGCAACCACCTTCCATCAAAAGGCAGCCATTCCCGCTTCGCGATGGCAACCTGTTCCCGGGCGCAACGCCACGCACCTTGATCGATCATCATGGCTGCCCGTTGTCCGGCGCATCCAGCTTGTGATCCATGCTCAGTGCCGGCTCCTTGCAGGGGGCCTCGCCCACCACCCGCGCCGGCACCCCGGCCACGGTAACCCGCGGCGGCACATCCTTCAGCACCACCGAGCCGGCCGCCACTCGCGAGCAGCAGCCCACCTCGATGTTGCCCAGCACCTTGCAGCCCGCTCCCAGCAGCACCCCGGCACGGATCTTCGGATGGCGGTCGCCCTCTTCCTTGCCGGTGCCGCCCAGCGTAACGTCCTGCAGGATGGACACGTTGTCCTCCACCACCGCCGTCTCGCCAATGACGATGGCATGCGCGTGGTCGATCATGATTCCGCGCCCCAGCCTGGCCGCCGGGTGAATGTCCACGGTGAACACCTGCGAGGAACGGCTCTGCAGGAACAATGCAAAATCACGCCGTCCGGCGTTCCACAGGGCATGCGCCAGCCGGTGCGCCTGCAGTGCCAGGAAACCCTTGAAGTAGAGAAACGGCTCGATGTAGCGGCTGCACGCCGGGTCGCGCTCATGCACCGCCAGGATGTCGGCGCGCGCCGCCTCGCCAATGCCGGGGTCGGCCTTCAGCGCCCGTGCATAGGCCTGAATGATCAGCTCGGCATTGATGTCATGATTGGCCAGCATCATTGCCAGCCGGTGGCCCATGGCTTCCTCGAAGCGCTCATGCTCCAGCACAGCCGCATGCAGGAAGCCGCCCAGCGCGCCATCCGCGGCAATGATCTGCCGCGCCTCTTCGCGAATACGCTCCCACACCGGGTCAAGCTGCGCGGTTGCCGGCTGCCCTTGCCGCTCCCGTTGTTGCTGCCGTGCCATGTTCATGTCATTCATGCTCCTGCTCATCGTTCACCGCAACGCTCCCTGCCCATCATCCATCCGGCAGGACAACAGGGAAAGTGCGGGGAATCGATCCCCCGCATCATGCGGCATGCACGCGCATGCAGAGTCTAGGCACGCCACCTGCCGGCAGCAAGCCTGATGCCGCAAGATGGCATCCAGCCTGCAGAAACTGCTGCTCGGCTCCCCTGCATTTCCGCCTGCTCAGTAGGCATTTTCCTTGTTGGCCGGGGAAAGCAGTGCAATGGGCGTCTTCAGCAGGATGTAGAGGTCGAACCACACCGACCAGTTGTTGATGTACTCCAGGTCATACTTCACCCGCATGCGGATCTTCTCTTCCGTGTCGGTTTCCCCGCGCCAGCCGTTGATCTGCGCCCAGCCGGTGATGCCGGGCTTCACCTTGTGGCGGGCAAAATAGCCATGCACCACCTGTTCATAGAGCTTGTCCGCCGCCTTGGCCTGGGTGGCATGGGGGCGCGGCCCCACCAGCGACAGGTCGCCCTTCAGCACGTTGATCAACTGTGGCAGCTCGTCCAGCGAGGTCTTGCGGATGAAGCGCCCTACCTTCGTTACCCGCGGATCATCCTTCGTAACCAGCTTCGAGGCATTGGCGTCGCAGCGATCCACATACATGGAGCGGAACTTCCATACCTCGATCAGCTCGTTGTTGAAGCCGTAGCGCTTCTGGCGGAAGATGACAGGCCCGCGGCTTTCCAGCCGGATGGCCAGCGCCACCACCGCCATCACCGGCGCGAACAGCACCAGCAGCAGTGCTGCCACCACCCGGTCGAACGCCGCCTTCACAAAGGCATCCCACTCCGACAGTGGCCGGTCGAACACCGCCAGCAGCGGCAGGTCTCCCAGGTGGTCATAGGCCCGCGGCGAGAGCTTCAGCTCGCTTTCCAGTGCCGAGATGCGAATATCCACCGGCAGCTCCCACAGCCGCTCCAGCATCTGCAAGAGCCGCTTCTCTGCCGACAGCGGAATGGCAACGATCACCAGGTCCACCCGGTTCTCGCGCGCAAATGCCGCCAGATCGGCAATGCGCCCCAGCTTGCTGTAACGCCGGATGTGATCCGGCGAGCGATCATCCTCGCGGTCATCGAACAGGCCGAGGATCTCCACGTCCAGCCCGGCCGAGCGCTCCAGCGTATCGATGGCACGCTGTGCCGCCGCCCCGCCACCGACGATCACCACGTGGCGACGGAACGCCCCCGCCTTCTCTTTCGGCCATGCCCACAGCGCCACCACCAGCCGGCTGCCCGGCAGCCAGATGACGGCAAACAGCGCCCACGCCTGCAGCCAGTCCACTGCGGGCAATCCAAAGGCATACCACCCGATCACGGCGGTAATGACACCAGTGGTCAGCAGCACGCCCAGGCCGGCACCCACGCCCCGCAGCGGCTTCAGCAGCACCGGGATGCGATAATGCCCCGTCTCGCGCAACGCCCACAGCGTCAGGAACGCATGGAACAATGCCAGCATGCCGGCGGCAACGGCGGCATATGCACCCCCCTGCCCCAGCAGCTGCATCAGCACCACCAGCGCACCACTGCCCAGCGCGGTGAAGTCAAGCAGCTTCAGCACACGCTCCACCACCTCCGGCGCGATGAACTCCTTGCTGCCCGCACGCACGCGCCAGCCGGTCCGCTTCGGGCGCGCATCCTTGCCGCGCTCCTGCTTCTTGCGTCCCGCGCCCAGCGCTGTTTTCACCGGCACTGCCCGCTGATCAAGCTTGCGCCCATCCAGAGTGATCGTCATTTCCCCGGCCCCTTGAATTCATGTGGCATCAGCCAACGTGCACGCCATTATCTGGCAACTCCAGTGCACATGATCGGCCATGATTTGCCTCAAATTGTGCCACACCCGGCTTAAGGGCCGTTGAAAGCGATATTTCAAATTGCGCACATTGCGCAGCCCCCCTGCATCCGGCACACGGGCCAGCCACGGGAGCCATGCACCTGCCGAACACGTCAACGCGCGAAAAGGTATTGCATCCTCGCCAACGGGCCATTAAATAGAACCCGCAATCGGTGGGGCGATTAGCTCAGCTGGTAGAGCACTGTGTTCACATCGCAGGGGTCGCTGGTTCGAGTCCAGCATCGCCCACCACACACACTTTGTGCGCATTTGCTTTCCATTGGCATGAGTGTGTGGTGCAGTCGTTCTCTTCCATCCTCACACGATTGACGTTCACGGCTGCTGCCTGCGCGAAAGTGCCTTCACTTTCGCTGACGCAGAACGTGCGCGGCAACCTTTCTCCTGATCCCTTGACAATTGGTTCTCGTGGCTGACGCAAGTGCGGGGATCTGCTTTCAGCCCACGTTCGTGAAGGCAGAACACACGAAAAGCGTGCATGGTGGGCGGTGACAGATTCGAACTGCCGACCCTCTCGGTGTAAACGAGATGCTCTACCAGCTGAGCTAACCGCCCATCCGAGCGCATGTTCGGCTCATAGATAGCGATCAGGCACGTTGGCGGCAAGACCTCATCTCTGTTGCCTGCCATGCCGGAATGCATGGCTTTTCTGCAGCGTGGCCGGCCGCATCTCCACAGACCATGCGCATTTGGGCATTGACTTGCCCATGAAAGGTTTCGCCAGCGCAATGATAACTGATTCACGGGCAGTTTCACGGCACCTGCTGTGGAGGAATCAGGGGCCGACTCTTGCGCCGGCGAGTCCCGTGATGCAACGTCAGGACAATGATTCGTTTACGTTTCGCGTGGCACAGGGGTGATGGCAGATGCGCGCTCAGGCGGTTTCACATGATGCGAATGGCGACCCTCTGACGGCGGTGGAGGAGGCAGCAGAGGCCTTGGGCTGGAGCTGCCTGCGCAGCGCGCCGGAGGAACTGCTGCTGGCAGCAGAGCTGGCATCGCTGAACGTGCAGTTCATGGTGCAGTGGCAGGAAGGAGATGAACTGCTGCAGATCATGGCGATGTGGGACCTGCGCATCCCCCCTGCGCGGCGGGCAGAGGCCACGGCACTGGCGTGGCTGGTAAACGCACGGCTGCCGCTGGGGCACTTCGAGGTGTGGGAGAACAATGGCACCGTGGTGCTGCGCCATGCGCAATTGCTGAGTGCTCCGGCACAGATGAACGATCAAGCGCTGGCGCAGCGTCTGCTGGAGCGCCTGGCAGATATCTGCGTGCAGTTTCATCCCGCCTTTCAGTTCGTCGTCTGGGCTGGCAAGACGGCGCAGCAGGCGCTTGAATCCTGCCTGTTCGAAACCTTGGGGGAGGCCTGAGGTGCAGGCGGGGATGAAGTGGCGGCGCAAGGCCGGAGCAGCTTGAGATAAAACATGAAGAACAAGTGCCATATACCTGATTTTTCAGGAGACCTTATGCTTCTGGGTGCTGGGCGCATGGGCTCTGCCATGATGCGGGGCTGGCTGGCGGCGGGGCTGGCTGCAGAAAAGGTGGTGGTGATCGACCCGGCTCCGTCGCAAGATGCGCAGGCGCTGATCAATACGCATGGCGTGCGGCTCAACCCGCCGCTGGAGGAGGTTCGCCCGGCCGTGCTGGTGGTGGCGGTGAAGCCGCAGGTGCTGGAAGATGTGTTGCGCACCCTGCCCGGCAACGTGGCGCAGGCGCGGCCGCTGGTGCTCTCCATTGCCGCGGGCAAGCCAGTGCAGGCCTTTACGCGCATGCTGGGGGAGGTGCCGGTGGTGCGCGCCATGCCCAACACACCGGCAGCCGTGGGCCGCGGCATGACAGGATTCTTTGCAAGCCCGGCCGTTTCCGATGCGCAGAAGGCATTGGCCGAAGCCTTGCTGGCAGTGCTTGGGGATGTGGTGGAGGTGCCGCGGGAAGCGGACATCGACAAGGTAACGGCCATTTCCGGCTCCGGCCCGGCTTACGTGTTCCTGCTGGCAGAGTGCCTGGCAGAAGCTGGCATGGCGCTGGGATTGGAAAAGAAGACGGCAGAAAGGCTGGCGCGGCAGACCGTGGTGGGTGCAGCTGCGTTGCTGGATGCAGAGGACACCGATGCCAGCGCCCTGCGCCGCGCCGTTACCTCGCCCGGCGGCACCACGGAAGCAGCGCTGAAGCTGCTGATGGATGAACAGGCCGGCCTGTGTGCCCTGATGCGCCGCGCCACTGCTGCCGCCGAACAGCGCGCACGCGAGCTGGCCGGGGATGATGAAACGAACTGAACACGGCGCACATGCCGCGCAGCAGGACCTTCAGCGACACACCTGTTCCGTCGCGCCACAGGTGCAGGCAGGCACAATCAGGAAGAAATCCGCAACGCCCGGCAAGCACTCTTGCGCGCGCTTCCCCCCTGCTCTCCCGAAGATGACGGGAGAGAGCGGAAGGCAGAACGGAAAACCGGTGGTTGGAAGGCATGTCCGATGAGACATCATCCGCTGCTGCCCAGCCGTATTCAGCAATCCGCGCGGGGTGCTTCTTCCACCAGCCTGCCGTCGATGAAGCTGAAGATCCTGCCGTTGGCATCGGTTTGCGGTGCGCAGATATGCCAGGCGGCATCGGCCAGTTCTTCCGGTGTGGGCAGGGTTTCCGGATCTTCGCCGGGAAATGCGGCAGCGCGCATGCGGGTGCGGATGGGCCCGGGGTTGAGAATGTGCACGCGGGCATTGGTGCTGGCCAGCTCCTCGGCATAGACGCGGGCCATGCATTCCAGCGCCGCCTTGGTGCTGGCATACGGCCCCCAGTAGGCACGACACTTCCACCCTGCACGTGAAGTGATGAACACCGCACGCCCGGCATCAGAGGCCCGCAACAACGGGTCGAAGGAACGGATGAAACGATAGTTGGCGGTAACGTTGATGGCGAAGGCTTCTTCCCAGTATTTCGGCTGCACATGCGGCAACGGCGACATTGGCCCCAGCACCCCGGCAGCTCCGAGGAATATGTCCAATCGCCCCCAGCGCTCGAAGATGGCCGCCCCCAGCCGGTCGATACCCTCGAAGTCGGTAACGTCCAGGGGCACCAATGTGGCAGGCTGACCGCCATTCACCGCGCGGATTTCGTCATCCAGCGATTCCAGCGCGCCCTGCGTACGCCCTACGGCAATGACATGCACCCCCTCGCGCGCCAGCCGGATGGCAAATGCACGGCCAATGCCCCGCGTGGCACCGGTGATGACGGCAATACGCCCCGCCAGCACGCCGGAAGATTGCTGCTCGTTCATCCCTG
>JALSGQ010000039.1 GCA_026982665.1 Hyphomicrobiales bacterium | reverse complement strand
ATCCCTTTTTCTTCAGGGCTGGGGGGTCAGTCCATGCGCTTTTTTGATGCGTTGAGTCAAGTGGATATATCCACCCTTGGCAGTTTGCAGACCGGCGGCAAAGTTGTCGCATGAGCGCACGCCAAACCACCAATCAATGGAGTTGGACTGCCACATCATAACCTTTCCTTCCTCCGCACGACGCAAGTATTATACTATATTCATTCATCATCATCAAATGCATCTTCGCCAAAAAAGTCCTCTACGGAGCCGTTTTCTCTTTCATCCACCCTTTTCGGCAAAGGCATGTTCAGCACCACTCCATCAACGAACAGGGGGCGCCCCCAGGTTTCCCATTCCGGGTTTTCCGGTAGAGGATAGATGCGCACATCATCCTCTCGCGGGTTGATGACCTTTTCCAGCCTGCTGACAAGCTCATCCTTCACCGCAGGCGTAACATGCAGCAGAAACACCGAATATTGCAGGCGCACGCCATGATCCTGCGCCAGCTTCACCACGCCGCGCCAGCGGTCTGGCGAGGAAATGTCATAACACAGCAAATACAAGCGTTTGCTATCCATATCCCCAACTCCGGACAGTCAATGGCTCATGGTGCATGCAGTGGCGTGTCGTAGATGTGGCGGGCGAGGTCATCCACCAGTTGCCAGCACAGGGTTTCAAGATAACCCTGATACCGCTCCAGGAAAGCTACCTGCTGGCGCCATTTGTCCAGCGGCTCCGGCTGCCGCAGGCGCAAGCCGATGCGCCAGACGCCCCATTCCAGCAGGCCGGCGATGAGCTCCGCCAGATCCGGCTTGTCTGGCCGAGGGTCCATCCATTCCGCCGTAACGCCGGCGCGCGAAAGGTGCTCCTGCGCCAGCGCGCGCAGCATGGGCCGCCAGGTGCGCATCATCTTCTGCCAGCGCAGGCCGGTTCGCTTGTAGATCCTGCCTGCCGCGGCGGAGCGCACCGTGCGGGCGCGCAGGTCTCGCAGCCAGCCCAGGTGTGGCCCTAGCTCCTGCAGGATCAGCATGCGCAGGCGGGAAAGACGCCAGTTCTCCAGGGCATCGCGCAGCAGCCCCAGCGATTGCAGATCCTGCAGCCGTTGCGAGAGGCTGTCATCCGGCAAGGGGCGGGCGCTGAGCAGGTAGCCCAGGGTCTGGCCCTGCGTGTCGGAGAACACGATGCCCAGGCCGTGCTGCACGATGGCCAGCAATGCTTGCGGCATGAAGGGGACAGGCCCCTGCGCGATGATGCGGGAGATGCGCGGCAGCGGAAAATACTGCCTGCTGCCCGACAGGTAGTTCACCCGCAGGGCCGGGCCTTCCACGTCCACCCGCAGGATATTGCCGGCCTGCAGATACAGCGGCTTGCGCAGGCGTGTGTGGCCGGATGCCTGTTCGACCGACGACATGTCAGAAGACGGGTGATTCATCCTCCCGGCTCCCTTTCGTAGCGTGGGCACGGATGAGGCGCACCAGTGCCCGCACCTGAAGGCGCAGGGCGCGATGCAGGTGCTTCAGATCCTTGTCGTAGCGCTCGTAGAAAATGCGGCGACCCGCCTTGCCGAGCAGGCAGGGCTTGTCCGCAGGCTTGTTGTCCTCCGTTGCCGCTCCCGCTTCATCGGAGGGGCCGCCGCTGAAGTGCGCGCCGCGCAACACGCGCTTTGCCAGCAGGTGCCACACCCAGCGATCCACCTCCGGGCGCCATGCCTCGATAAGATCGGCAGCCAGGGATTCGCGGCCATGCGACGGCTCGTGAAAGAATCCCAGCAGCGGGTCGAGGCCATAGGCCCAGGCCGTCTGTGCGGCGCGGTGGTGCAGCAGGGTGTAGGACAATGACAGCAGCGCGTTCACCGGATCAGTTGGTGGGCGGCGGCGGCGACCGGTGAAGCCCAGCGACGGCGGCACTACCGCCGCCAGCGCCTGGAACTGCGCGCGCGAGGCGCTGCCCTCCAGGCCGCGCAGGGCATCGTGGCTGATGTCGGCAGCATCAGCAGCCTCCAGCGTGGTGCGGATGCCGGTGATGATGTCATGCGCCTTCTTCAGTGGCAGGCCGGCATCCGGACGGGCAGCTCGCATCTCCTCCACCAGCTCCTGCTGACGGCGCACCTTGGCCAGCACCAGGGCATGGGCCTGCCGCTGGCGGAAGGTGGCATCGGCCATTGCCCGCAGCTGGGCAAGGCGCAAGGAGGCATCGTTGTGGGCCGGCCCCAGCAGCCAGGCACGGCGCGCGCTCAGACGCGGGGAGACGATGGCCACCGCCACGCCATGCTCGGCCAGCAGCCCCAGCAGGGAGGCCGAAAGGTGGCAGTTGCCGACGATGACCACACGCTGAAGCAGACGGAGGGGAACCGGGCGCTGACGCTGGCCGGACACATAGGGGACGATGCTGCCGCCCTCATGCCGCAGCTCGAGGTCTCGATGATCAAGCCACAGGGTGGTCATGCGGCCCCTCCATCTGATGTTTCTGCCTCAAGCTTCTGCACGTTGTCTTCAACCAGCGTAGAACCAGTCCGGGTCTTCCGGTGGCAGGGCAAGGCCCATCACCTCCGGCTTCTGGCGCGGGTCCAGCCGGATGATCAGCAGGCTGTCTTCCTCCGGGTGCAGGATGTCTGCCATGCGGCGGCGCAGCTCGTTCAGCTCGCCGGTGGTGAGCCAGCATTCATGCACCGAAAGCTGGCCGCCGGTGGCCCAGTGGCGCACGCACTTCAGGGCCGCCTGCAGCCGCGTGGGCGAGCTGATGTCGTAAGCCACGAGGTAGAGTTTCCTGCGCATGTGGGCAGGATGCATGAAAAGAGCAGGGCAGGGCAGGGGGCAAAAGCTTTTGCCGTGGGGGTCTGCCGTTGCTGCACGGGAGGACTGCTTATGCCAGCACACGGCTGGCCGGAAGGCATATGACATGCCCCCGAGAGAGCGTATTCACGATGTCAAAGCAGCGCACCCCTTGCTGCTGGCCTGACGAGGGAGAAAGGGATCACCCCAGCAGGCGCAAGGGGCCATAATTCACGTAGGTGCCCAGTTCGGCATCGAAATGATACAATGTCGTGGGAACGTTGGCCAACGTGGCACCTATGGTGGCAGCCGCAGGCTGTGGTGCAGCAAGGAAGACGTGCACCCTGTCCACACCGGCATCGGAGAGCTGGCCCACCTTGCGGCGTATTTCCTTCTGCAGCTCCGGCATGTGTTCGGGTACCAGCTTCGTGTTTCGTTGTATGGTGATGACACGGTCATCGGGCACATTGCGCAGGGCTTCCTGCCGTTGCCTGAAGTTCTCGACCTGCGCTCTGACGTTGCGTTCCGGCAGCAGGTCGAGAATGAGTATGGCCGGGCGGTGCCCCGGCTGACTGCGGATTTCCCGCCACCAATAGCGGGCGCGCTGTCCCTCGCGCCACACCATGACAGCGGTGAAACCGGCAATGAGCGTGGTGGCCAGGCCGATGAGCGAGTTGATGGGGTCGAGCGTTTCGGCCAGCCAGACAAGAAATTGCCAAAGGCTGCTCATGTCTCCGACTCCCCTGCGGATGGGCGGATGGATTCAACACGGAATTCCTCCAGCCTGGCACGGAAGCGTTCCATGTCATCTGCCGTCAGCTCCTGGCCGCGATGGTCGGGCGGGATGTCCATGCTCAGGTGCTTGTAGCGCCCGCCACGGCGGCAGATGGC
>JALSGQ010000038.1 GCA_026982665.1 Hyphomicrobiales bacterium | reverse complement strand
ATGGGCTGGACGGAGATCTCCGACGTTGCCTACGCCACCAAGCGCAAGCTCGCCGGCTGGTAAGGGCAGCAGGACAAATGGTGGCCGGAGCCGTTGCGCTCCGGCCACTTTCCCATTGATTTGATGCATTTTCGGTTTCCAGCTTTTGGAAACCCGGCAGCCCGGAGGGCATCCCATGCAGGCACTGGAGCGCTTCATCGACCGGCTGAACGAGAACATCGGCCATCTGCTGGCGTGGGTGGCGCTCGCCATGGTGCTGGTGCAGTTCATCGTGGTGGTGATGCGCTATGTCTTCGCCATCGGCAACATCGCCATGCAGGAGTCCATCTGGTACATGCACGGCATCCTGTTCATGATCGGTGCCGGCTATACCCTGTTGCACAACGGGCATGTGCGGGTGGATGTCATCTATGGCGATGCCTCGCCGCGCTACAAGGCACTTGTCGATCTGCTGGGCACCATCTTCTTCCTCATTCCCGTTACCATTGCCACCTTCTGGCTCAGCTTCGACTACGTCATCAACGCCTGGAAGGTATGGGAAGGCTCCACGGAAACCATGGGGCTGCCGCTCATCTGGGCCTACAAGACGGTCATCTGGGTGTTTGCCGTCCTGCTGTTCCTGCAGGCCCTTTCGCTGCTGATGAAGTCATGGCGCAACTGGCGCAACCCGCCTGCCGCCGATGACGCCGCCGTCAACCCTGGCGGAAAGGCCGTCGAGACATCCCCCGGTGCCTCGGCCGCCAATCACTGACACACCACACGGGATCGGCACACGCATCCGGCAACATTCCCACGAGATTCCCACGAGCAGGAGAGCGGACGATGGAGATTTCATCCGGCGTCATGGTGGTGCTGATGTTCCTCACCGCCATCGGCCTGTTGCTGCTGGGCTATCCGGTGGCCTTCACGCTGGCCGGCACGGCCCTCGCCTTTGCCTTCCTGGGCAATCTGCTGGGCGTCTTCGACATGACGCTGCTCACGGCCTTTCCGCAGCGCATCTTCTCCATCATGTCCTCCGAGGTGCTCGTCGCCGTGCCGCTGTTCGTGTTCATGGGGGTGATGCTGGAGCGCTCGAAGGTGGCCGAAGAGCTGCTGGACAACATGGGCCGCGCCTTCGGCGCGCTGCCCGGCGGGCTGGCCTTCTCGGTTACCGTTGTCGGCGCGCTGCTGGCCGCTTCCACCGGCATCGTCGGGGCAACGGTGGTAACCATGGGGCTCTTGTCGCTGCCCACCATGATCCGCCGCGGCTACAACATTCCCTTCTCCTGCGGCACCATCTGCGCCTCCGGCACGCTGGGGCAGATCATCCCGCCCTCCATCGTGCTGGTGCTGCTGGGCGATCAGCTCTCCACCGCTTATCAGAACGCGCAGTTCAAGATGGGCAACTTCGCGCCCGACACGGTGTCGGTGAACGACCTGTTCGCCGGCGCGCTGCTGCCGGGGCTGATGCTGGTGGGCATGTATCTGCTCTATCAGCTGTTCTTTGCGCTGACGCGCCCGCAGGAAGCGCCGCCGGTGCCGCGCGACGAGCTGGGCGTGCAGGACCGCCGCGCCTTCCTCAAGACGCTGCTGCGCACCCTGTTCGCACCGCTGGTGCTCATCGTTGCCGTGCTCGGCTCCATCCTCTCCGGCCTGGCCTCGCCAACGGAAGCAGCCGCCGTGGGCGCGGTGGGAGCCATCATGCTGGCCGGCTACAAGGCAGATCCGGCGCGGGCAAGATGGATCCTTGCCGCCGGCGTGGCCTTCTTCGCGCTGTTCGTCATCACGCTGTTCTTCGACCTGCGCATGCAGCGCGATGTCATCCCGGCGGCAGACAAGGCCGCCATTGCCGCGGCCCTGCTGCTGTCCGCCGTGGTCGTCATCGGCCTCATCGTGGCGCTGAAGCGCACGCTGGAAATCAGGGACGCCGACGGCACGCCGGTGCTGGCCTCGGTGGGGCGCACCACGGTGCAGATCTCCTCCATGGTGTTCATCATCCTCGTCGGTGCATCGCTGTTCTCGCTGGTGTTCCGCGGCTTCGACGGCGATGTCTACATCGAGAACTTCCTGCACAACCTGCCCGGCGGCACCATCGCCGCGCTGGCGCTGGTGATGGCGGTGATGTTCATCATGGGCTTCTTCCTCGACTTCCTGGAGATCATCTTCATCGTCGTGCCCATTGTCGCCCCCATCCTGCTGATGATGGAAATCGCACCGGGCGAAACCATGAGCCCGGTGTGGCTCGGCGTGATGATGGCCATCAACCTGCAGACTTCCTTCCTCACGCCACCGTTCGGCTTCGCCCTGTTCTACCTGCGCGGGGTGGCACCGCCACAGGTGCGCACGCTGCACCTCTACAAGGGTGTGATCCCCTTCGTCGCCATCCAGGTGCTGGCGCTGGTGCTGCTGTGGTTCTGGCCCGAGGTGGCGACGTGGCTGCCGTCAGTGTTGTATGAGAAGTGAAGCCTCGGGCTTGCGGTTTGCGCAGCTCCGCGCACGCCTGCATAATGCGCGAGGAGAAAGCCAAGGACGAACAACAATATCGGGGAGAACCTGCATCATGAGCGAGACGAAGGTCTATCCGGTGCCGGAGGAATGGGCGAAGAAGGCGTGGATCGATGCCGCCAAATACGAGGAATGGTATCGCCGCTCGGTGGAGGACAACGAGGGCTTCTGGGCCGAGCACGGCAAGCGCATCGACTGGTTCAAGCCCTACACCAAGGTGAAGGATGTCTCCTACGATTACGATGATGTGCACATCCGCTGGTATTACGACGGCGAGCTGAACGCCTGCTACAACTGCATCGACCGGCACCTGCCGGAGCGCGAGAACCAGGTGGCCTTCATCTGGGAGGGCGATGACCCCAACGAGGATGCGAAGATCACCTACGGCGAGCTGCTCAAGCACGTCTCGCGCTTTGCCAACGTGCTTAAAGAGCACGGCGTGAAGAAGGGCGATCGCGTTACCATCTACATGCCGATGATCCCGGAAGCGGCCTATGCCATGCTGGCCTGCGCCCGCATCGGCGCCATTCATTCGGTGGTGTTCGGCGGCTTCTCGCCGGAGTCGCTGGCCGGGCGCATCGTCGATTGCGATTCCGATTTCGTCATCACCGCGGACGAGGGCATTCGCGGCGGGCGGCGCATTCCGCTGAAGAAGAACGTCGATGCCGCCATCGAGAGCGCGGAGCAGCAGGGCGCGAAGGTGCGCCACGTGCTGGTGGTGAAGCGCACCGGCGGCGACATCGGCTGGGTGGATGGCCGCGATGTCTGGTATCACGAGGCCATCGAGCAGGTCTCCGACGAATGCCCGTGCGAGCCGATGAACGCCGAGGATCCGCTGTTCATCCTCTACACCTCCGGCTCCACCGGCAAGCCGAAGGGCGTGCTGCACACCACCGGCGGCTACATGGTCTATGCCTCGATGACGCACCAGTATGTCTTCGACTATCACGAGGGCGACATCTACTGGTGCACGGCAGACGTGGGCTGGATCACCGGGCACAGCTACATCGTCTATGGCCCGCTGGCCAATGGCGCCATCTCCCTCATCTTCGAGGGCGTGCCCAACTACCCCGATGCCTCGCGCTTCTGGCAGGTGGTGGACAAGCACCAGGTGAACATCTTCTACACCGCGCCGACGGCCATCCGCGCGCTGATGGGCGCGGGCGACGAATACGTGAAGAAGACCTCGCGCGCCTCGCTGCGGCTGCTGGGCACGGTGGGCGAGCCGATCAACCCGGAGGCCTGGGAGTGGTATTATCACGTGGTGGGCGATGGGCGCTGCCCCATCGTCGATACGTGGTGGCAGACGGAAACCGGCGGGCACATGATCACGCCGCTGCCCGGGGCACACGCGCTGAAGCCCGGCTCGGCGAGCAAGCCCTTCTTCGGCATTCAGCCGAAGCTGCTGGATGCCGACGGCAACGAGCTTGAGGGCGCGGCGGAGGGCAACCTGGTAATCGCCGATTCGTGGCCCGGGCAGATGCGCACCGTCTATGGCGATCATCAGCGCTTCGTGGACACCTATTTCTCCACCTACAAGGGCTACTACTTCACCGGCGATGGCTGCCGCCGCGACGAGGACGGCTATTACTGGATCACCGGCCGCGTCGATGACGTGCTCAACGTCTCCGGCCACCGCATGGGCACGGCGGAGATCGAATCGGCGCTGGTGGCGCACCCGGCGGTGTCGGAGGCGGCAGTGGTGGGCTTTCCGCACGACATCAAGGGCCAGGGCATCTACTGCTATGTAACGCTGATTGCCGGCAACGAGCCATCCGACGAGCTCAGGGCCGAGCTGGTGCAGTGGGTGCGCAAGGAGATCGGCCCCATTGCCACGCCGGACTTCATCCAGTTCGCCAGCGGTCTGCCGAAGACGCGCTCGGGCAAGATCATGCGCCGCATCCTGCGCAAGATCGCTGCAAACGATTACGCCGACCTCGGCGACACCTCCACCCTGGCCGACCCTTCGGTGGTGGAGCACCTCATCGAAAACCGCATGAACCGCGGCTGACAATCCGCTCCGGAGCAACCCCGGCCTGCGGCGATTGGCAGCCATCATTCAGGATCCGGGGCAGCACCCCAGCCACAGGAAAAGGCCTGCCGGCAACCATTCCGGCAGGCCTTTTCCCTGTTCCCGAAAAATCATGCAGGACAATGCCACGGCATTTCGGGAGCTTCTGAAGCAGGAACTTGTGCGGCTCACAGTCGCCCGCTGGCCAACAGCCATGCCAGCAGGGCAAAGGCACCGGTGGCAAGCCCTGCCAGCCACGCCATCCACAGCAGCGACTTCTGCAGCCCGGAAGGCACGCTGCGCGCCAATGGCCGTGCATCCATGCTCTCGGCCCGCAGCAGCCGTTCGCGCTGCACGGCCCGGTGGGCGATGAACTTGCGCAGGAAATCCACCATTTCCTCCAGCCGGTCGGTCTCGAACACCACGTCGCGGCCATCTGCCGTGTCCTGCACCAGTCGCCAGTGCTGCTGGTCCGGTGCCATCACCACGTAGGAGACCAGGTCCAGCCACAGT
The DNA here is from genome assembly GCA_026982665.1 of Hyphomicrobiales bacterium. Taxonomy (GTDB): domain Bacteria; phylum Pseudomonadota; class Alphaproteobacteria; order Rhizobiales; family Aestuariivirgaceae; genus Thermopetrobacter. The sequence continues at coordinate 17,826 of JALSGQ010000038.1, read as the reverse complement.
TTCGGCGTTTCGCCATTGACCAGCGCCAGCTCCACGAAGGCGCGCAGCTCCGGCATGCTGTCCACCAGCGGTGCCAGCTCCTGCTTCACCGCCAGCAGGCGCATGGCGGCCATGTCGCGTGCCGCCAGCCGCGCCTCATGCCCTGCCCCCTGCAGCTCTCGCGCCTGTTTCAGCGCCCGTGCCATTGCCTGCGCCGGGCCAGCTTCCGCCGCGCCGGATTTTGCTTCCTGCGGCTGCGCGCGCGGCCGCGCGCGTATCCGGCCCTTGCCGTTTTCGTCAATATCCTTGTCCGATACGTTCATATGGCGGTTCTCTCCCCATGCCATCACGTGCCCGTCATCAGCAGGACAGCCCCCATGCCCCCCGGCACGCCTGCAGCATCAGCAAGTGTATCATGATGATACACCACATGCGCCCACATGCACGCTCACGCAACCTTCGTGCCAATGCCCCGGCTGATTCGCCGCACATCACTCCGACTTCTGCACATCCTGCCTGGTGAAACAGGCTTCATCATGCAGTGTCTCGCCTCCCGCCAATTTGCACCGGCTCAATATTAACCGCAGCTGAACACCCGGCTCATGCGACTGTCAGCACATGCATGCCACGGTGCGCATGGCCATGAGGAAACCGGCATGCCTGCGACCGGGGGCCGGGGGCCACTTGTTGGCAACACCCGAAAACAGGGAGCAAGACCATGCAGATGAAACGAATGATGCTGGCCCTGGGGCTGGCGCTGGGGCTTGGACTGGGCATGAATGCCGCCACCAGCACCAACGCGCAGGCCGACACCTACATGAGCTTCGGCATCAGCGTTGGCACGCCGGCAAGCTACTATTACGGCGGTCCGCGCCATTACGATGACTACTACGTGCCCCCTCATGTGCGCCCACGCCATGTGTATGCACCGCCGCGCCGCTATCGCCCGCGCGTGGTACGCGTCTATCGCCAGGTGTGCAGCCGCCGCATCAAGGTGATCCGCACCTGGTCGTATCGCAAGCAGCGCTGGGTGAAGAAGCGCATTGCCGGCCCGCGCCGCTGCTGGCGTGAGCGCATCCGCTGAGCCGCTGGCGAATATCCGGCAGCAAGCAACAGCCTTGCCCCGTGAAACACGGGAATGCCGATACCAATACTACTCTTTGTTCACGGGAGCGCCCCATGTAGGCGCTCCCCCCTTTCGTGCGCTCTTGCAGCAGCGCTTCATCTGGCGCACATTCACAGGCATGCTGGATGACAACCGCAAGATCTGCAGAATGCACAGGAACGACGGCACCACGCACAAGACCGCGGCACATGATGCATCTGGCGCGTCCCTGGCCGTGCCGGATGCGGCAGAAGGCGCACGTCCATCGAAAATGCCGGAAATGACAGAGAGCCTGCGCGGCGCGGCATTGATCGCCGAGGTGGCGCGGCAACTGCCAGAGCGCCCCGGCGTGTATCGCTACTTTGATGCGCAGGGCGAGCTGCTGTATGTCGGCAAGGCCCGCAACCTGAAACGGCGCGTATCCTCCTATGCCCGTGGCCGTGGCCATGCCACGCGCATCATGATGATGATCAACCAGGTGGCGCGCATCGAATTCACCACCACCGCCACCGAGGCCGAGGCGCTGCTGCTGGAGGCCAATCTCATCAAGCGGCTGAAGCCACGGTTCAACATCCTGCTGCGCGATGACAAGTCGTTTCCCTACATCCTCATCGCCCGCAATCATGCAGCGCCACGGCTGATGAAGCATCGCGGCGCGCGGCGCATTCCCGGCAATTATTATGGTCCCTTCGCCAACGCCGGCGCGGTGAACCGGGCGATCGCTGCCATGCAGAAGGCCTTTCTGCTGCGCACCTGCACCGATTCCGTCTATGCCAACCGCTCCCGCCCCTGCCTGCTGCACCAGATCCGCCGCTGCGCCGCACCGTGCACCGGCGAGGTGAGCGAAGAGGAATATGCCACGCTGGTGCAACAGGCCGAGGCCTTTCTTTCCGGGCGTTCGAAGCAGGTGCAGGCCGAGCTGACGCGCCAGATGCAGCAGGCTGCCGAACGACTGGACTACGAACAGGCCGCCGTGCTGCGCGACCGCCTCGCCGCCATGCGCCACATTACCCAGGGGCAGGGCGTGAACCCGCGCAGCTTCGAAGCGGCGGATGTCTTCGCCATCGTGCAGGATGGCGGCACGAGCTGCATCCAGGCCTTCTTCTTTCGCAACTGGCAGAACTGGGGCAATCGCGCCTACTTCCCCCGTGCCGAGGCCGAACGCCCGGCCGCGGACGTGCTGGCGGCGTTCGTGGCACAGTTCTACGATGCGCATCCCGTGCCACCACTGGTGCTGCTCTCCCACTCCCTGCCGGAACAGGCGCTGCTGGAACAGGCATTGTCGGAAAAGGCCGGCCACAAGGTGCGCATCATCACCCCGCAGCGGGGCGAGAAGCGCCAGTTCGTGCAACAGGCGCTGGACAACGCACAGGAAACCCTGGCGCAGCGGCTGGCCAGCAGCCGCGCCCAGCGCCAGTTGCTGCAAGGTGTGGCCGCCTTCTTCGGCCTGCCGCAGCCGCCACGGCGCATAGAGGTCTTCGACAATTCGCACCTTTCGGGCAGCAATCCCGTCAGCGCCATGATCGTGGCCGGGCCCGAGGGCTTCATGAAGGCCCATTACCGCACCTTCAACCTGCGCGACGCAGCAGCGGCCAGGGGAGATGATTATGCCATGATGCGTGAGGTCATGCGCCGCCGCCTGTCGCGGCTGGCAGATGCCTCAGGCGCAGATCATGCAAGAAAACAGCCCGACGATACCGAAGAAGGTTTTCCGCAGCTGCCCGATCTCATCCTCATCGACGGTGGTGCCGGGCAGGTGAAGGCGGCGCTGTCGGTGGCGGAAGAGCAGGGGCTTGCACAGCGCATCACCTTCGTTGGCATCGCCAAGGGGCCGCAGCGCAATGCCGGCGAGGAAACCTTTCACATGGCGGACGGCAGCACCCGCACGCTTTGCAAGCGCGATCCGGTGCTGTATTACTTGCAACGATTGCGAGACGAGGCGCATCGCTTCGCCATTGGTGCCCAACGCCAGCGCCGCCGCAAGGAGGCCCGGCGCAGCACGCTGGACGCCATTCCCGGCATTGGTCCGGCGCGCAAGCGTGCCCTGCTGGCCGCCTTCGGCTCCGTGCGCGCCATAGCCCGCGCCGAGGTGGTGGAGCTGGCAGCAGTGGAGGGCATCTCGCGGCAGCTGGCGCAGCAGATACACGATCATTTTCATTGAATCGCAAGCACTGCATGGCATCAATTCGAACAGGCATGAACCCTTTTGCAAGGAACGAAAACAAGGCAGGCTGAACAGCATGGATCCCGCCCAGAACACCGATCCGACGCCACGCTCCAGCCTGCCGGTGGCCATGCAGGTGCCGAACCTGCTCACCTATGGCCGCATCATCGCCGTGCCATTGGTAGGCGGTGCCCTGCTGTGGGATACCGAGCAGTCGCGCTGGCTGGCCTTTGCCCTGTTCGCGCTGGCCGCCATCACCGATTTCTTCGATGGCTGGCTGGCCCGTGCATGGCATCAGCAATCGGCGCTGGGCCGCATGCTGGACCCCATCGCCGACAAGCTGCTGGTGGCCGGTGTGCTGCTGATGCTCACGGCCAACGGCACCATCGAGCATGCGCATGTGTGGGCGGCCTTCATCATCCTGCTGAGGGAGGTGCTGGTATCGGGCCTGCGCGAGTTCCTGGGGCAGTTGCAGGTATCGGTGCCGGTTACCTGGCTGGCCAAGTGGAAAACCGCCATCCAGCTCGTTGCCATCGGCCTGCTCATCATCGGCCCTGCCGCCAGCAGCCTGCTGCCGCATGCCATCGAGATCGGGCTGGCGGGCCTGTGGATCGCCGCCCTGCTGACGCTTTATACCGGCTATGACTACATGCGCGCAGGTCTGCGCCATGTCATTCGCGTGGACGAGGAAAAGCACTGATGCCGCACACCGTGCAGTTGCGCTATTTCGCGTGGATCCGCGAACGCCTGGGCAGCGGCGAGGAAACCATCGAGCTGCCGGAAGGCGTGCACACCGTTGCCGATCTGCTGCACTGGCTGCGCAAGCTGGACGACGCACATGCTGCTGCCCTGGCGGACGAGGACACCTTGCGGGTAGCCGTTGACCAGCAGCACGCCGATCTTCAGACAAGCATCTCCAGCGCTCGCGAAATCGCCTTCTTCCCCCCCGTTACCGGCGGCTGAGCATATACCGGCTGCGACGCCCCAGTCTGCATCACGGCGTTTGGACTTCCATCAGATCGGAGCACCCCTGCTCCTTGGTCGAACGTGAACAGTCGGTCAAGCGCGAAGGATTTTACAAAATCCTGAATCGAACGTGTTTTTCATGAGAATTCAAAAGCCGCAAATTGCAAAGGTTCTGGCAGGGAATTGCCCGCATCTTTGCAATTTGCTCGAACCGGAAACCATGTCCTGCACGCACCGAGCCGACCCCTGAGCCAGCAGGACGCCTTGTTTTCTCCTGAAGAAAAATCAGGGGCAGCCCATGCGGACTGCCCCCGAGAGTGCCGTGCTGCCTGTTGGCAGCGTTTTATTCGCCGGCCTTCTGCGTCAGGTCCTCGCCGGTCTGCTGATCCACCGCGCGCATGGACAGGCGCACCTTGCCGCGCGGGTCGATGGAGAGCAGCTTCACCTTCACGATGTCGCCTTCCTTCACCACGTCGGTAACCTTGCCCACCCGGCGGTCGGCCAGCTCGGAGATGTGCACCAGGCCATCCCTGGAGCCGAAGAAGTTGACGAAGGCACCGAAGTCCACGACCTTCACCACCTTGCCCTCGTAGACCTGCCCGACTTCCGGCTCCTCGGTCAGGCCCTTGATCCACTCGATGGCCTGCCTGATGGCCTCGCCGCTGGTGGAAGCCACCTTGATGGTGCCATCCTCGGCAATGTCGATCTTCGCGCCGGTCTTCTCGACGATCTCGCGCACCACCTTGCCACCGGGGCCGATGACATCGCGGATCTTGGCCACCGGAATGGTGATGACCTCGATCTTCGGCGCGTGCGCCGTCAGCTCCGGGCGGGAGGTATCCAGCGCCTTCTTCATCTCGTTCAGGATGTGGGCGCGGCCCGCCTTGGCCTGCTGCAGGGCGGTGCGCATGATCTCCTCGGTAATGCCGGTTACCTTGATGTCCATCTGCAGGGAGGTGATGCCCTCCTCGGTGCCGGCCACCTTGAAGTCCATGTCGCCGAGGTGATCCTCATCACCCAGGATGTCGGACAGCACGGCGAAGCGCTCACCCTCCAGGATCAGCCCCATGGCAATGCCGGAAACCGGGCGCTTGATGGGCACGCCGGCATCCATCAGCGACAGCGAGGTGCCGCACACCGTGGCCATGGAGGAGGAGCCGTTCGACTCGGTGATCTCGGAAACCACCCGCACGGTGTAGGGGAACTCGGTTTCGGACGGCATCACCGGGTGAATGGCGCGCCAGGCCAGCTTGCCGTGGCCGATCTCGCGCCTGCCGGTGAAGCCGATGCGCCCCACCTCGCCAACGGAGAACGGCGGGAAGTTGTAGTGCAGCATGAATTTTTCGCGGTAGGTGCCCTCCAGCGCATCGACGAACTTCTCGTCATCGCCGGTGCCCAGCGTGGTAACCACCAGCGCCTGCGTCTCGCCGCGGGTGAACAGGGCGGAGCCATGCGTGCGCGGCAGCACCCCGACCTCGGAGACGATGGGCCGCACCTCGTCCAGCTTGCGCCCGTCGATGCGCATGCCGGTATCGAGAATCTGGCCGCGGACGATCTCCTTCTCCACCTTCTTGAAGGCTTCCTTCACCAGCCCCGGCTCGCACTCGCCGGCCTCGGCCTTCTCCTCCGGGCACAGTGTCTCCAGCACCTTCTCGCGCACCGCATCCACGGCATCGTGCCGTGCCATCTTCTCGGAGATGGCATAGGCCTTGCGCAAATCGTCCTCGGCCAGCTCCTTCACCTTCGCCACGATATCGGAGATGTCCACCTTCTCCACCTCGCGCGCCGGCTTCGCGGCCTGCGCGGCCAGCTGCTCGATGGCCTCGATGACCGGCTGGAAGTGCTCATGGCCGAACATCACCGCGCCCAGCATGTCGTCCTCGGAAAGCTCCTGCGCCTCCGATTCCACCATCAGCACGGCGTCCTTCGTGCCCGCCACCACCAGGTCCAGCTTGCTGTCGTCCATGTCCTCCAGCAGCGGGTTGAGGACATATTCGCCGTTGATCAGGCCAACGCGCGCCGCGCCAATCGGCCCCTTGAACGGCAGGTTGGCAATGGCCAGCGCGGCGGAGGTGGCAACCATTGCCACGATGTCCGGGTCGTTCTCCATGTCATGGGAGAGCACGGTGGCGATGATCTGCGTCTCGACCTTGAAGTCCGGGTCGAACAGCGGGCGGATGGGCCGGTCGATGAGGCGGGAGACCAGCGTCTCCTTCTCGCTGGGCCGCCCCTCGCGCTTCAGAAAGCCGCCGGGGATCTTGCCGGCGGCGTAGGTCTTCTCCTGGTAGTTCACGGTGAGCGGGAAGAAGTCCAGCCCCGGGCGCGGCTTCTTTTCCGCCACCACGGTGGCCAGCACCGTCGTCTCGCCGTAGGTGGCCATCACCGCGCCGTCTGCCTGCCGGGCGATGTGGCCCGTCTCCAGCTTCAGCGGGCGTCCGCCCCACTCGATCTCCACGGTCTTGATGTCAAACATGTCTCTTTCTCTTCTCTTGCTTTCGAGCTTGTGGAACCTGGGAGCTGTCCCCCGGTTCCCTGACCGCCATCGGAGTTCATATCCCATCATCCTGCTTGCGGCGGTCGGCCCGTTTCATCCCCGGTGTGGCGGTCTTGCGCCCTTTCCGGTGCATGACAAGCAAGATGCAAGCAACCGGCCCGCGGAGGCATTCCGCGAGCCGGTCAACGTTCGTTCAGCGCCGCAGGCCCAGCCTGGCGATGATGTCCTGGTAGCGGGCCTCGTCCTTGCGCTTCAGGTAGTCCAGCAGTTTCCTGCGCTGAGAGACCAGCTTCAGCAACCCACGGCGGGAATGGTTGTCCTTGTGGTGCTTCTGGAAGTGCTCCGTGAGGTTGCGGATGCGCTCGGTGAGGATGGCCACCTGCACCTCCGGCGAGCCGGTATCCCCGTCGCCGCGGGCGAATTCACGGATCAATTCCTGCTTGCGCTCTGGCGTGATCGACATCGTGTTGCTCCTTGCATGAGGGTTGATGACAGACCCGCCACCCGCATCAACGTTTCCTGCCGCCGGGCGCGTTGCCAAGGTTGAACACGCGCTTCGGCTTCAGCATGCCGGCCTCCACCGTGCCCAGCGCCAATGCGCGGCCCTTCCAGGTGATGAGCACGGTTTCCGCCGCCACCGGGGCATCGGCCCCGCGCAGCAGCACGCCCTGGCCGGATGCGATGCGGGCAGCCTGCTGCTGATCGACGGCCAGCGCCGGGATGTCGTCCAGCGCGGTCGCAATCGGCAGCAACACGGCGTCCAGCGCCGTGCGGTCGGCGTCCTTATGGCGCAATTCCTCCAGCTTTTCCAGTGTTATTGCATCTTCCAGCGTGAACGGGCCGACGGCGGAGCGCTCAAGCGCGGAAACGTAGCCGAAGCAGCCCAGCTCGCGCCCCAGGTCGCGGGCCAGCGCCCGCACGTAGGCACCCTTGCCGGTCTGCGCCTCGAAGATGGCGGTATCGGCATCGGGCATGTCGATGAGCTTCAGGTCATAGATCATCACCGGGCGCGGCTTCAGCTCCACCTGCTCGCCATCGCGCGCCAGGTCATAGGCGCGCTCGCCCTTCACCTTGATGGCGGAGAAAGTGGGTGGCACCTGCATGATCTCGCCGGTGAACACGGGCAGCAGCGCCTCGATGTCCTCGCGCGCCGGGCGGGCGGTGGCGGTGTCCACCACCTCGCCCTCGGCGTCATCGGTGCTGCGCTCCTCGCCCCAGCGCACGGTGAAGCGGTAGGTCTTGGGGCTGTCCATGACGAACTGCACCGTCTTCGTCGCCTCGCCGAAGGCAATGGGCAACACGCCGGTGGCGAGCGGATCCAGCGTGCCGCCATGCCCCACCTTCTGCGCATCGAACAGGCGCTTGACGATGTTCACCGCTTCGGTGGAGGTCATGTCCAGCGGCTTGTTCAGCACCAGCCAGCCACTTACCGGACGGCCCCGTTTCCTGCCTCTTCTGCGTGCCATGATGGTTGTCTGTCCCTCTGGTTCGCAAGCCCCCAACCGTCAAGCCCGGCAATGGCGATATGCGAAGGCTGCCGCAAGGCTCCTTGTTCAATCCCTGTCCTGCCCGCGCACCTGCCTCAGCAGCTCGTCGATGTGCGCGGCGTGATCCGCCGCCGAGTCCAGCACGAAGCGCAGGCGCGGCATGTATTTCAGATTGCGCAGCGCCGGCGCAATGGCATGGCGCACATGCCCGGCATGCGCATTCAGCACCTCCGCCAGCCCCTCCTTCTGGCTGGCCAGCAGCGGGCGCACATACACCTTCGCCTGTTTCAGATCGGGCGAGATATCCACCTCGATGACGGAGACGGTGGCCACGTCCACCTCCGGCAGCTCCACCCGGCGCGCCACGAAGGCCTCGCCCAGCGCCTCGCGCACCAGCTTCGCCACCCGCAACTGCCGCTGCGACGGCGGCTTCCTGCCCCTGCTCATGACCTGGCCTCCATGTGATGCGCGCGCATGGTCATCACCGGCGTGCAGGCGTGCCGCACCGTGCGATGGATCCCCGCGTTCGCGGGGATGACGAAGGAGGCATGCAACGGAATCATGTGCGTGGCCGGCATTACAGGCTGCGCTCGATCTTCTCCACCTGGTAACACTCCACGACATCGCCTTTCTTGATGTCCTGGAAGTTCTCGAACGCCATGCCGCACTCCTGCCCGGCGGGCACCTCCTGCACCTCGTCCTTGAAGCGCTTCAGCGAGGTCAGCTTGCCCTCGTAGATCACCACGTTGTCGCGGATGAGCCGCACGCCGGCACCGCGGCGCACCACGCCCTCGGACACGCGGCAGCCCGCCACCCTGCCGACGCCGGAGACCTTGAACACCTCCAGCACCTCGGCATTGCCCAGGTGGGTTTCGCGCAGCTCCGGCTCCAGCAGGCCGGACATGGCCTGCTTCATGTCATCCACCAGGTCATAGATGATGTTGTAGTAGCGGATCTCGATACCCTCGCGCTCGGCCAGCTCGCGGGCGTTGCGATCGGCGCGAACGTTGAAGCCGAGGATGACCGCACCGGTGGCCGACGCCAGCTGCACGTCGGACTCGGAAATGCCGCCGACGCCATAATGCACGATGCGCGCCTGCACCTCCTCGTTGCCGAGCTTCTCCAGCGCCTGCACGATGGCTTCCGCCGAGCCCTGCACGTCGGCCTTGACGAGGACGGGAAACTCCTTCAGCTCCCCTTCCTTCATCTGGTTCATGAGCTGCTCCAGCGAGGCCTTGCGCATGGCCGCACCCTTGGCCTCGCGCTTCTTGCGCTCGCGATACTCGGCCACCTCGCGGGCGCGGGCTTCCGTTTCCACCACCACCAGCTTGTCGCCGGCCTCCGGCACGGAGTGAAAGCCCAGGATCTCCACCGGCTTCGACGGCTCGGCCTCCTTCACCCGCCGCCCGGCATCGTCGATGAGCGCGCGCACCTTTCCCCAGGCGGAGCCGGCCACCACGATGTCGCCCACCTTCAAGGTGCCGCGCTGCACCAGCACCGTGGCCACCGCGCCGCGCCCCTTCTCCAGCTTGGCTTCTATGACAAGGCCGTCCGCGGGGCGGTCGGGGTTGGCCTTCAGCTCCATCAGCTCGGCCTGAAGCTGAATGGCCTCCAGCAGGTCAGACAGGCCCTGGCCGGTGAGGGCGGAAACCTCCACATCCTGCACCTCGCCGCCCATGCTCTCCACGAACACCTCGTGCTGCATCAGCTCGGTGCGCACCCGCGTCGGGTCGGCCTCGGGCTTGTCGATCTTGTTGATGGCAACGATGATGGGCACCTCCGCCGCCTTGGCATGGCTGATGGCCTCCACCGTCTGCGGCTTCACGCCGTCATCGGCAGCCACCACCAGCACCACGATGTCGGTAGCCTTCGCACCACGCGCCCGCATGGAGGAGAAGGCCTCGTGCCCCGGCGTGTCGAGGAAGGTGATCTTCGCACCGTCCTCCGTCTGCACCTGGTAGGCACCGATGTGCTGGGTGATGCCGCCGGCCTCGCCCTCCGTTACGCGGGTGTTGCGAATGGCGTCCAGCAGCGAGGTCTTGCCGTGGTCCACGTGGCCCATCACGGTGATGACCGGCGGGCGGGGCTTCAGGGTCTCCGGCGCATCTTCCGGACCTTCCAGCCCTTCCTCCACGTCGGCCTCCGACACCCGCTTCGGCTTGTGGCCGAATTCCTCGACGATCAGCTCGGCGGTGTCGGCATCGATCACGTCGGTGATCTTGTGCATCTCGCCCTGTTTCATCAGGTACTTGATGACATCCACCGCCCGCTCCGCCATGCGGTTGGCCAGCTCCTGAATGGTGATGGCCTCCGGGATGACGACCTCGCGCGAAACCTTCTCCTTCGGCTGTGCCGCGCCACCCTGCTGCTGCTTCTTCTGGCGCTCCATGCGGCGGCGGAAAGCGGCCAGCGAGCGGGCACGCTCCTCTTCCGTCTCGCCAGCCAGCGCCTTGGTGATGGTGAGCTTGCCGCGGCGGCGCTCGCCCGCCCCCTTCACCGGCTTCGCGGCGCGCTTCTTCTTCGCCTCTTCCAGCTCGCGTTCACGGCGCGACGGCGCGGCGGGCTGGGCGGGCTTGGGCGCGGCCTTGGTCTTCGCCGCCTTGGCCCTGCCCTGCTCCTCGGCCTTGCGGCGCGCTGCTTCCTCGGCCTCGCGCTTCGCAGCCTCCTCGGCCAGCCTGCGCTGGCGTTCCTCTTCCTCGGCCTTGCGCCTGGCCTCCTCTTCCGCCTTGCGGCGCGCTTCTTCCTCGGCCCGGCGTCTTGCCTCCTCTTCGCGCCGCTTGCGCTCTTCTTCCTGCAGCTTCTTTGCCGTCTCGATGGCGCGCAGGCGGGCTTCGCGCTCCTCCGGCGTCAGCCCCTTGAGCTGCTCTTCCACCGTTTTCCGCGCATCAGACTTCTGTGCCTGCTTCTGCGGCTTTTCGGCCGGGCTGGCAGCTTCCGGCTGCTTGGCCGGTTCCGGGGCCTTCGGCGCTTCCGGCGCGGCAGGCGCAGACGCACCGCCCTTGCCCGGGGCGACAATGCGTTTCTTGCGCCGGGTTTCCACCACCACCGTCTTGGAGCGGCCATGCCCTATGTTCTGCTTCACCCGGCCCATCTCCAGCGTCGGGCGCTTCAGGCTCAGCGTCGGCTTGCCGCTCTTCTTGTCGCTATCACTCATCGTGCGTTCCGGTCCATTCCTGTGCGGGCGCATCAACTGGCGGCGCATCACCCGCCACCCCTTGCAGCTTGCGCGCATGTTGCAGAAGCTTGCGCGCCAGCCCGCCCGGTTTCATTGCCGCATGTATGACACGCTCGCGGCCAAAAGCCAAACCCAATTCGGCCGAATCGAAGCTCATGAGCAACGGCACATCGGCCTGCACCGCGCGCAGCAGGCGCAGAATCTTCTCCCGGCCATCGCGCGCGCCGTCTTTCGCCTCCAGCAACACCGCCACTTCCTGCCCGCGCAGGGCCTCGCGCACCTTCTCGAACCCGGCCACGGCCTCGCCCGCCTTGCGTGCCAGCGACAGGGTGGAAAGAGCCGCCTGGCGCAGCTGCTGCTCCACCTGCTCCGGCAGGTCGTCCGCCACCTTCGCTTGCGCCTTGAAGGCGCGGTTGAAGGCACGGCGCTGCACCGCCTGCTCGATGACCTGCCTGTCTGGCAGAAGCCATGCACCACGTCCGGGAAGCGCCGCCTTCAGGTCGAACACCACCTCACCCGCGGGCGAGAGCACGAAGCGCAGCAGTTCCTCGCGCGGCAATGTCTGCCGCGTTACGATGCAGCTACGCTGCGGCTGATGCTTGCGCGGTGCCGCCATGCCCGAGCCGTCTCCTCACGCCTCCTTGCCGGTGCTGTCTTCTGCCGCGCCTTCGCCTTCCTCGGCAGCAGCCTCTTCGCTGCCCTCTTCCGCTTCCGGCTCGATGAGACCGGCCTGCACGCGCGCGGCCATGATCATCTCCTCGGCCTCGGCACGGGAAAGCTCCTTCGGGCCGAGGTAGCCCTCGTGGAAGATGTTCTCTCCGTCCTTGCGCTCGCGCCAGCCAACGAGGTCATCCACGGCGCAATAGGCCACATCCTCCACCGTCTTTATCCCCTCGCGCCCCAGCTTCACGGCGATTTCCGGCGTCATGTGCGGCAGCTCGAGCACCGCGTCCTCCACGCCCAGCTCCTTGCGCTCTTCCTCCAGCGCTGCTGCCTCGCGCTCCAGGTATTCGCGGGCGCGGTTCTGGATCTCTTCGGCGAATTCCTCGTTCAGGCCCTCGATGCCGGCGATTTCCGCCGCATCCACCCATGCCAGCTCCTCGACGGAGGTAAAGCCTTCCGTGGCCAGCAGCTGCGCCAGCATCTCGTCCACGTCCAGCGCCTTCATGAACAGCTCGGTGTTCTCCTGGAACTCGCGCTGGCGGCGCTCGGCCTCCTCGTCCTCGGTCATGATGTCGATGTCCCAGCCCACCAGCTGCGAGGCCAGGCGCACATTCTGGCCGCGGCGGCCGATGGCCAGCGACAGCTGATCTTCCGGCACCACCACGTCGATACGGTTGGCGTCCTCGTCCAGCACGATCTTCGCCACCTCTGCCGGGGCCAGCGCATTGACCACGAAGGAAGCGACATCCGGCGTCCACTGGATGATGTCGATCTTCTCGCCACCCAGCTCATTCACCACCGCCTGCACGCGCGAACCGCGCATGCCCACGCATGCACCCACCGGGTCGATGGACGGATCATGCGAGCGCACGGCTATCTTGGCGCGCGAGCCGGGGTCGCGCGCCACGGCGACGATCTCCACCGTGCCGTCGTAGATCTCCGGCACCTCCTGGGCGAACAGCTTTGCCATGAACTCGGGACGGGTGCGGGAGAGGAAGATCTGCGGCCCCTTCTGCTCGCGCCGCACGTCGAAGATGTAGGCACGCACCCGATCACCGGGCTGGAAGTGCTCGCGCGGCAGCGTCTCGCGCCGCGGGATGATGGCTTCCGCCCGGTTCAGGTCCACCACCACGTTGCCGTATTCGGCCCGCTTCACCACGCCGGAGGCAATCTCGCCGACGCGATCCTTGTATTCGTTGTATTGCCGCTCGCGCTCTGCCTCGCGCACCCGCTGCACGATCACCTGCTTCGCGCTCTGCGCCGCGATGCGGCCGAACTCGATGGGCGGCAGCTCGTCCGTCAGCTCATCGCCGATCTCCGCATCGGGCTTGATGCGCCGCGCCTCTTCCAGCGAGATCTCGCGGTGTTCGTCCTCCACCTCCTCGACCACGGTACGCACGCGCACCAGCGTGGTATCGCCCGTCCTCGGGTCGATGTGGGCACGAATATCCAGCTCCGAACCGTAGCGCGAGCGGGCGGCGCGCTGGATGGCCTCGGCCATGGCCTGCAGCACCACGTTCTTGTCGATGTCCTTCTCGCGCGCCACCGCCTCGGCGATGCGCACCAGCTCCAGCTTGTTGGCGCTGACCGCGTTGCTCATGTCTTCCATTCCCTGGTTGTCTTGCCCCGAACGCCGGGGAGTTGCTCTCTGCCGTGGCTGCCTGTTCTCAATGTTTCCCGCGCCCGCCGTGCCTGCCGCCGGAGAAGGCGGGTGCGGCCGATTCTGTCGATGCATCCTGCGGGCTGCCGTCCTGCACGCCCTTGCGCCCCTTCGCGCGGCGGGCGGCGGCTTCCATCAGCGCATCGGTCATCACCAGCCTGGCCTCGGCAATGTCGCCAAACGGCAGGCCGATGAGCACATCCTCCTCACCCTTCTCGCCCCCTGCCTCTTCTGCCGGGATGAACAGGCGAACCTCGTCGCTGTCCGCATCATAGCCTTCGACAATGCCGCGAAAACGCTTGCGGCCGTCGATGGGGGTGAGCATCTCCATCTTTACCAGGTGGCCGGCATGGCGCTCGAAGTCCTCGGCGCGCACCAGCGGGCGGGCGATGCCCGGAGACGAGACCTCCAGGTTGTAGGAGCCGCTGATGGGATCCTCCACGTCCAGCAGCGGCGAGATGGCGCGGGTTATCTCCACGCAGTCGTCGATGGTGAGCGTGCCATCCGGGCGCTCGCACATGATCTGCAGGTCGCGTCCGGCCATGCGCACGCGCACCAGGCGAAAGCCCATGCTTTCGATCACCGGCTCCACCAGCCGCGCCACCACCTCGGCCACGCCGGTTTCGCGTGCAATGCGCCTGTCCTGTGCGTTGCCGTTCATGCCGGGCCTTTCATCCTTTTCGCCACAAAAAACAAGAGCGGGCCCGTTTCCAGACCCACCCTCCGCATTCGTCTTCATGACCGACAACCGGCCATGAAGGTATGGAGCAGTTGCATTCCATATAATGCACCCGGCGGCGTGATGCAAGCGCATCCGTCTTGACAGGACAACACCTGCAGGGCATACCAGCACCAGCTTTGACGGCAGGGGCGGGCGAACACGTGGTTCGCCTGCCCTTTCCCGTTGCCCAAGGCCATAACGACAATCCACAAAAGCCCGCCTGATGATGGCATGCGAGATGCCACAGCGGCGGCGCCGCGCGGCACGGGGTGAAAAACGAAGAACGATGAGGAGCACAGAAGAATGTATGCCATTGTGAAGACCGGCGGCAAGCAGTATCGCGTCGCCCCCGAGGACGTCATCCGCGTGGAGAAGCTCGACGGCGAGCCGGGTGATGTGGTGGTGCTGGAAGAGGTGCTGATGGTAAGCACCGATGCCGGCACGGAAGTGGGCGCACCGCTGGTGGAAGGTGCGGCCGTTTCCTGCGAGATCGTGGAGCAGGGGCGCGGGAAGAAGATCGTCATCTTCAAGAAGAAGCGCCGCAAGCATTACCGCCGCAAGAAGGGGCATCGGCAGTATTTCACCGCGCTGAAGGTGCTGGAGATCCTCACCGGCGGCAAGAAGCCTTCCGTGAAGCCGGCGGCGAAGAAGGCTGCAAAGGCGGGTGCTGCCGGCAAGGCCGAGACGACAGAGAAGAAGGCAGCCGCCCCGAAGGGCGACACGGCCGAGGCCCCGGCGGCCGCCGCCAACAAGAACGCGAAGGGCGAGGATGATCTCTCGCTGCTCTCCGGTGTTGGCCCGGTGCTGGAGAAGAAGCTGCGCGAGGCCGGCATCACCACCTTCCGGCAGATTGCCGAGCTGACGCCGGAAGCGGCAAAGGAGCTGGACGAGAAGCTGAACCTGCGTGGCCGCATCGAGCGCGAGGAGTGGATCGAGCAGGCGAAGGAGCTGATGGCCGGCAAGCCCCCGCGCGCCAAGGTGGACCAGAAGAAGGCCGCGCAGAACGAGAAGAAAGACAAGAAGTGAGGTTGTGGCGTGGGCGGCTCTCGCATGCAGCCCGCCGCGCCGGATAAAGAGGAGACGGAACGATGGCACACAAGAAGGCTGGCGGTTCGTCGCGCAACGGCCGCGACTCGCAGAGCAAGCGCCTGGGCGTGAAGAAGTTTGGTGGCGAGCGGGTGATTCCGGGCAACATCATCATCCGCCAGCGCGGCACCCGGTGGCATCCCGGCAGTGGCGTGGGCATGGGCAAGGATCACACCATCTTCGCGGTGGTGGAAGGTTCGGTGAAGTTCCACACCAGCCGCGGCGGACGCAAGTTCGTCTCCGTGGTGCCTGCTGAATGACGTGCCCTGACGAGCCATTGCCGCCATGCCTGGCATGGCCGCACATGTGAAACATGCTTCGGAATGCCTCCCGTAAACGGGAGGCATTCTTTTTGCCGAGCGTGAAGCAGTCGAACGTGAAGCATCCCCATCACGTTGAGGATACGACAAATTTTCCACCATCCAGGTGTTGTTGTTTGCAAGGAGTGGCCCTTTTTGGTGCCATTTCCTTGCAATTTGACCAGCGTGTTGTGATTCTCTCTCCTTGCAGAGGAGCGGGGAGGTGGATCATGAGCAAGCCGAAGGAACCGGTGCAGACAGGCCAGCATGACCTGTTCCGGGCGCGACTGGATCAGATCATCGACATGAAGCATCCTCTGGTTGTGCTGGCGCAGTCGATTGACTGGGACTTCCGGGCGCGAGAGGTCGGTGCGCTGTATCGGGGACGGGCCGGGATATCCGCCTTTGCCGACGCGGCTGATGGCGGGGCTGCACATCATCAAGTACATGGATGACCTGTCCGACGAGGAAGTGTGCCGCCGTTTTGTGGAGAACCCCTGTTACCAAATACTTCTGCGGCGCAGCGTTTTTCCGGCACGAGCTGCCCCTTGATCGCACACCTGGTGTGCCAGCGTGCAGCAGCGCCAGTGTTTTCTCTCGGATTTTTTGTCGAACCGGGCATGCATGATCCATGCCGCTGCCCGCGTCGGGCTGACCCGCTGGCGTCAGCGGCTGAGGGAGGAGAAGATGCAGGTGCTGTTGCAGGAGAGCCTGGCGTGTGCGGTGCGCCTGGGCGCGGCGAAGCCTTGCGCGTTCACGCAGGTGGTGGTGGACACCACGGCGCAGGAGAAGAACGTCGCTCATCCCACCGATGCGAAGCTGGCATACAGGGCGCGGGAGCGGCTGGTGAAGCTGGCGAAGAAGCACGGATTGAAGCTGCGGCAGAGCCATGTTCGGGTTGGCAAGAAGGCATTGATCAAGCAGCAACGCTACGCCCATGCGAAGCAGTTCAGGCGGGCAAGACGGGAGTTGCGCAAGCTGAAGACGTGGCTGGGGCGGGTGATCAGGGACATTGAACGGCAAATTGCCGGGGATGCAGCACTGCAGGACATCTTCCGCAGGGAGCTATGGCAGGCCGAGCGGGTGCGCACACAGAAGCCACGTGATGGCAAGGGGCGGCATGTGTATGCGTTGCACGCGCCGGAGGTGGAATGCATCGGCAAGGGCAAGAGCCACAAGGCGGCGGGGCCGCAGCCTGCACGAGGGCTGGCGGTGGCGCTACAGCCAGCGCAGCAATGCAACACGTCAACCCTGCGTCGTGCCTGCACCGCTGGTGCTTTAGGGTGAAGGTTTCGGTGGCCACCACCATCAGGCGTTCACAGGGTGGCCAGTTCGTGGTGCATGCGGGGCCATGACCATGGCTGGCGCTGCCGGGCAAGCCCCATGACGGCCATGCGCTGCGCACGGTGTTGCCAGAGATCGAGCGGCTGGTGGGGGCACCGGTGCAGCGGGTGCTGACCGATGCCGGCTATCGCGGCCACAAGCTGCCCAACCCATGGAAGTTCAAGGTCTTTGTGGACGGCCAGAAACGACACATGAGCAAGGCCATCAGGCGATTGATGAAGCAAAGGGCAGCGGTGAAGCCGGTCATCGGGCATCTGAAGGCCGAGCACCGGATGGGGCGCAACTACCTGGCACACCGGATGGGCGATTCCATCAACGCCATCCTGGCTGCCGTCGGCTACAACTTCCGCCTGTTGCGGCGCTTCATTGCCCAGCTTCTTTTGCGCCTCATCCAGATATGCCTGTTCGGCCTTGCACAACGGCGGCAAACAATCCCCGCAGCCCCACAGGGCTAATTGTTCACGTTCGACGAAGCAGATCTGCTGACAGCCTTTCGCGACTGCTCCCTTGGGCGATATCAACCATCAACCATCGGCATGCTTCATCGGCTGGCACACTCGGCCCGCCAGCCGATGTAGTCTCCGCCCAGCCGCTGCGCCGCTTCCGCCACGCGCCGAATGTCCTCGTCCAGCGCCACAGGCTCCAGCGCCATGTGCCGGTGCACCAGCAGCCGATAATGAGGC